>JAFGEC010000337.1 GCA_016931775.1 Candidatus Zhuqueibacterota bacterium | reverse complement strand
GCCAATTCGGCAATAGAATCCGACGGACCGGCGACTTTTAACATTTCTTCATATATCAAAGATCTATCCGCCGGAGAAAATTTATTTGCCGTTCAGGGTTTGAACGCCGGAACCAACAGTTCTGATTTTCTCATCACCTGCGAAGTGGTTGCCGATCCGGAACGAACCGGTGATTTTGTTTCGTCCAACCTGCCGCTGCTTTTTATCGACACACAGGGCCAGACAATCCCCGACGATCCGCGTATCGACGCAATAATGGGCATTGTTGACAACGGACCCGGTGAACTGAACGATGTCACCGATCCCTGGAACCACTATAACGGCCACATCGGCATCGAATTACGCGGCTCGACATCCCGCGGTTTTCCCAAAAAACCCTACAGGATCGAAACGCTGGATGCTTTGGGCAACAATCTCAACGTTTCCCTTTTGGGCATGCCGGCGGAAAATGACTGGGTGCTGCACAATCCATGGAGCGATAAAACGCAGATGAGGAATGTGCTCGCCTACAAAATATCCCGGGATATCGGCCGCTATGCCAGCCGGACCCGATTCTGTGAGTTGTTCCTGAACGGAGAATATCAGGGTATCTACGTCCTGATGGAAAAATTGAAAAGAGATAAAAACCGGGTGGATATTGAACGCCTCGATATCGACGACACAGCCGGTGACTCGCTGACCGGGGGTTATATCATCAAAATAGATAAAATGGACGGGGAGCAAGTTGGGGGCTGGATGGATGGAAATATTTTTTACCAATACCATTACCCCCAGCCGAATGACATCACCGAAGAGCAGAAAAATTATATTGAAGACTTTATGACAAAATTTGGAACCGCCGTTCGGCAGGGCGAAAGAGATGGATCTGATGCCGCTTATGCGGATTATATCGATCTGGAATCCTTTGTCAACCATTTTCTCATTAACGAGATCAGCAGAAATATCGACGCTTACCGCTTGAGCGCCTTCATGTACAAGGACAGGGACAGCAACGATAGCCGGCTGACGATGGGCCCGGTGTGGGATTTTAATCTGTCATTCGGTAACGGTGATTATTATAACGGATGGGAAACAGAGGGCTGGAACCTGGATCATTTAATAGCGGCGTGCGGGGGTGATTTTGCGCCGCCGTTCTGGTGGAAAACCATCAGAAACAGCCATCGTTTTCTTTCCACCCTTAAACGTCGCTGGGCCGTCCTGAGGCCGGACATATTGTCCACCGACCGGCTCTTAAATTATATCGACGCCGTTGCCGACACCCTGGATGAAGCACAAAAACGTAATTTTGAAAAATGGCCGACCCTCGGCACATACCTATGGCCCAACTGGTTCGTGGGTGAAACCTATGAAGAGGAAATTTACTTTATGAAACAGTGGCTGGCCGGCCGTCTGGAATGGATGGACAAGGCGATCGGTGAAATCAGTGAGGTAGCAGACACACCTCCAGGTGACAGTGGTTTCCACCTGAACCAAAATTATCCCAATCCTTTCAATTCCGAAACCCGTATTTTATACCGGCTATCAAATGCGGGAAATGTACGGATAAGGATATATGCCGTAAACGGCAGTCCGGTCCGCACATTAATAAGGGACACATATCTGGCAGATGGAAATTACACTGCGGTGTGGAACGGACGGGATGAAAACGGGAAAAACGCACCCAGTGGAGTTTATTTTTGCAGGTTTGAATTTTTTCACAATAAAAGTTTTTATTCGCAGACACGTAAAATGGTTCTGGTTCGGTGAGGGCAGAGGTCGATTTAATCCATGCTAAATTTTGTTTCAGAGCATGCCGTCTCGTTTTTTATTTTGAATTCGGTATCGGTTGTTCATTGTGACAAAAAATCCGAGTTTAAAATAAAAACAACCACTTTTCCCACAATGATCGCAATCAACGTACTGGTCAACGTACCAATAATATAATATTCCGCAAACCTTTTTTCTTTTATCTCCTCAAACCGTGCAATCGACTTGGCTGTAATAATAAATCCGATAGCTGCCGGACTATTGCACAGCACAAATATAAAAATCAACAACCGCTCGATATTACCGATCAACCTGCCGGTGCGGTCTGCTTGGAGCTGTTTTTCCGTCCGCACTTTACCAAGAACTGCCCGGACAAAAAATGTGCTCCCGCGGGTTAATAAAACGATCGCAGATAAAAACACACAAAAGCGAATGTAATAAATCAATGGTATGGACATGTTAAATGGTACCTTGATATCAGAATATACCGGTGTCCATAAAGTTACGGTAAACCAGATAATAGCAACATGAAGGAGCAAATCCACAAGATCGATTTCCAGCTTTAATTGCGGATGTTTCAATTCCAATAGAACTTTGATATAATCCAATATTAAATGAAGCACAGCTTGCAGCAAAATCACGAAAACAAGCTTCCATGAAAGCCAGTTTACCGACAAAAGAAAAGCGGTAATAATATAAATACAGACATGATTAATAAAACTCGAAAACCTTTTACGTTTCTTTTGCTGGACCATTTCAGAGTGCTGAAAAATATAGTCTGTCAGCAAGTGTGCCGTAAGTAAAACAATAAAAAGTTTATCAGCCATTCTCGCTATCCAATTAAAAAATTGCCAAATCCGGTTATATTGAACAAAAAATAACTCAAAGTAAGGCAATTATATTACAGTAGATTTAGAAGTCAATTTAACCTTACAAAAGCAATGTAAGGCATTTTGACCTTACAAAAGCAATGTAAGGCATTTTGACCTTATATAATCATTTTATTTCCGTAACAGTTCAAGAATCCCTTTCCAACCCTCGATATAACGATCATATTTTGCGGCGTTAAGGATATCTCGTACCGACTGGCGGGAAATATTCAACTTTTTTGCGGTGGCGGAATGGTTTGCGCATTGTTGATCAATTGTAATAACTTGTCGCTGCCGTTCGGTCCAGTTTTCCTGAATATATGAAACAATCTGATAAAGTGCATTGAGTGCTGTATTTTTTTCAAAACCGGCAAAACAAACACTTTTATTTTCTTTTTTCGCCAGATTGACGGCATCCCGGGCATTGTGAAAACAAGTGCCATCCATGCCGACCGCCTGGTCATTGAGGGGAGTCGAGACTTCTCCCAATCCCACACCGAATCTTGTTTGAAACACACCGGCAGAAAGCGACTCAAACGTAGATAAAAATAAATCAAGGGGAAAGAGACGCGTCACCAGGCCCTGAAACTCATCACCCAACGTAATGACAAAACGTGCCCGGATCGTATTTTGAAAAGGTCCGGAGTTTATTCGATCAAGAAAGTTATGCAATTCAACCTGTACCATTTCCCGGTTTTTTAATTGCCGGGATTGTACGATATCACCTATGATCGCTATATATTGAATTTTTGTAACCATTTTCGATCCATAAATTCTTCAATCCAATAGAAAAATTCCGTCCCATTTATTTCAATATAACCGATTCCTGCAAAAAAAGCAATACAATCCCTTTACTTTGAAACAAAAATTACCTATAATAATCTACTTTAAAAAATGATCATAAACATGACAAGGGTGAACTCATGTCAAAGGACGTTCCGTACATAAAAAAACAAAAAATATCACGGAAATTTAAAGTCACCGGGGCGTTTCTCTTGGCCATCCTGGTTTTATACCTGATTCTGCTTATTCCCGACTCTCCTCCCCGGATTATTCCGCCTGTCCGGGGCTCCGAATTTGCCTGGAACCAGGATTCCCTGTGGTATGCGCTGGAGGAACAGTTTGTCATATACCGCAAAATGGACCACTCACAGGTGGCTGGTGCCACTGATGCGTCCCTTCTGGCGACGGAAAAGGCACTGGGAAAAATAAAAAAAGAAAACTTGCCGCCGGACTCACCTTTATTTCATCAATTGGAAACCGCATTGTTCAAAACCGCGCCCCTTGTGGGTGCCCATCTAAACCGGTTAAATGACTTTTTAAATCTGAGCAGTGACATCCGGAACACGGTCAAGGAACAGTCCCGGCACTGGGATATCAAAGACCGGCTCAGCCGTCAGACGCTGTACCGGCTTTTGTACGGCAGCAGAGCTGCTGTGGAAGAGGTGATGCTGCAGGCGCCACAAAAAGATATTCCCCAGTTCATTGCCGGGTATCCCGAACCGTCACAGACGCCCTCGGCAACGATGCGGGGGGTGCAAATTCACAGCGGGGACATACTCGTCTCAAGAGGCGGTGCCCCAACATCCGCGTTTATCGCACGGGGAAACGACTTTCCGGGCAACTTTTCCCACGTGGCACTGGTTCATGTGGAAAAAAACACACACCGCGTCTCCATCGTCGAGGCGCTCATCGAACGGGGTGTGATCGTTTCGACGATGGAGGAGTATCTGCAAAACACAAAACTTCGAATTATGGTGCTGAGGTTAAGAACAAACGGTACAACACCGGCCATCGATCCCATGTTGCCGCACAAGGCTGCCACACGTGCATTGGAAACAGCTAAAAAATCTCATATTCCATACGATTTTGAGATGAATTATCAGGATCAGTCGAAATACTTTTGCGCCGAAGTTGCCTCAACGGCTTATAAGGAATTTGGTATCAAACTGTGGATGGGTATGACGAACATTTCATCCGCGGGCACGATTCGATGGCTGTCCTATGTCGGCACCCGGTATTTCGAGACCCAGGAGCCCTCGGACCTGGAATACGACCCGCAACTAACGGTGGTCGCCGAATGGCGGGATCCGAAGACGCTGTTCAAGGACCACATCGACAACGCCGTCATCGAGGTCATGCTCGATTATGCAGATGCCGGCAAGGAGCTCGATTACGATATTTTCAAATTGCCGGTTGCCCGGATTGTAAAATTTTACAGCTCGTTGCTCAACAAATTCGGCAAGATCGGTCCGATACCCGAAGGCATGCGGGCGTCGTCCGCCCTGCGGATAAAAGGTTTATCCAAAGATCATGAGGCAATTAAATCCCGGGTTGAGGCCATGGCCAAAGAATTCAAAACAGTTAATCACTATACGGCGCCATACTGGCAGTTGATAAAATTCGCCCGTGAAGCGGCGGAAGAGTTGAATTATTGATGGTGTAAAAAAACCAAAATTTATGGATCGTGGCCGCAGGATTTTCACTCCTGTTTCTATTTGCAGCGTACGATTTATTAAACGATCCATCCCAGGACGCTCCGGCGTCCTCCATTGCTTATACATCGTTTTTTACTCGTCTTGCGACCTCAAAATATTCCTGAAAATTTAAAGCGCTTTTTAGGATTTTCCGAAAAAAAACCCACTTTTTACTTGAAAATAATTAAATTGACGATTAGATTGAGTACAATCAAACAAAAACACACGGAAAAATTTTCATCATTTCACCAAAAGAGGGCCTTCCATGTATAGAAAAATTAACGATTTTATCACAGACTGGAAATCCGAACAGGATTGTACCTTAAAAATTTTTTCAAAAATTCCCGATAAATATCTGTCAGCAAAGGCTGCGGAAAACGTCAGGAGTCTGGGCCGTCTGGCCTGGCATATCACTCAAACATTGACGGAAATGCCGCATAAAGCAGGCATATTGAGCAAAGATTCTCTTGATAACATGCCGGTTCCGGAATCATTTGCCCAAATGATCGATATTTATAAAAAACACAGCCAGCAACTGGTCGAGATGCTGCAGAAAAACTGGCAGGACGCCGACCTGACGGACGTGATCGAAGTGTATGGGCAAAAGTGGGAAAAACGCAAGATACTCTCTGCTCTGGTCAATCACCAGATACACCATCGGGCGCAAATGACGGTTTTGATGCGGCTGGAAAACATCGAGGTGCCGGGCATCTATGGTCCGTCGAAGGAAGAATGGATCAGCTTTGGCATGACGCCGCCGGAATGAGTTTGAAAACGATTTGAAAAATGAAAAATACTTTTCATCCTGAATATTGGGAATATCGAACAGACTAAAATATATGTTTCCCCGCTCGAGCGTATAAAACCAGCGCATTTTCTCACACCACAATGGGGCGCGGGAATCCTGCTGAGAACGCTCAGCGTCCGGTAGGTTCATATATATTAACTGAAGGAATAGACACAGGGTATCCCCCAAAATTTGGTGAGTAATATTGCATAAGAGCTTAAAGACAAATGATTTACGGTCGTCTTTCAATTGAAAAACAATCCATGATTAAGCTGCTGATGGGAATCAGTATTGATATCAAATATGTTGATATTTTTAAACCTTATTTTTGCTTTTCTCACCTTAGTAGAAAAACGCACAAAAGAATTAACCTTATTATCTTATTTTTATTATATTTAGGCTTAATAAGCTAATAAGGTTAATTTTTGGGGTTTGGTTGCTACTAAGGTTAAACAGAAAAAAATAAGGTTTTTATAAAGTTGATCATGTAAAAATTTTGGGGGATACCCTGAAATAGACACTATTGATTATATAAAAATATTTTTATAAATTCAATTATTAATATCGCAGGAATCACATTATCCATTAAAAACGTGCCACCAGCTGCCGGGATGACCTGTTCACTTTTTAATTATAATAAAGGGAGAAATATTATCTATGTCCTCAAAACAAGACCTCATTAACGAGGTTCTGTCGCTTCCGATTGAGGATAGAGCTTTTATCATTGATTCCTTGATAAAAAGTATGAATCCAACGAATTCAGATATTGAACGTGAATGGATAAAAGTTACTCAAAAAAGGTTAAATGATCTTAAAACCGGAAAAGTCCAGGGGATATCCGGGAAAAAAGTATTTGACGACATTTGGAATCGATTTGAAAAATGAAATATACTTTTCATCCTGATGCTGAACGAGAGTTTAAAAATGCCATAGATGATTATAAAGAACACCAAACCGGTTTGAGATACGATTTCACCCTGGAGGTATATTCAGCAATACAAAGTATTATTTCGAAATTAACCCCGCCTGTGCTCCTCATGATCTTTCACCGGTGTATGCAGGTGAAAATAGCCCATCCGGTGCATGCGGTTGTGCAATGCGCGGTGGACGGATTGCAGTTTCAGCCGCATCCGCTTATATACCTTTTCCTCCGCCTGCGTGCCCAGGGTCTCCAGATAGGCCACGGCGCCTTCGATCTGCTCCAGGATGGAAACCGCATCCGCGGCGGCGTACATTTCCGAGCCCTGCACAAAAATTTTCACCGGCGAGGAATGGGCGGCGATCATTTCCGGTCTGTCTTTATATTTCCCGCGCACCAGCAACGATAGCCAGCAGCTTTTTTCCGCTTTGAATGACCAATTCCCCTCTTGCTTGTCCGGTGAAACAGCAAGACTCTCCTTCACCTCACCGTTAACGATCATTTCCACACGTGTCATTGGGACCGTTACACTGGCTAATTTCCATGTAACATCCACCGTGCCGCC
Source organism: Candidatus Zhuqueibacterota bacterium (assembly GCA_016931775.1). Taxonomy (GTDB): domain Bacteria; phylum Zhuqueibacterota; class Zhuqueibacteria; order Residuimicrobiales; family JAFGEC01; genus JAFGEC01. Next base: position 21,385 of record JAFGEC010000337.1, on the reverse strand, counting down.
GCTGCCCGGCATATCCATACGGCTGCCCATGGGCTTGCCGTCCACGTTAAAATCCAGCAGCGGCCCGTAGGTGACAAACGTGTGTCCCTTGCGAACGGCGGTCTTCCAGGTTTCGTAATCAAACGCCGCAGCGGGATCGATCTTCGCATAGGTGCGGACCGTGCCCACGGCGGTCCCGGCGCTCATCTTGTCGGTGCCGCCCACGGCTGCGGTAAAATACCCGCAATTCAGATAGCGGTACCAGTCCGCCAGCGAATAGGGATCGATGCCGGAATAGAGGTTCCCCCACGATGTCATTTCCACTCCGTCGGCGTCACCGTTGACGATGGTGGCGGCTGTCTCCATGGGCGGCCGTGGAAAATGCGGAATGATCACCACACCGTCCTGTTTTTTACACTGCTGCGCCCATTCGGTCATGAGCACCTCGATGGGATCGCCCAGTGCGGACTCGTCCGGTCCGCCGGTGGTCAGCGGTGTGATCATATCACCCTTGTAGCCCAGCAGAGAGATGTGTCCCAGCACGTGCTGGCGGTTTTCCGTGCCCACCCGCACCAGGTACTCGCCGTCTCCCCCGCTCTGTTTGGAACCCAGCGTGGTTTTGCCGTCGAAATCACCCACATTGGTAAAAAGTTCGCCCCATTGGCTGGCGAGCAGATTGACCACATTTACGCCTTCACACGCGCCTTCCAGCAGTGCCGAATGGGGCGAAAGAAAATGCACGTGGGTATCGGCGGTGACCCAGCCTTTTTCCCGCCAGTTCAGGACCTTTTCAAGCGGAATGATGATTTCTTTTGTATCGGCCGTGACCGTGTACGCCAAACGCACCGGCTTGATTTCAAATCCTTTGGAAACTTCGATAAAAACCCGGCCCGGCGGCAGTTTAATCATTGTTTCGCCAGGAATGTACGTGCAGTAATGCGACCCGGCATGCACAAAATCCACACTGTAATCCTCGAACCAGGCGTCATTGGGCAGCCGGTGCCGTGCCAGCGGTGCCAGGTATTCGCCGGCCTCGCCGTGCACGTGCAATTTCACCGCCACCGGCTGTTTGCTCACTTTGTCAACCACGCGTATCTTTACCGTCTGCTGTGCCGGCGCCACCGGCTTTATCCGGGCCGCGGTATTTTTCTCCACCGCCGCCACCGGAATCCGCTCGCCGCCCGGTAAAACAAAATTCGCCTGCGGGTGGGCGGTGTATTCGATCAGAATTTCACGGCGGGATTTTTCCGCCGGCGTGTTGTTATCGGTTTTCTCCCAGCCGTCGTTGGGGTAAATAAAGCGCGGCGTCGCGGAAATGACCTGTCCCAGGTCGAGCCGGATTTGGTTCAGCAATCCGTGTTCATCCAGGGTGGGATCAAAGGCCGTGCCTTCGGGAAGTGTCAACACGGCTTTTTGCCGCGGCCGCCACCGCAGCGGATGGCTGCTTGCTTCACCGGCGGAAATAGCGGAAATGACCACCCGGGTGTTCTTGACCGTGATAAACCGGAATCCGACGATTTTTTTCTCCGGGTGCGGGTTTTGCCACGCCCAGATAAAATTCTGCCAGTTATCCATTCCTGATTTGGGCCGCTGTACTCGGAACTGGCTGGCGCCCCATTGTGGAAAAGTCTGCTCGGAATGCAGCCGCAGCGGCAATGGTTTATGGTGCTCCACGCACTCAAGGCCGCGGATCCCCCACCAGCCCTGGATTACGCTGATTTCATGCCGCATGCGTACAGGTACCCTGATACTGTCGTTTTCATACAAAATTTCATAATCGGCAATGTGCTCGTTCACCCGTCCGAGCTGTTCCGGGCCTTCAAACGGCGGCTGGATATCCGTAGTATGCATAAAGAGTATCCAATCAGCCCAAACAGCATCGGTTGTCATCTCGAACGGATCGTCTTTGATCATAATAATATGGTTGTTGATTTCAAAAGGAATACCCCACGCGCTGCCGCGGCCAAATGGCGCAAATTTGACGTTTCGCGCCATTTTTTCGGACACTACGGGAACGGTCACTGCAGACCAGTCGCTGTTGCCCGCGAGCGGCACAATACGAAAAAGCGGGGATTCCGGACCGTCGAACAATACCGGCCGGCTGTTATTGACAGACGGAGCGGACCGCTCCGGTGCCGAAACTTTGGCCGGTGCCGTTCCCGTCCCGGCCAGGGCGAAAACCGGCAGAGCGGATGTGGATGTTGCGGCGGTCGTTGTCAATACTTTGAGAAAACTGCGGCGGGAATTTAATTCGTCCATTTTTTATCTCCTGTAAAAAGGTGTTATCTAATAATAATCCGGGATGGGGAAAAAAGCAAGGGGAAAATGGGGAGAAAGATATTACCAAAGTTGCAGATTGAGCTAAAATAACAATACATACTGCGGGAGTCTTTGCGCCCTCGACGGTTGCGCTAAAAACGGTTATTTCCGGCCGAGAATAGTTCACATTAATCAAGAATAGAAATATTTTGATATATCATAAAAATCAACCATTGTTCCGGGTTTTATAGAATATGTTTTGATTTGGAGCCGCTCCGGCTCCCCCGCTCGCACGGGACCGGATCCTTATTGTCAATTCGAATTTTTCCGTCTGATCGTAATATTTTCACCTCTACGAGGGACGCGGGGGGATCCTCCGCGGGCTTCGCGCGCCTCCTCGTGCCGCCTTGCGGCACTGCGGGGTCGCGCTCCGCTATAAATTTTTTAAACAAAGAAGGGGTGCCGTTTTCACTGTGGCTCTATTGCATGAATGCATACGATCGTTCACTTCTCGTTCCCAAACTGTATCTTTTACATATGATCGCTATCCCTTCCATATTTCGGAACCGCAATCCTACACTTCGCTTTCCGGATCCGGTTTGGAAAGGTAATCATTAGGGTTGATGCGTCTAATAAAAAAAAAAATTTATACAAAACGATAAAAAACATCCACATATGTTTACATTTTAACCATGTCTAAAAGATACTTTTGTTCCCTCGCGAAAAGTATCAATTCACGCGTCCATTTGCAGTCTTTTAAGCAATCCTCGGGTATCCGCCTGCAGTGCATGGCCCCGCCATCCAGCAACACGCTGGTTCAGGTTTTGTACTGGATGTTGTTGCCATTTTTGATATTTCCTGTAAAATTTACGCACATTAACCCCTCGTAGGCGCCTGTGACTTTTAAAAACAACCTGTCCCAGAAAAGGATGACCTACTCCGGCAGGAAACAGCTCAATCCGTTTTGGATTTAATTTTAATCTGTCTTTTGATAAAAAATGTCCCAACTCACTAAGGGCTTGCTTTAACCTTGTTTTAGAATTATCAATAAGCTCCCGGACAATATTTAAAACTTTGCAATTCGGATTGTAATTGAAATAAATTTTCCTCAAGATTTCGAAAAAACTTGAGCGCATAGTCTCGTTCTCTCTTGCCATAGGCAGCACCGTTTGCTCCCTTGAGCAAATTATCAAAGGCAATAACTTTGGAAAACAGTTTGGTATAACTTTTCATAATAACCGGGCCGCTCTTTCGAAAATTCTACTGAAGTGGCCCGGGCCCTTCTCTTTTTGGGTTTATCCACGTAAGGCATTCACCGCCGGATCAAAAGCCACATGTCAAGCTCAAACGTCGTCCGAAGATCCGTAAACCTGTCGGCATCTATTTTGATGATTCTTTAGCATGATTGAGAACGAACCACACGAAAACCGATATTATTGTTATAGTTGTCCGGATTGTTGTTGTTGCGCGCGGAACAACGCAGGTTATCTGCATTATTATACCACGAGCCGCCGCGTAAAGCTGGCCAAGGTCGATCCGATTCGTACTTATTCGCCTGCCATTCCCAGACATTGCCGGCCATGTCCATCAATCCTTCCGGCGTTGCACCGTCCGGATATCGGCCGATGGGTGTGGTTGTGCCGACCATTTTTTCATAATTGGCCAACAGCTTGGTCGGTTTGCCTTTTTGCTTCGGCCACGGATAAGGCCGTAACAAACCGTCCGGCTCCCGCCCGGCGGCCGCCCATTCCCATTCGCGTTCGTGCGGTAACCGGTAAAAAGAGGCCAGATGTTCTATTTGAATATTCTCACCCGGTTTTTGCGATGCCGCTTCCAATAGAGTGAGCCATAAACAATAGGCGACCGCGTTATACCAGCATACACCCACCACCGGTTGTTCGTCGGACAGAAACCTCTTATTGTCTTCCTTGATGGCGAACCGTTGGAGCAATATGTCATGTGCAGTGGGTATATATTCTGAAAAGCCTTTTATCGTATTGGCAACATTTGCCAGTACTTTTAAATATAAATCCACAGTCAATTTAATCTTTTTCTCATTCAATTCGTTATTTAAAAAGGCGATAAACCGGCGATACTGCCGGTTGGTCACCGGATGTCTGGCAAAATAGGTATCCGGCACGGTTACCTGTTTTTTATTCACCGAAAAAGTATAGCTACCGCCGGAAATACGAATGTATTCGGCGTTTTCTTCCCAGGGATTGTAAAAAGAATCCGGAAATTCGGTAAAAATATTTTTTACTTTTTGTTTTTCCGGCGGTATAATTATTCGGTCCTTACCACCTGTAAAAATGACGGCAGCCTTTCCCTCTGAAACACGCTTTTGTGCAAACCGGGCTATCTCCGCCAGGGCTTCCTTTGTACCGATCGATCTGAGACTTTCCAGAATATAACGTTTCTGGTTTTCGTTGGTTTTTTTCGAGTTTAAAAAATCCACCAGTGCCGTTATTTTTTTGGCCTGTGCTTCACTAATAAGAGTTTGCAACAAGTTTTGTGCCGTTTGAGATAACTCACGGGATATTTTTGCTTTAAACAGTTCGGACATAAAAATGTCAAACCGGTCCGCGTTACACTGGTTGATATAAAACCTCAAGACCTCTTCCCACCAGTCATCACCAAAGGAATTCACCAATTTGCAAAGTAATTGGGGATTGTCCGGATTGTCGGATATGTATAAAGCGCTAAAGTATTCGCGAAAAGATTTGTGCCGGAACATACATTCGTCTTGGCTTGGATCGACGATCAGTCCGGCCCGGTCTCGCAGATTTTCGCAAAAGGCATGAGCAGTAACTTTGCGGTTATTTGCAGCAAATGTATTCAATATGGGCTGAATTTTTTTGTAAATTTCCTGTTTTTTTACACTATCGGTGCGTTTTTCCTGCATCCAATAGGAAACCGGCGCCAGTACTTGAACCGCCTGGTGTGCCGGGATCAAGGGTTTCAGTTCCCGAACGAGATCGCGAAATTCGAGCAGATAATTTAATGAAAGGGAATAAAGCATAAACCTGTGGTGAGGCAAAAATTTCTTTTCCCGCCAAATAATGGCCATGATCTGCAGCAACAAGGGCGTGGCAGCCAGTTCCTGCAAATTTTGATTCTCTTTTCTATATAAAAAACCGTAAATTGCATCGGCGTCTTTAAGCGCTTTTTTTTCAGATGTTTGCACATCGACGGTTTGATCTTTTGATTTTAAAATATTTTCCTGTGTGGTCACTGCCTGGAACCACTTTTGCAAAAATTCCTTTTGCTGTTGCGGTGAAAACGGCCGTACATCGGCCCGCCATAGGCTGGTCGGAATCTCTATGCCATCCAGTTTTTGATATCCGGTCCAGCGGGAGGTCACGACAAATCTGGCTTGGCCCAGGCCGGCGACAATATCCGCAATCCACCGGCACACTTTGCGACGTTTGGCAACTTCGCTGACTTCATCCAATCCATCCAGCAAAATAAATGTATTTCGCTTTTGCATCCATTGGTAAAAAATCTCGGCAGAAATATTGACTTCGTGCCTTTCAGCCCATTTATGCAACTGTTTGTTCAAAGATGCAGGTTCTCCGTTTTCCCATTTCAATTCACGAAGCGGGAAAAACAGCGGCAGGACCGGATTTACAAAACCCAATTCCTTGGTATTATTTTCAATACAGCACATTGTATAGTGTTTCAGCAGGGTGGTTTTCCCCGAACCCGGATCGCCGATAACAAGCAAGAGCCGGCGATCCCCATCAAAGGCGCGCTGCATAACCTGTTTTGCATTCAAAATACGATGTTCCCGCTCTATTTCCGCTTTACACTCCGGTTTGAACTGATTTTCAGCCCGCCAGGTGTCGGATAAAGACAATGTAACAAATGTATCAATCAGATTAACAGGAACACTGTCAATACCGGGTGCACCAACCAATTGAATTTTACCAAACTTTTCCTTGTATGTTTTTAAAAGTAACAACTCGGAGATTTCCTCGGCTGAACGGTTTTTTTGATCTTCCAGATTCCATTCGGTTTTTCTAGCGATTTCAGTCTTTTTTCTCGTATCTTTAAATCGTTGCATGTATTGGTAAATTCCGAAACAAATACTTCCAATTGTGAGCAAAATCCCTAAAAAAATGTTTTGCTCAAAAAAATGACGCACTTTATGAAAAAAAGATTGTTCTTTTTGAACCGGCGCGGGTTCTGCGGAGGATGAATCCGCAGCAACGCGAGTCGTATCCTGGGAGTAAATTGATGAAAACAATACAATAACGAGAAACAACAAAATATACTTTTTCAAAATTCCCTCCATGTTTGTAAGCCCAATGTTAATTTAATAAAATATTGTTTGTTTACAATAAAAATGTCCCGTGATTGGTGATATTTCACTTATCAGGGGCAAAATCCTCTCTCCTGATCGTTTCTTCTTATCCGTACTTCCAAAGGCGTACAAAAGGTAATATTCAGGCACCCTTATGGGGTGCAATTTTTTACTCTCTGTACCCGTTGAAAAATCACCGGGTTATTTTAAAACGCCCCTGTCGGGGCGAAGTCTATAAGACAATTACATTATAAATATATAAAAAATCGCCATATGTTCCCAAGCCCATGAAAAAAACAAAAATCCCTTCCTCGCCAGAATAGCTGTCATTTTCACTATCCCCCCGCGCGACAATCGCCGAGCTTGGGAACGAGTGGATAATAAAATTACGAAAGGTACATGCCCAAAAAATGATGGCCGTATCCAGGCCACCCCATCCCCGGGTGTTATTGCAAGGCCCGTAAAACGCCGGCACAAATTGTACCCTTACATCCAACACCCGGGGACCGCGCAGTTCTCAACCGGGATTGTCTGTCAAAAACTCGTAAAATTTTTAATCGGAAGAGTATTTTGATGTTCGAAAGCGCGGACACCCGGGGTTTGAAAAGGTGCTTTTTACATATACTCCCCACCCGTAACTGATCTTACGACAGGGTGAGGAAGCACAGTTTGTCATGAAAAAATCGCGTTTTCAAAGTTGCAAATATTTAATTACATTGAGAATCTTTGCGCTCTCTGCGCCTTTGCGTTAAATTCATTCTTTATAAACAACCTTCTGCCCCACTCGTTCAGACTCCACCACTCGTAAATTTAAATCTTGTCATTGTTATTCACTAACCGTTTCAAACCTTCTTTCAAATATTTTTTCACTCGGCGTATCTTGGCGTCCTCGGCGGTTATCCAAGATATTCATTTTCCCAAAGAATCCTTACTATCTTTTAAGACATCCTTTAGTTGATTATTTGAATATTTCCCCTTATTTTTCCTCGTAAAGAAGAGGTACTAGATGAAAACATATAACCGGGCGCCAAATAAATCCGGTTTTTCAAAATCCAGGAACAGAAAAAAATGCATATCCTTATCATTGAAGACGAAAAAAAAGTGGCGGAAGCCGTGAGTGAAGGTTTGAGATCCGAGGGTTACCAGGTCAGCCTCGCTTTTACCGGTGAGGAAGGATTTTTTAGGGCCATGTCGCAGACCTTTGATCTGATTTTGCTGGACCTGATGCTGCCGGGCCGCAGCGGTATCGAAATTTTAACCGCACTTCGGGAGAAAAACAACGTACCGGTGCTGATCCTCACCGCCAAAGACGCCATTGAAGACCGGGTGGCCGGTCTGGACTGCGGTGCGGACGATTATCTGGTGAAACCTTTCGCTTTTGCCGAACTGCTGGCCCGAATCCGGGCGTTGACCCGGCGGGGCCGGCCGGACCAGGTGCTCAGAATGAAACTCGCCGATCTGGAACTGGATTGCCTGACCCGCAAGGTCACCCGCGCCGGATATGAGATATACCTGACCGGCAAGGAATACGAGCTGCTGGAATATCTGTTTCGCCATCAGGGCCACATCGTGTCGCGTGAGATGCTGGCACACGACGTCTGGCATGTTTTCGACCGCGCCACGCCGCTGGACAATGTCATCGATGTGCACATCAACCGCCTGCGCGCGAAAATAGACGCCGATTCGGATAACAAACTTTTGCACACCATTCGCGGGGTCGGGTTTGTTTTGAAACAGGCGGATGGATGAGGGATTCTGAAAATTGGGGGATAAGCTTTAAAAGCCGGCACATTAAACGGGTTTGCCCGGCTAAAACCTCTGCGCCCCTGTGTCTGCGCGAGGTTAAAAAAATTATAGCGTGTAAGCGAGGTTGATTGTTTTGGTATATCTATCATTTTAAATCAAACTTTGGGGAATATCCTGAACTTGTTATCCGGACTTCTGCTACAGCCCCTCGGACGTTGCGGGCTGGGAATCCGTAACGAAAATGATTTCCTTCAAAATTGTGTCGAATCCATAGCAGCATATATTCCATACATAATAAAGCGGAGCAAGATCATCCCGCAGGCAAAAGCGCCTTCCGGGATATCGAACCATTCCGGTCGATCAAGCGAGGGTCGATTTCCCGACATTTCACAAGCGGGATAGCTTGCTCCGCCGGCGGAGGATCATTCCTTTGCAGCGGCCCATTATCATCTTGTTCGAAGGGAAAAAACCAAAAGCCGCTGCAAAGGAATAGCCGGAGCCGCCCCGCATAAAAAGCCTTAAAAAAATCTCCCAATACCTTAACAAATTTTAAGGAACACTTTAGTTGCTTTGTTCATCAAGCCGCACTATTTTGTTACAGTAACACCACAGTAATCTTTTAACATATTAAACGGAGGATATCATGAAATTCTCAAAATTAATACTTTTAACAGTAACAGCCATACTGGTTCCGTTTATCATTTACGCCAACACCGGGCAGGTTAAAACCGTTTTTTCCGGAGATCACATTGAATTTTCGGGCGGTTTCAAGGTCAGGCTTGTGGGCATCAAAACACCCGACAAATCGACCGAAATGGGTTACAAGGTTTACGATTTCACCAAACGTGAGCTGGAAGGCAAAACGGTCAAACTTTTCACCTACACCACCGATAACACGGCGGCCGGTATTGTTTACGACAAAGAAGGTTATGCTTACGCGCAAATCGTGTACGGTGAAGGTACTTACAGTAAAAACTGGTCGGGCAACTTTAACGAGCTTTTGCTGGAAAAAGGGTACGCACAGGTTGACCGGGACTTTTTGCCCGAGGAATTCAAGCATTTCCTCGACATTGAAAAAAAAGCCCGCGAGCAAAAAATCGGCATCTGGAAAAATGAAAAACAATAAGGCATAACCTGCACAAAAGGAGAAAATCGTTGAACTGGATCTCGAGCATAAAATTCAAACTCACAGTATGGAATGCCCTGGTCGTCATGCTGATTTACGCCGTTGCGGCGGTGTGGATCTATTTTTTCATGAAAAACCGGCTCGAATCGCAATTGTCCGCCAAACTGGAAAACGGGCTGGACATTGTCGCCACCGTGGTGTTTACCTCCGGCGGAGATGTGTGCGATTGGTACCATTTGGGCCAGGACACACCGTTTCTGGTTTTCAGAAACGATACCCTGGTATACCAGACAAAGATATGGCCCCAAATGGGCTTGACGCTCGGCTATTCGACCCGGGATTTTGAGAGTGACACGTTAAAGACCGAGTTTATCGAACGACGTTCTTATTTACTCAAGTCCAGGCTTGTGCGCACCGGAATGGATAAACTGTACGATTTTCTCGTGATATACGCCATTGAAAGCACCGAAACCCGCCAGACCATAGACGGTCTGGCGGCAAAATTGGCTTCCGGGATTCAGTTCATCTTTATCCTTGCCGTACTGGGGGGATACCTGCTGGCGAGGCGGGCTCTGTATCCCATTAAAGCGCTGACCAACAGGGCGCTGCATATTTCGGCTTCGTCACTGTCACAGCGCCTGCCGGTGGTCAATCCCCGCGATGAGATCGGACAACTGACGGCGGTATTCAACGATGTGCTGCAGCGGCTGGAGGTGTCGTTTGAGCGGCTCAAAAGGTTTACCTCCGACGCTTCACACGAATTCAGAACACCCCTCACCGCCATCCGCAGTATCGGCGAGGTGGCCCTCAAGGACAAACGGAACAACGCAGAATACCGTAAAGCCATCTCGAGTATTCTGGAGGAAACCAACCGTCTGACCGACCTGGTCGACAGCCTGCTGGTGCTGACCCGCGCCGATTCGGGAAAAGTCAAGCTGGAATTCGCGCAGGTCGATCTGGTCTCAATGACCGCGGCTGTTCTCGAGGAATTAAAAGTATTGGCGGAAGAAAAAAATATCAAGCTGATTTTTTTTCCCAAAGAAAAAATAAATGCGCATATCAACGCATCCATATTCCGTCAGGCATTGATGAACGTGCTGCACAACGCCATAAATTACACGCCCAGGGATGGGAAAATAACCATCGACATAGTGATAACAAAAACAAAGCGCATACAAATCGACGTTACCGATACCGGTCCCGGTATCCCGGCGCATCAGCGGGAAAAGGTGTTTGAAAGATTTTTCCGCCTGGACGACGCCCGCTCCAGTTCCTCCGGCGGTGCCGGACTGGGCCTTTCCATTGCCAGGTGGGCGGTGGAAATCAACGGCGGCTCCATCAGTTTTGTGGATTTTGAAGGCACGGGAGCCAGGTGCAGAATTCTGATATAAAACTGCGGGGCTGGTGCTGAAAAAAAAAGTCCTGTTAAATAACAGAAAAGGAGATCCCTCATGAGAGAAACAATAAAAATATGTGCCGTTATCTTGATTCTTTTCACCATAAAAATCGCTTCAAACCATCATCCCCACCAAGCCGAAACAAAACAAATATCCTGTCAACAAAAAGATTATCCGGTTTACCCTGCAACACTGGATACCGTACCGGATATTCCCTCGCCATATACTACAGCCGAGGGGACCGAAGTTATCCTGGCCGCACTGGAAAACAATCAATTTGCCGTCGTGCCCGTGACCGTTGAAAACGGCTCCCCCCTGGTTTACAGCTATCGAATAAAAAACATGCTGGGCAAAGATTACCAGCTCTCTGTGGATAAAGGCGATTTCCCGACCCTGGCGCAAACGGGACAACATTCCGAGCAGGAATTGGACCAAAAGGACAGGATTACCGGATTTCCGGTGGACATGATCACATACATCGGCCGGCCCGACAGGTTTTCCTATGCGGGATTTATGGCTGAAGACGAAGATATCATCAGCGTACTCACGGGTGACAACCGGATGGTGAAAAACCTGGCGCTTACCCACCCGCAGACGGCAAAACCGCTGTTTCATGTGTGGAATTTGATCCTCGAAGAAATGGAAAGGGGCAAGTGGGGCAGATTCTGGACCCATGTTCCGTATTTCTTTTACAACGGCCATAAGGTTTATATCAAAGCCGAAGGCACAAAAGGCTGGCAATTGTCCATCTTTCAGGACGAGATCAAGGGCAACATCGATATCGAGGTGCGCCGGGAACTGGAGCCGGAGGAAAAAGACTATCTGGCTGCCCGGTACGCCCATCTCACACCGGAGCAAATGACCACCCTGACGGAAAAACTCTCCAAAATCAATTTCAGCGAAATGGCGCCGTATTATATCATGCGCTACGGTTTTTACGAAGGCCACACGTCCTACAGGACCGATCCCATCGCCATCTCGTTTGTGTTCGGATTAAAAAGTCTGGAGGAAATCGACAAGGCGTTCCAGGGACGGCTGTATCAAACACTTTTAAAACATTTTACCAAAGAACATTGATTGCATTTTTGTCAAAAACAGGAAAAGCAATGAAAAGACAGATTTTGTTATGGACAATACTTCTTTTTACCGGGTACGTGCTTGGAGGAAAAAACGTCACTTTTCAGGTGGACATGCGGTCGCTGATTCAAAACGGGTATTTTTCGGTCTCGGACGGGAACCGGCTTGTGGTACGGGGTAATTTTAACCGGTGGCAGGGCGACGATTATGAACTGCAAACCCGCAACGGCGAAAACATCTTTGCCGGAACATATAACCTGGATATGGCACCGGGCGATTCGCTGGTTTATAAATTTGTGATCAAAAGACCCGGTTTCAGTGATTATTGGGAGAGGTCACCCAATCCTTCAAATCCGGATCACGGCAACCGGATAACCGTTTTAACGGCCGCTGAAAATGTTCTGCCGCCGGCGTCTTTCAAGTACGACGATTTTATTCACCACCCGATTGTTTTCAATAAAGACAAACTGCAGCAGGATTATGAACAAATGCGGCGAATCATCGAGGAGAACCATCCCGCGCTGTATGATTTTACCGGAAAAACGTCTCTGGATTCCCTATTCGATTTTTTTTACACTCAAATAGATACGTCGATGGATTTTAATTCTTTTTATATTCTGCTCTCCTCCGTACTGGCCCGCATCGGCTGCGGACATACAAAGTTGTGGATACCGGATGATTATTGGGCCGGTTCGCCCCAAAATTATTTTCCGTTGAAAATTTTATTCAACCCGGACATGTTATTCGTCAGCGGTTTTTTCGAAAACACCGCGCCCATTCCCCTCGGAAGCCGCATTCTTTCCATCAATGACCGGCCGGTCAAGGAAATTTTTCAATCCCTCGAATCCATTACCTCCTCGGACGGATTTATACGTGCGTTCAAAATAAAGCTCAACGGGCGAAAGTTTTCCAGGAAATACGCACTTTATTACGGCCATCCATCCCAGTTCCACGTGTCCTATATTCCACCCGGCACAAGCAGGAAATTGTCGGCCGTCCTGGAACCTGTAGATTTCGAAACGATCAAAAAATACCCGCCGAGGGGCAATACGCTCGATCTGGACATTCTGAAGGCGGAAAACACAGCCCTGCTGACCATCAACACATTTATTTATTACGATCAACTGGACATGTTCAAGTCGTTTACGGACAGCTGCTTTAAAGTCATTAAGGAGAATGGTATAAAAAATCTCGTTTTAGACCTGCGCGGAAACGACGGGGGTGACCCGTTTTGCGCTTCCTATTTGTTTTCTTACCTGCAAAAAAAACCGGTGCCTTACTTTTCCGAGCCTTACGGCAAGTACAAACATCTGGCGGACCCGCTGCCCATGCCGGACAACCATTTCCCCGGCAGGTTATACACCCTGATCGACGGGGGTAATTTTTCGACAAGCGGTCATTTCTGCGCCCTGCTCAAGTATCACCAAATCGGGAAATTTGTTGGCTCAGAGACCGGCGCCACATACACGTGCAATGGAAATGTACGGTATGAAAATCTCCACCACACACGATTGATCCTCGGCACGGCCCGGGAGCGGAGATACGCGGTTGCGGTAAAAAACATGGTCAATTCCCAGGGGATTTTACCGGATTACGAGGTTCAGCAGGATCCTCATGATCTGACAAAGGGGGTGGATACGGTGAAGGAATTTGTGCTGGATTTGATCAGAAAAACAAATCCTTGACATTTTATTCTGTTTAACTTATTTTCTTGTGGATACACAACGAAAAAAACCAGAAAACGTGATCACAAAGGGTAATGGCTCTAAAAAGGTCTGATTTTTTTCATTTTTGACAATCTGCATATCGAGTAAAAAACACGGTAAGAAAAAAATTGATGAGGTCACCATGAAAACTCTCGTCCTGTTTTTTGTCCTGTATTTTTGCTGTTTCACGCCGTTGCTCCACTCACAATCAGACAGCACGACTATTCCCCTTCGCGAATACCGGCTCCTCCTGGGCGATCCGAATGAATCGGAAATCTTTGCAACGGCAGGCGTAACGCTGAACAAAGCCATGATGGACCTTTACCTGCGGCACATAGGCCCTCACATGCCGTCCACAATCGCCCCGTGGGTGGAAACCCTCTGGTATATTAACTGGACCTTTATCTTTACCATGTGGCCCCACGACGGCGGACACTGGGCCAGGGCACAGCAGATCGGCGGTGATTTTGTCATGACCGGATTCGGGTACCCGTTTCCGGTTATGGAAATGAGATTGCCGGAGGATATTCCTAAAAAAGAAAGAACGCTTACATCCATCGGCGGTCACGAAATCAATTTCCTGATGCGGCAAAAAATCCATACCGATTATTACAAAAACCAGTACGCCTTTGCCGATGAGCTCGTTCACGGATTCATTCAGGATATTTTTTATCCCATGTATTCCTTTTTAATTGCATATGCCGATCCCACCAAGCCGTCCGTGTGGACCGACACGCGGGGTGATCCGGTCGAGTACAACCTGTCCGTGTTCGAAAATTTTACAGGGAGACCGGCCATCCGTGACGACGGAACCGTGGACCCGGAGCTCGTGGACCAGTACAACGAAAGCGTGCTGCTCGGTCTTGTTTGGCCCATGCTCAATCCAATGTTCTACCGCAGTCTGAAAGCCTTTAACGCTGACTTGCATCAAAATCGCGGTTTGATGAAGCCGCCGTGGATGCTCGGGAAAAACAAGCTGTCCTGGGCCTGGGGCACGCATTTTAATCCGTCTCCTTTAGGTTACGAGCTTTATTGTACCAACTATTTCCGTTACATGGACAGGTTATATTTACTTACTTTAAAAACCGGACGCCCGCATAAGAACAATGGAATAGGCATAGGGATTCCACGGCTGTTTAGAAAGGGAAATTTCTGTATCGGATTGACGGCCAATATTTGGGATCAGGCGATCTTTGGACGGGGTGGAAGTGTGGAACTCGAAGCCCGGTATGCTCCGAACCGGGGCTTGGGATTGATAGTCAAAGGAGGCTGGAAAACCCAGGGTTATCAGGTCGGACGCAGGGTCGGGGAATCCGCGCTTTTGCTGGCGGGATTTTCTTATTCATATTAGATGCTTCGACATTTCATTTCTCACCCGTCTCTCTCCACACATTTATCGTCGCTTCCGGTATATCACGCGTCTCCCCTTTAATACAATACCCCTGAAATCCGAACGGCCCGCTGAACTGCAATTCACGAAAAACCCGTACGAATCCGGTCTCATCATATGTCCCTTCACCCAATGGCCGGATCAGACGCGACCAATCCGGTTCCTCCCCCCTTCCGCATCACGAGCAGTGAAGAACCGGCAAAAGCGGATGATCTGATAAACCTGCGGCGGGATACCGCATTTATTGAATTTTTCATAGCACGCGTTCAAAATGTTTCTGAATCATGCACGCTTCAAACACCTGTTCGCAGGGGCGTGTTGGCTGTCTGCAGGGATTTACCGCCGTCCATAAAGGCACGTCGACACCGTATTCACCTCGAAAAAATTCGCGCCATCGTTATGTCCGGGCGTGGCACCGAGGATAACCACCAGATCGTCCGGGGTGATATCTCCACTCTCCAGAAGCGACGAGAGGGCGCGGATCACCAGCTCATCGGTGTTCCCTGCCATTTCCATCAATGTGGGATTAATGCCGTAGCTGAGCGAAAGTTCCCGCACAACCCTCATATCCGGTGTTTTGGCGTAAACCGGAATATGGCCGCCATAAGACGATACCACCCGGGCGGAATATCCGGTTTCCGTTTCAATGATCAGTGCTTTGGCATTCAGCTCCAAAGCGGCGCTGACGGCCGACTTGGCCAACCAGTTGCGGATCAAGTTGCGGTTTTGAAAAATGGGGAGGTCGCGGACCCGGGGCTGGCGTTGTTCAACGTGCCGGGCAATGCCCGAGACGGTTTTTACAGCCTCCACAGGATACTTTCCAAACGCCGTTTCACCAGTCAACAGAACAGCATCGGTACCGTCGTACACAGCGTTCGCTACATCGCTGACCTCCGCCCGGGTCGGCCTCGGATTCTCAACCATGGAATGCAGCATTTGGGTGGCTGTAATGCACGGTTTTCCCATTCGCAAACATTTTTGGATAATTTCCTTTTGCACACACGGCACTTCTTCAGCCGGTATTTCTATTCCCAGATCACCCCGGGCGATCAGTATACCAGAAGCGACTTCCAGAATTTGATCCAGATTCTTGATTCCTTCCAGATTTTCAATTTTTGCCAGAATTTTAATCCGGCTGTTCCGTTCATCCAGCATTTTCTGTATGGTCAGCACATCTTCTTTTGTGCGCACAAAAGAGTGGGCGATAAAATCAATATCCTGGTCGCAGGCAAATTGAACATATTCTATGTCCTTGTCCGTCAGGGTGGGCAGGTTGAGATGGACGCCGGGCACATTGACGCTCTGCTTGTTGCCGATTTGCCCGTCATTTTCCGCCTCGCAAAACAGCGAATCCGTGGTTTTTTCCACCACCCGCAAAGCGACAAATCCGTCATTTATCAGGATACGCGTTCCGGTTTTCACGTGATCGATAAAACCGTCATACGAGACACCAAAACACCCTTCACCCTTACCAATCTTGCAGATTTCAATCCTGTCACCGGTCTTTACGGATATTTTACCTTCAATCCGTGCCGTACGCACCTCCGGGCCTTTAGTATCCAGCATGATGGCGGCTCTATCGGTAACAGCCCTGATATTTTGCACGATCTCGAGTGATTCCTGCGGTGTCTGATGGGCGGTATTAAGCCGGAACGCATTGACACCGTTTTTCACCAGCGACCGGATAAAATCCGGTTGACAACGCAAATCCGAGATTGTCGCAATGATCTTTGTCTGTTTTTTATTCATAATCTCCCTGCCGTTGTATCGTCAAAGTGTCCCCAGACTCAGATCGCCAAAAACCTTGACCACGTTACCATCCTTTTTAACGGTAAGTTTGTTATCGGGGAAATATGCGGGAAGTTTTTCCCTCAATTTTTCTGCCACAATCTGGTCGATCTTTTTTTCAAATTCTTTGGGTACTTTTTCAAGCGTGGCAATGGTCGTATCGATCACGTAACCTCCACCGTATTTTGACCCAAAACCGGCGGAAAAGTGCGCGTGGATACGAAACAAGCCGTCTTGTGCTTTGCTGGCGGTTTTTCCGGCCTCCGGGGCGACGGGATGAAGCTTGTATTTTTTTCCGTAATTTTCCTCGAGATAATCATCGATCTCGTCGAGGATCTTGAGCAACTTTTCTTCCCATTCCTGTAAACTCGGATGATTCATATATAACCTTTTTCCCAAAATATACTAAAAATAAAATAAAGGCGCAATTTAACAAAATGTGATTACGGTGGGATCAACAAATAATGCGTGTTCGCGGAGTCAACCTCTCTATAAAAACATTGAAAAAGAGGGTATCGCAATTTAATAAACGAAGAAAAAATTGTATTGAAAGTACCTTTTGGAAAAAGCATACGAATCATTAAATGCATCAATCAACCTTCAACTGAATGACCATCTACACCTCCGTCCGATCCATTTGTGCCGTTTTCCGCTTATTCCAAAAGCATCAAACCCGTCATCATCATCATTGACCAGATGATATCCGGCGGCAGTTGTTTTTCACATGAGGCGTCCAGCAGTACGTCGGCGCGGGCGGGGAATTCATCGTCGCCGTCCCACAACAGCACCGCAACGGCCACACGGGGGAAAGGAAATAAACGGAATGCGGCATCGGCATGGGTAAGCGGTTCACCGCCCAGCTCACGGCACCGTTTTTTAAAAACGTCAACAGAACGGGCGTATTTTTTCGCAATTTTTTCCACAGGCAGCACATGGGTGCCCTTTATAAAAATCTCACCGCCATGGATTGAGGCAGGACGGACCAGATTGCCGCTCAAAGGCATTTCCTGAGCACTGATCAGATATGTTAAAACAGCGAGTACTGAAAAATAAGCGTAATTTTTCAACAACCGTTGTCCGGCATCGGAGGAAGAAAAAATCGTTCGATCTCCAGGAGAAACAAAAATTTCACAACTTAAAATTTGCAGAATATACTGCCTGTTATCCGTATTGTATTTTACCCCGGCACGGCGGCAAACATCCTCCGGAACCATTCGAGCCAGCCTTTGCCACGCGTGTATTTCACCGCTTAAACTCATTGATTTTTCCTATTTTTTTTCCGCTATTTCATGACGGTTTCCGCAGCCAGCCGGCGGGTACAACCTCTCCGCCGACGGTATACCTTCCACCGGTATTTATTAAAGGCAGTTTTTCCCTGGATTTCAATAATTTGTTCTGCTGTATAATCTCAATGCTGGAGGGATAAACCGCTGCCACAATGGCCACATGTCCGAATCCGTTATGACGAAATACAATAATATCGTCCGCCCGCGGTTTTTCAGATCCGCCGTTGCGATATTGTAAGAGATCGCGCGAAGAATTTAATGTGCCATCCTCCAGCTCCGGCTCAAAAAAATCGGTGGCGTGTCCCCATACTTCCGGCATTTTATGGGACAACACCTGATAATAATACCGTTTCACAAATTCCACGCACTGCCAGCGCTGGCCGAAATAATATCCATCCTCACTGTAGTGCCTTCCATGGTTGGCGGCTCCGTTTTCTCCATTATAAAACACGGTGACGCCGTTGAAACTGTCGATCACATCGCCCACTTTGTATGTTTTTTTAAACAACATCCACGGCAAAGCCGCAGCGACCGCGACCACAAGCATCAGAAACAGTCCCGCCAACAATTTTTTGGGTGTTCGCCGCCGTTTTTTTTCATAGTGAGGCTTTGCCAGATGTTTGTAATCAAGCAATACCATGTTTTCTTTTATATTCCGCCCAGTTTTGTTTGAGATAAACAAAGGATTCGAAATCCGCCTGCAATAAAAACGGATTGGTCTGTTTTTCGTGCCCGATGGTGGATTCGGGCGCGGTCCCGTAATTATGACCGGGAAACACACGGGTTTTCTCCGGCAGTTTAAGCAATTTATTAAACAAAGAGTCATATTCGGCCCGCGCCCCGGCGCCAAAATCCGTTCCTCCGACTTTGCCCACAAATAACGTATCTCCGGTAAACAAAGCATCCCCGGTATGAATACAAATAGAGTCTAAAGTGTGACCGGGTGTATGGATAATTTTAACATCGAGCCCGCCCAGCGGCAAGGTGGTGCCGTCTTTTACGGACAATCCGGTTTGGGGATCCGTATCACCATAAAGCAGCACCTTTGCACCGGTGACGCTTTCGATTTCCGAATTGCCGTTGGTGTGATCGTAGTGGCCGTGAGTACAAAACACATATTTGATCTTTAAATCGTTTTCCCGGCAAAAACGAACGATTTTTTCCGGTGCATAAGACGGATCGACGATTGCCGCACTCGCACTTTTTTCATCGGCAACCACATACCCGTAATTTCGATCACCACCGGTGAGTATTTGTTTGACGAGCATCATATCTCCTGTCGTGCCTTTCAATAAATTTATTTTACCGATCCTGACGTTTTTAAATAATGTAATCAACTGGATGGTTTTCATACAAATAATGAAAAATAGGGATCAGCATTGCTTTTATCCTGTTCATCTTGTTGATCCAGTCAAAAAAATCGCATCATTCTGCCCCGGCCTGCAATCCGCTCAATCAGCACCTTACGGGAACGTATCCAGCACCTTTACCACACGGCTCAAATACCGGAAAAAAGCCTCCGATCCCGTCAGATACGGCCCGCCCACCGACTCGCCACGGCACAATTTTTCATAATCCGGTTCGCTCCCGTTTAGGTAACGCACACATGTCCCGGCAGCGCGATTCACCGCATGTGCCGCTGCTATATCCCAGATGTAACCGCCATGGCCCAGTGTACCGACCACTCCGGGATAGATCAAATGAAAACACATATGTAAAGCGGCACTGCCGATATTGCGCAGCTTGCCGTTTAAACCACTCACATCCACTTTTTTTTGAATTTTAGACGAAATCATGACATTGGCCGCCGGCGATTCTGGCGGCAGGTTTTTAACCGGGATCAGATCCCGCCCGTTCACACGTATCTGCCCCGAAGACTCTACTGAAATCAGCAGTCCCCACGCCGGTGCGTATATCACACCGCCAACCGGCACAAGGTTCCCGTCCAGCAGGCCAACCGATACGCACCAGCCCGGCATGCCCTGACTGTACACATCCGTGCCGTCAATGGGATCAATGGCAAAACTGTACGGTTTATTTACTTCAAAAGAGACTGGGGATTCTTCCATGATATAGTTCGCATGGGGATATTTTAATGACAGATTTTTATACAAATAATTCTCAACATTTTTATCCACTTGCGTCAAAACCGAACCGTCATCTTTGTAATTCCGGTTGTCAAAGCGGAAATTTTTCTGGGTGTGAAAGGCGATTGCTCCCGCAGCTTTGACATATTTTTTCACAATTCTGATTTCCGGCAATTTGTTTATCATTTTTTCTTCCGTCAGTAAAGCATCTCCAATCCAATTTTGACCAATCTCGGCGCGGCGAACATACCGGGATTTTTTATCCGGTCGTAGTAATCATTAAAATCACTGTGATGACCGGCCAGATTTTCCGAATCAACGGACCGTTCATAGGCACGGCCGCTATCGTTATACACGGATAACTCGTTGAGTTTATCAAAAATATTGTACGACAACAATGTAAACCGCAGTTCGATGCCCTTGAAGCGCACAAACCGGTACCAGGCATACAGATCGGCGGTAACGGTGGACGGCTGCACTCCGCTGTTGGGATCCATGGTAAGATAAGGATTCGATAACGTGGACAGGCCCTCCGGCGAATAACGTTTCCCCGAATTATAGTATAGACCCAATGCTGCACCCAGAGTCTCCGTCTTGAATCCTGCGATAAAATTGATGGTGTGCCGTTGATCCCAGCGCATGGGAAAAAGGCGCTGATCGGATCTGTTCTGCCAGTCTGAATAGGATGTCGACGGTCCGGAAGGTGGATCCAAATTCGCTTTTACGGTCATGAGCGTATAATTCAGCATTGCATAAAAAGCCGATTTCTGATAGTCGACTCCGATTTCGACACCGCGCGAAATGGCGCTTTCGTTATTCTCAAACACACCATAAACACTTTTGTTAACCGTCCGTTCCTCTCTGATCCCCAGCAAATCGGAATATTCCCGCGAAAAGATCGTCATCCGCAGGTTAAGAAACGCTGACATCTCGTGTTGCACACCGGCCTCGTACTCTATCTTTTTCTGCGGTTCGAGATCGGTATTTCCCAGCACATTGGAATAGGTGCTGTACGCACCCACGTAATCCGGATCGGCATACAACGCGTAAAACGACGGCATCTGATAAAAATGCCCGTATGCCAGCCGGATACGTGTGGTGTTTTGGGGACTAAACACCGCCGCCACCCTGGGACTCGTTCTTGTTTTTGCTTTTGCCTTCTTCTGAACACTGTTTCCGAAAACAGTCATATTGGCCGGATCGCTGTAATCGGAGGGATAAAAACCGCCGGATTCAAATTG
>JAFGEC010000336.1 GCA_016931775.1 Candidatus Zhuqueibacterota bacterium | reverse complement strand
GGGAAAGCAACATGTCCGGAAGATGATATCGTTTCCACAACGTCAAAATTGACAGTCCAACCCAAGTCATTTAACTATCATTCCCTGGTGAAATTTGATCCGGTGCTATACAAATCCATTGTCGATGTGACAATCGGAAATAACAAGTTTACCAACATCAAAGTGAGCGGACCGATTCACTTTCAATATGAAATGGACAAGTTAGATGTTCTGAAAACGATGAAGATTAACAGTATCATTCTTTCGATCGATGATGTAGAAACATTTGAGAGCAACGTGCTTTATCTCAAGGATTTTGCCTATGCCGAATGTATGGATACCAGTCCGCTTGGTGGTAAGCCGTGTAACCAGTACCGAATTCCCACCGGAACTCTAAATTGTTGTTTGTGTTGCCGCCAAAAAGGTAATCCCTATATCTTTCTGGTTAATAATTCAACACCAGTCGTCATTCAAATAGATCATAATAATCAAATGTTACGATTCTGGGGTAAATTGAAAACCGATGTTATTGTGGATGACCAAAAGACGGCCATGACCTTTGATGTTAACTTGAAGGGACATTTTGAGAATTTCGCACCCAAAGCGAGCGCCATTGAATCGCAAAGAATAGCCGAATGCCAGGAAAATGCCAACAAGGATCCGATCTATCTGTCGGCAGCAGCGTCATTCGATATATATGACACGCTACCGACCACGCCTGTCAATTACGACTGGTACGAAGATTACCGGCAATCCACCGAAATATTTTGGGGACATGGTTCCAATCTCATCATACCGCCCTGGAGTTTGTCCTATGGCATTCACCATTTCACCCTCATCGTTCTGGATAACGTTGGTGTGGCGGATACGGATACCTTTAGTGTCGATGTGCGCGATACGGTCCCACCAAAACTATCTATTCCTGCAGATATCCATATGGTGACGTTTCCACCCTATTCACCGACAAAAGCGTACCTCGGCGAAGCTGTGGCCAGTGATGCCTGTTGTGTCGGCAATGTTTATATCTCCAATGATGCACCGGCCAATTCGTTGTTCCCGCCCGGAAATCTGACACATGTCACCTGGCGTGCCGATGACAGCAGGGGTAATACGACGACCAAGGTACAAAAGGTCTATCTCTATTGGGTCGGAGAGCCCCATGATTGGTATACCAACTTGCGCTTTCTCGTTGACTTTAAAATAAATTTCAAAGAAACAATGGCAAATACTTATAACGAGATCAATCTCATCCAGGATTTTGAACCGGTTGCGATCGATTTCCACCAAACGACGGAATTTTTACATAAAGTACGCGCTATAATCGAGGAAATACCGGAAGACCCGGATTTACGAGTGAGCAAGCCAGAGTTATTAGAAAGATTAGATCCGATTATCCATGCCATCCAAGAGATGGACGAGTTGATCGCACAGATGCGCAGGATGGACAGAAGAGACGAAATCAAGGCAGAAGTACTCGCACGGATTATTCGTATCGCTGAATTATTACAAGAATTTGGCTTCATTTTGGAGGAATATGACACCAGTAGATTCGATCGATATGAGTTTTAATATAAATTATCAGATTTTCCATTTTTTTGATTTCATTTCAGATAAGGAGTTTGAAATGATTATTCGAAAATTTAATCCTGCTTTTATCACCTTTCTCTTTTTGATTTCAGCGTTATCTTTTCAATGTGTCCATGAGAACGATCATCCAGAAGAATCTGATTTGAATCAAGCCATGTTGGGTGCATGGGTCAGATTGCCTGATCCAAAATTAGAGGATCAACCCACATTTGAATCGTACTACAAGTTCTGGGATCTCCGTCATTGGTGTATCAGTAATTCTGATCCGGAAACCGGGCATATTATTTTTCATCATGGCGGCACTTTTACGATCGATGGCGATATTTTCAATCAAGTAGGAATTGATAATGCTTATACCCAACAATGGAGACGATTAAAAAGTCAATAAATCAGCTCACAATGGCATTAATTCTGACGGCAAAGCCCGTGCTTGATTTTGAGGTCAATTCGTTGTTTTAAGTCATTATCACTTTAATTGGTTGGGTACGTAAAAGTCGGCACAGGTTATGCCTATCGGTTATTTGACACAAATCCAGAAATTTCAATGAAGCAATTTTAGGGTTAAATCTGCCAAACAAATGGGGTATCGTATCGTTTGGGTATTGGAATTACTATGATTCTCAAATGAAAATGGACAAATAAATTTAGCTGATCCTACATTTGATTACAAAGCCGATTTCCCTTTTGAACTTGAAACAGGTGTCAGTTATAGTGGCTTGGAGACGATGGTTTTTTCAGGTAAAATTGGGATTCAACACTGGACAATCGAAGGGAATAAGAATGTTGATTTAGTCAACTATCATTTAGGAACTCGTTTACGATGCCTGTCATTTCTTGATTTATCGCTTGGATACTTTACACAAAAAGATCCTTGGAAAAATACATTTTGGATGAATCAACATCAAGACAAGAATTACCTGACATTCGGTATAAAACTGAAACCGGTTCGATTTTTAAATCTGTCATTGAATTTTATGGACAGCCAGATATTTGAATCTCAGGACAATAAGGTTTACTGCCCTCGATATTTTTCGGGGGGCGTTGCTGTGAAATTTTAACGCCATAGAAACTGTCGAAAGGTTAGAACTCGGTAAAAGCAATCGCATTATCACGGATTCAAAATCGTAACCATTATTTGAGACATTGAAGGCTGGGCTAAACATGCGCTTCGGCCGGTGATTGGTTGCTTTTTCACCGGTTATGGGTTATATTCATAAATACTCGTTTAAAATTAAGCTTATTCTAAAACTTAGAAATCATGCTAAAATATAATTAAAAAATAGCGATTAAACATTACATATTATTTTATGTCTCACTGGCTGCAAAATTTTTCATATCGAATTGAAATGAGCTGATGGACGTTTCTGTCGGCTGGGATATTCTCAATTTTTGTAACATTATTAACAAGTTCTCATACTTTACACGTTGCAATGGGAGATCCTGTCCAATCCTTAAGATTCGAGTAAGCAACAATTTTCATTTCTCTAAAATAATAAAAAACTCTTAAACAAAAGGCTTCTGCATAAAGTATCATATATAGAATACACAATTTTCTTGTCAATCGGGAAAACCAGTTTAAGAAAAGCGAATCCTGCCCATATAAAGAATGTTACTATAAAGGCCAAATCCGGTAAAAAAATGCTTTCAGGCAACTGTTCGAAGAATATTCTTGATCACCCTCGGGCACAATCCCAGGGCGATCAAGAGGTAAGAATATGTGAATTTTAAAAAATCATTTTCAAATGAGGCTATATAAAAGTTTTGGGTTCAATTATGAAGAAATACCTGGGAGGCCAAAATGGTTGAAAAACCAAAAAAGATAATTCTTGATGATTTTGAAAATGAAATACTGGAAGCATACGAAAATGGAAAGCTTATGCCGTCTAATTCAAAAACAGACTTTCAAACTATCGCAAAAAATACAATGAAAAAAAACCGAAAAATTAATATAAGGATTTCAGAAAACGATCTTTCCGCATTGCAAAGAAGAGCAGCCCGTGAAGGCATTCCATATCAAACATTGATTGGAAATATACTCCATAAATATGTAAACGGATATATGAAAGAAACTGTTTAGTAACCTCTGGTATAACATGGGACGATTCAGGAGCTTTGGGTTGAGGGCAGATGGTTCGGAGGCCATGGCGAACATGCGATTGCAACAGACATGTTTTTAAATAGGAAAGAGACGTCTCGTCTATTTAAAAACTGCTCCTGCATCGCCCGATTACGCGTCTGAAAAAATGGGAATATGGTAAAAACGTAGATGAGCTACAGTGCGTGAAAAAGTGTAAAAAACAACAGGAGATTTTATCATCGGTATCCATGATATTTTTCTAATACTTGCGTTTATAGGCACAATCGCAGGGACAGTTGTGGCAAAACAGCCCTCGGGGCCGGAAGGGCCCATAGGCGTCTGGTTCATACTTTTGTTTCCCTGTCTGTTCGCAGCCATCCTGGCCTTTGTTTTGGTAACAAAGGGATCGCTGAACGTTTTCCCCGCTGGACGCCTGATCCAGTTTGTTTTCGCGGTGGGTATTTTAATCACGTTCTGTACCGTCATGTTTTGGACACTTGACCGTCATAATAGCGTAATTCAGGGAGTGTTGATTGCGGTTCCTTACCTGATACTTGCAGGCTTTGCCGCGATTTTTCATCAGTCCGATTTTCCGAATCCAAGGCTCGCCCTTTGGGTGGCGGTGATATTGCTCGGAGGAACGGCGCTGGCGGGCTGGGGGCTGGCCGGTAAAGCTATTTTTCTTACCCTGAAAAACGGATTGGAGCAGTCTGCCCTGCAAGAGCACAAAGAGAAAGAGCAGGAGGAACAATTCGAACAAAACGAGGTAGCCGAGTACGCAAAGCTCGAAAATCCGGCGCCACTGAAAGACTTGCTTCGGTTTACATGGTCGCGAAACGACCAGGTTCGACGGCAGGCTCGTGTACGGGCGAGTCGTTACCCGGAGCTGGACGATAATCTGATCGAACTGCTCGACCAGGATAACGAGGAAGCGATCTCCTATATTGCGACTGTGTACGAAAATCCGCCGGCAAATCTCGCGTCGGCCTGGGGGAGAATGCTCGGACGAAAACTAAAAGCCTGGGACACGCTTCAGTATGACATCAACGCCGGTACCTGGGAGCAAAACCTCAAACCATATTTTGTGGGTGCACAGAAAATCCAGCTTGCCGGTGGATATCTTCGCAGGGAGTTACTGTTATGGCACGAGCATTTACTAAAGTGCAAGGGGCTGGGGAATCTAGCGGCCTTTGTGAAGAATTTACTGAAGACGAAACCCATATCATGACAAGAGAACGGGAGAAAATGTTTAGCAAAGCCTACCAGCGATTTCTTGATAGCATGAAAATTGGATTCGATCAATGGCACGATGGAACAGGTTACGATCTGGAAACGCTTGGGCGGTTGGGTCCGGAGGAACGGGCTTCTATCGAGGAACTGTTGATCGGGAATTTAAAACAAGCTGGGGATTGGCGCGATGTGGAAGCGTTAGCAGGCCTGGTAAGAACTGCGCATACCTTCAGGACTTTGAGCATTAAAAAAAACGGCTTCGTCCGGTTCGAGTGGGGGTGCACGCGGAGTAGACAGATACAAAAGCTGAAGTTTTACGCGGGCATGACAAGAAGGTGTAATGTAGTTCTATATTAATCCGACTAGGAGCCTGTCGGACTCAACGATTTTCATTTTTATAAATAATTGATTTTTATGCATTTAAAAAATTAACCTCGAAATCAATGG
>JAFGEC010000335.1 GCA_016931775.1 Candidatus Zhuqueibacterota bacterium | reverse complement strand
TGTTGGAGGTCTGTGAATGGCTCAAACCTTGCCTTTGGATGAACTGGAAAAATATGCTGATAATGTGTACGAAGCGATCGTTATGATTGCCAAGAGAGCTCGTCAAATAAATGATCTGCAAAAGCGTCGTATGGAAAAAGAGATGGAAATGATTCTGCAAAATACGACGTTTGACGATGAAAATGTATCCCAGGATGTTGTGGATCACCAATATTTAAAACTTCCGAATCCGACGACTATTGCGCTGCAGGAAATGCTAGATGGAAAACTGACCCGGGATTATCCACAGGTCGATGAAGAGTAATATAAACATTGTTCTTTGAAAAGAAAATACTGGTTGGTGTGACAGGTGGGATTGCCGCTTATAAAGCTGTAGAAGTGATTCGTCTGTGTAAATCTGCACGGATTCGAGTGGTTATGACACCCGCTGCTGTACAGTTTGTCAATCCCCTGACATTTAAGGTACTGTCCGAGAACGATGTTCTGCTTGACCTGTTTGATGAAAATTCCGATCGGGCGGTTCATATTGACTGGGCACGCTGGGCGGATGTTATTGTCATCTGTCCGGCAACGGCCAATACAGTTGCAAAGGTTGCCGCTGGAATTGCCGACAATGCACTCACGACCATTATCGCGGCATCTGATGTTCCGGTCATTTTTTGTCCTGCTATGAATAAAGTGATGTATGAAAATCCCATTTATCGGGCAAACGAGGAAAAGTTAAAACGGCTGGGTTATCACTTTATCGCATCGAAAGCCGGAGAATTGGCGTGCGGTGAAGTCGGCCCAGGGCGAATGGCGGAACCGCAAGATATTGTTCGCTTTTTACGTGAATTTTTAGCCGAAAATAAAGATTTTACCGGCAAAAAAATCCTTGTTACAGCCGGGCCGACGCAGGAGCCACTGGATCCGGTACGGTTTATTTCCAATCCGTCAACCGGTAAAATGGGATACGCCATCGCCCGTCGCGCCGCAAGTCGCGGTGCAATTGTTACACTGGTCAGCGGACCGACGTCGTTGGCTTCTCCTGAATCTCTGGAGGTCGTCAGTATCAAAACGGCTGCCGAAATGGAAAAAGCTGTTATGGACAGAGTCGAAAAAACCGATATTTTAATCATGGCGGCTGCTGTGAGTGATTTCCGTCCCGTTGAGGTTTTACCTCATAAATTGAAAAAGAGCGAAAAAATACGGACGATAAATCTTGAAAAAACGGCCGATATACTTGCTCTTGCCGGAAAAAATAAAAACAAACGGATACACGTTGGTTTTTCTGTTGAAACGCAGAATGAGATCGAAAATTCGCGGATAAAGCTGCGTGAAAAAAATTTAGACCTCATCGTGATCAACAATCCGTTACAACCGGGTGCCGGATTTCAGGTGGATACCAATCGGGTTTTCTTTTTGGATCGAGATGAAATGGTGGAAGAGTTACCTCTTTTGTTAAAAACAGAAGTGGCGGATAGAGTTTTAAGTAAAATTTTAAATTTGATGAATGAATAGTGTAGAACAAAATACCACGCTGATACCACCACAGGCGATTGATGCGGAAATATCGGTGCTGGGCGCCATGCTCCGGGAGCCGGAGGCGGTGAGTGCCGCTTCCGAATTACTGGATGAAACGTGTTTTTATAAGGAAATACACAAAAAAATATATTTGGCGGCCAGAAATTTATTTAATAATAACCAGCCGGTTGACATTTTAACCGTCTCCAACGAACTGAAAAAACGCAAAGAGCTGGAGTTGATCGGCGGGCAATATTATCTAACCGAACTCATCGAGCGGACACCATCGGCAGCCAATGTTGCCTATCATTGTAATATTGTGCTGGATAAATCACTGTTGCGTAAATTAATCTCCATCTCGACGGAAGTACAGGAAGATTGTTACAGCGCGACGGATGAGGCGACCGACATCATTGATCGTGCCGAACAAAAGATATTTGCTATTTCTGAAAAGCGTGCCAAAAAGGATTTTGTGCATATTAAAGAGGTTCTTCTCCATACAATGGAAATTATGGAAAAGAACCACAATAAAAAGGATGGAATCACCGGTGTGGCGACCGGATTTAAGGAATTGGACAATATATTGTCGGGATTTCAGAATTCTGAAATGATAATCATCGCGGCACGTCCATCTATGGGAAAAACGGCTTTTGCTCTTAATATAGCCCGAAATGCTGCAATGCGGGATGTGCCCGTGGGTATATACAGTTTGGAAATGTCTGCAAACCAACTGGCGACTAGAATGCTCTGTTCTGAAGCACAGGTGGATTCTCACAAGGTTCGAACAGGCAAGTTACCCAAGCGGGAATGGGGCAAACTAAGCATTACTGCGGGCTACCTTTCTCAAGTGCCGATTTATATCGATGATACGGCTGGTATGAATATTCTTGAATTACGATCCAAAGCACGCCGCCTTAAAGTCGAGAAAGATGTGGGACTGATCATTGTCGATTACCTCCAATTATTACGCGGCGTCGGACGTATCGAAAGCCGACAAATAGAAATTTCAATGATTTCTCAATCGCTGAAAAATCTGGCAAAGGAATTGGAAATTCCCGTGGTTGCATTGTCGCAGTTGTCACGTGCGGTGGAATCGCGCGGAGGTGAACGAAAACCGTTACTATCGGATTTACGGGAGTCCGGTGCCATCGAGCAGGATGCCGATGTGGTCATGTTTATTTACCGCCCTGCTGCCTATCCACCTGTAGAACCGGGTAAGGAAAATCTCGCGGAAATCATTGTGGCCAAACAACGAAACGGTCCTACGGGAATCGTTGAACTGGTGTTCTTACGGGATCGTGTGCAGTTTGTGGACCAGGAAGTTTTTGTTGATGAATTGCCGGAAATACCGGCCGATATCCATTAAAATGTCTGAAGCCATATGACTGATGACTATAACAATGTAATCGAAGGTTTGTTGCGACGCATTCGCCGTTATAATTCCAATGCCGATATCAAGCTGCTGAAGGAGGCCTTTGAATTCAGTTTTGATGCACATAAAAATCAGACTCGACAATCCGGCGATCTGTATTTTGATCATCCATTGGAGGTGGCCAAAATATTAACCAATTTAAAAATGGACTATGAAACCATTGCCGGTGGTATTCTGCACGATATTGCTGAGGATACTCCATATACCATCGATGTTGTCAAGCAAAAATTCGGGGACAACATCGCCCAATTAGTGGATGGCGTTACCAAGATTTCCGGACTTAAATACGGTGAATTGGAGACGCAGCAGGCGGAAAATTTCCGCAAAATGCTGTTGTCTATGGTGCGAGATATTCGCGTTATTCTTATAAAATTTGCCGATCGGTTGCATAATATGCGAACACTGCAATTTCTTCCGGAGAGCAAAAGGCGCCGTATTGCACTTGAAACGCGGGAAGTTTATGCACCTCTGGCGCACCGACTGGGTTTGGCACGGATCAAGGGCGAACTGGAGGATTTATCATTCAAGTTTCTGGAGCCGGATACCTATTTGGCATTGGCAGAGAAAATCAGTCAAACGCGAAATGAACGGGAAACGACCATACGCCGCGTTACATGGCCGATTCGGAAGGCATTGTCCGAATCAAAGGTACAGGCGCATTTTGCCGGCCGTGCCAAACATTTTTTCAGCATCTACAGTAAAATTAAAAATCGCGGTGTACCATTTGATGAAATCTACGATTTATTAGCGATTCGTATCATTGTGGAAAAAATCGAAGAGTGTTATCACGCGCTCGGAATTGTGCATTCACTTTACACGCCCATTCATGAAAGGTTCAAGGATTATATCGCAACGCCGAAATCCAATGGCTACCAGTCTTTGCATACGACCATTGTCGGACCGGACGGACAAAAAGTTGAAATTCAAATCCGAACGGAACAGATGCATCGAACGGCAGAAGAAGGCATTGCCGCCCATTGGCGATATAAAGAAGGCCGGCTGAGCACCGATGACCTGGACAGACATATGGTATGGCTGCGGCAGGTATTGGATTGGTTTGAAGGCGATGTGGATAATTCGTCGTTTATGGATCATCTGAAGATAAATCTGTTTCAGGATGAGGTTTTTGTCTTTACGCCCAAAGGTGATCTTCATCGCCTGCCTATCCATGCGACGTCTGTAGATTTTGCTTTTTCCGTGCATACCGATGTGGGATTGCACTGCCTCGCGGCAAAAGTCAATGGCAGTATTGTGCCGTTGAGCACTGAGCTCAGAAGCGGTGATACGGTAGAAATCCTGACCTCAGGCAATCAGAAACCGAATAAGGATTGGTTGCAATTTGTCGTTACCAGCAGAGCACGGGCAAAAATTAAGAAATGGTTGCGCGATTCCCAGTTTGAGTCGAGTGTCGAACTCGGCGCAGAAATGCTGAATAAAGCCATGAAAAAATACGCCGTAAACGTCAAGGAAGTTGATCTTGAAGATTTAGCGGTAAAATTGCATTTTAACGACATCAAGCAGTTACTCGCTTCGTTGGGGCGGGGTGATACAAAACTGGAAACCCTTTTGCGCCGGATTTTACCCGACGATAAAACAAAAAAACAGGATCAATCCGTTCTGGCAAAGTTTATAGAGCGAGCGAGAAAATCCACTAAAGGCATTCGTGTCGCCGGAATGGACAATATTATGATTAATTTTGGAAAATGCTGTAATCCCGTTCCCGGCGAACCCATAACGGGTATCGTTACAACCGGACGCGGTATCGTGATTCATACCAATCGTTGTAAAAATTTGCATCGGCTCATGCAGCAACCGGATCGGATTGTCGATGTTTCCTGGGATGTTGAGAAAGGAAGGCGGTTCCTTGCCGGATTGTATATTATCGGAGAACGTAAAAACAAGCTTCTGACCGATATTTCCGAAACCGCTGCTGCGACGGATTGCAATATTGTGAGTGTCAAAATGGATACAGAGGATTCTCTTATGAATTGTGTGCTCAGTCTCGAGGTTTACGATCTGGATCATTTAAAACGCGTTATGGGAAAAATTAAAAGGATTCCGGGTGTTGCTTTCGTCGATCGTTTAACGGAATAATTTACGTTGTGAGGAGTACCCTTGTGAGTAAAAAACATCTTTATAATAACCGGAGGAGTCAAGTCTATGGAACCTGAAGAAAAGAAAACAACTATCACCAAAAAAGACGTCTCGAAGAGAACAGCAAAAATAGTTGGCGAAAAAATATATCTGACGGAAAAGGTGGTCGATGGCGTCTTTCAAGCTTTGCGGGAATTTATGCAGGAAGCTGATCCGGAAGTGCGCATTGAAATACGTGATTTCGGCGTTTTTGAAGTAAAAAAGACGAAAGCTAAGCCAAAAGCCAGAAATCCCAAAACAGGAGAAATAATTTTTGTACCCCCGCGACGAAAGACTCATTTTAAAGCAGGAAAACTGCTTAAAGAGTCGTTGAAAACACCACTAAGTGATTTGTAAAATTAACGGACGGTATAGCTTTTCCCTGGCAGATGTAAATTGTTACTTGTTATATAATACGGAAAATGATCGGGTATGAAGAGTCGTGAAACTGTCGATTCGCTTCTCGCAATCGGTCCCGGAAGAATACTTGGCCTCGATTACGGCAAAAGACGAATCGGCGTCGCATTGAGTGATCCTGATCAACTTCTATGCTTTCCCCTGGAGACGATTCCGAATAAAGGGTGTTTGTATGTCTGCGAGCGGATTAAAACTATTTGTGTGGATAAAAAGGTTGCGGCCGCTGTTATTGGTTTGCCGGTTCATTTGGATGGACGAATGAATGAAAATACCGAGCATGTACAAAATCTGCAAACCGAGTTACAAAGATATATTGCACCTCCTGTTTTTTTATGGGATGAGCGATGGTCGACCGTAAGCGCTCATAAAACGTTGATTGAAACCGGCCGGTCTCCTTCTAAAAGTCGAGAGAAAGTCGACCAAATCGCAGCTGCTTTTATCCTTCAGTCATTCCTCGATCGACTTCGGAATGTAAAAAATAGAAATTAAGTATTTCATTTTTCTATTGATGCTTATGTCCTGCTGAGTAAAGATATATATATAAGGCGCTATATGCGACGAGATCTTTTGCTATTACTGTTAACTGGGATCATGCTGGCCTTTTCATTCCCGCCTTTTAAAACAGGTATCCTGGCATACACGGCTTTGATTCCTTTCTTTTTATTACTTGAAAACAAATATGGATTTGAGGCATTTCGGTGGGGTTATTTAACCGGACTGGTTTTTCACAGCGTAACGCTCTATTGGATTGGATGGGTGACACTACCGGGATTGTTTGGTGCACTTTTGTTATTGCCTCTGTTCGTCGGTTTTTATGCTTTGTTGCATACGTTTCTTTTGAAAAATCTAAAAACTGCTTTTTTTATACCGTTTTTATGGGTCTCAATCGAATATTTACAGTCATTGGGTGACACCGCTTTTCCATGGAATTACATCGGTTATTCGCAGTCATATTATCATTCGCTGATTCAATATGCAGATTATTCCGGCATTTACGGTATCAGTTTCTGGGTTATTGTTATCAATGTCCTTCTTTACAATTTATGCAGTAATCGTTGCTTGCCTGGCTTAAGAAAGAGGATTTTGACGGCAATTATTTTGCTTTTGGTTTTACCGGCCTTTTATGGTATGTTTGTTTATCAACGATACCAGAGTGGTGAGAAAATTTGTATTTCTTTATTGCAGGGTAATGTCGATCCATTGGCCAAGTGGCAGGATAATTCGAATGAGTCTAATTACAATCTGTATTCCGGACTTTCCAAACAGGTGACTGCAGATAAACCCGACTTGATAATATGGCCTGAGACAGCGATTCCTTTTTATCTCCGGTTCGAAGGTGAATATTTAACAAGGATACATAATCTCGTGGATTCCATTCAGACGCCCATTATTACAGGAGCACTTGATTATGATTATGATGAAGAAGGCAAGTCGTCTTATTATAATGCCTCGTTTTTGATCCAACCAAACAAGAGCCGGATTGAGGGTTATAGAAAGAAACGACTGGTGCCTTTTTCGGAGCGGGTGCCGTACCGGGATTATCCGCCGTTTAATTTTTTAAAGAATATTCTCTATGATATGGTCCTGGGAGTGGGTGATTTTACCCGTGGAACCGATTATACCACATTTTCGTTTAACAATCCGATACAAAACAGCAAGCAAGATCAACTGAAAATTGCAACGCCAATTTGCTATGAATCTGTGTTTCCGGATTTAATTCGACGTTTTGTGAAAAAAAATACGGACTTTATTGCCATTATCACCAATGATGCCTGGTTCGGCAAAACGGCCGCTCCGTACCAGCACGCTCAAATCGCTGTGTTCCGGGCGATAGAAAATCGCACCGCTATTGCACGATGTGCAAACACCGGCGTCTCATGTTTTATTGACCCTCTGGGAAGAATGCAAAAAAGCACATCAATATTTGAAAAGACAAGTTTGACTGCAGAATTGCCTAAAAAAACGGTGACCACATTTTATACTCGCTACGGCGACGTATTTGCACAATTTGTTGCGGCGATCACTCTCTTTTTATTCATTATGGCTGTTTATAAATGTATAGATGACAGATGCAAATCTTAAAAAAAATATGGCACTATGTAAAAATATGGCCATACTCGGATCGAATTGATAGAAATTGAAGAGGATAATAATATTAACTGGAAAATAATAAAAATATTGGTTATATTAAAGTTTATTGTTTTTTCATCAGGCTTGGCCCTGACGAATAGACACAAGCATATTTTTATGTCCGGTACGGTTCAGGCGCGATCAATTGGAATGGGCGGAACGATGACATCTGTACAGGATGCAGTCGGTAGCAGCCTGTATAATCCGGCTGCCATGGGATTTTATCAAAGCACCCAACGAAGCCGGTTTACGATGTTTCTGGATCCGTTGGGAGCCGCCTTTGCGGTGGATAATCAATCCGAATTGAGCGCCGAGGACAAGTTTGATGGAGTGGATTGGCTCAGTCTGACTGGTTTGCTGGTAAAAGCTTGTGCTTTCAGCAGCCAGCATTTTTCAGTCAGCCTTGTTTTATCGGAGCATCTCGGTGCGAATCCGTATATGGAAAAAAAGTTCGTATCTAATAAAGGTATTCTCGATTGGAATTACAATGTTTTATCTACGAGAATTGTTTTAGCCAACCAGGTTTCCATCGGTGCATCAGGATTTCTTTTTTCCTCCATGGGAAATCATGATGTCAGGCGGTTGTTCGGTTCGTCCTATGGTGTATTTTTACAGCCGGGGCCGACGGTCTCTGTCGGTATTGCTTATTTTGATTTGCCTAATAACGTGGATTCCATATTTCTGCAAAGGTACCGGATCATAGACGAGACGATCAATGTGGGTATCCAATTTCAGCCCGCAAGTTATTTTATATTATCCGCCGACTTGCGCAATGTATCCGAGGAAGACCGTGAATATACCCGTGAAGTTCATCTCGGATCAGAAGTTATTCCATGGTCGTGGATCGCCTTTAGAGGAGGTTATTATAAAAATTTATCCGACAATACTAGACTTCTCTCTCTTGGTTTCGGCCTTTTAAATAATAATTTCTTACGATCGTCAGAATCGCAGTTTGTTTTTTCTGATTACACGTTAAATTATGCATTGCAAATGGATTATCAAAATAATGTACTCAATTATGTTCACTATTTATCTTTTTTGTTCCGATTATAGGAACCTAAATGGACAAAAATCGTATATAATGTGATACGTGTAATGTTAAATATATGGTCGGTGGTTTTTATCACCGGTATAGCACTGGGGCAAACAACCAAACCAGTGCCCAATTTGGACATTTTTAAAACCAATATTGAAAAAATTTTGGGAGAAACATTCTCTTCCATAAAAATTGATCATCCCGTCATACTGAAAAATACGGAATTTCATGCGGACGACTGGTTCATTGAGAGCCAAATCACAACCTGGTTGAAAAAGAACGGCAATACCGACGTGTTTTCTTGGAATACGACCGCATCTATCATTGAAAAAAATGGTGCAGTTATCAAACAGGCCGGCAGCACCTCCGACACCTTACGGTTGGATTGTCCTTTTATTTTGGAATATCGTCCTATTCAGCTGGAAACAGTGTACAAAAGGAAAAAAACGGAATCTGACAGTCTGAGCCGTTCTATTACAGTTGTGTTATACTTGAAAACCATACAATCATCACGGATTTATTTTGCAGATACTTTTCGTCAGCAGTCTGTGGATGTTATTGCATCACGGGATATGGAAAAGGTTGAAAATGCCGAATTGAAATTCACAATAGGAGAGAAACCGATTTCTTTAATTAAAAGACTTTATGAACCGGCGCTGGTTTCAGTATTTACCGGTTCGGTTATTTACTTTTTTTATTCATTTCGCAGCAAGTAACGATAGGAAAAAGGATGAAACGGATATTTATTATTGCAGTGTTTGGTATATTAATGTTATCCTGTGCGACCACGAAAATAACGTCGAATATGTCGCCGGACGACCGAATAAGCGTCGCATTGAAAATGTACGAAAAAAAAGATTATTTGGATGCAAAAACGCAATTTCGCATCATTACTTTAAGTCACGGCGGCAGCACAATCGCCGCCAAAGCACAGTATTACCTTGCGCTGTGCCATTTTAGACTAAAGGAATATATACTTGCCGCCAGTGAATTTGAACGTTTATTAAAGGTGTTCCCCAATTCGGAATATGTGGATGATGCAAAATATATGTTGGGGATGAGCTATTTCAAATTATCGCCAAAGTTTTCGCTGGATCAAGAGTATACCTATAAAGCAATCACCCAGTTTCAAGAATTTATGGAGGATTATTACACCAGCCCGTTAGTTGGCGATGTGGAGAAGAAATTGCTGGAAGCAAGAAGCAAACTGGCCCATAAGGTCTACGCTGCAGCTTCTCAATACCGGAGAATGGGAAATTTTGAAGCGGCGATCGTTTATTATAATTTGACGCTGGAGAGATTCTACGATTCAAAATATGCACCACCGGCGCAATTTTATTTGGGTGAATGCCACCGCAAGCTGGGTGAATACAAAAAATCGTCAGAAGCTTTTCAGCTGTTTTTGGCCAAGTACAAGGGGCACGAACTTGCGCAGCAGGCCAGGTTACTACTCGAAAAAATGACAAAACGGGCTGAACCAGACAGCGACAGCTGAGAATGGGCAAAGAAACAGTACAAAAAATCGGTGTTTACGGCGGAACATACGATCCCATTCACATCGCTCATCTTATCATCGCGGAAATCGCACGAGAACAGTGTGGACTCGATAAAGTAATTTTTATACCCTGTGCCGTTCCACCGCATAAAGAGTTTGCCGGAGTATCCGCGGCACACCATCGCTTAAAAATGGTGGAACTTGCAATAGCTGATAATCCGTATTTTCAAGCTTCCGATATCGAGATAAAACGAGGGGGAACATCATATACCCGCGACACGTTGCGAGAAATATCAAAGACACTTGTGCTCAAACCCTCGCAACTGTTTCTGATCATCGGTGCCGATAGTTTGGCTGATATGGATAATTGGAAAGATCCGGATGAGATTTTTCGGCTCTCTACGCCCGTTGTCGCCGGCCGCCCTGGTGTGAAACCGAATAACAAATGGGATGTCGGCTACCTGCGGACACCACTAATGGAGATTTCGTCAACGAGATTACGTTCAGCAGTCCAAAATAATCAGAGTATTCGTTATTTCGTGCCGAGTGTCATCGAGGAATATATCCGTCGTTATCATCTTTATCGGTGATTCTGAAATTTTTGTTATGAAAAATCAAAAAGTATCCTTATATTTTTAATAAATGTACCCTTGCCGCACCGCTGTCTGAATGTTATAATGCGGCGCTATTTTAACAGACAAGGAGCTTCATAAAATGGTTGAAAAAAGAGTCATTATGCTCATGAAGCACGTACCACTTTTCTCCAAAATGCGAGATACGGAAATCGTCCAAATCACCGAGCAGTGCGTTCAACGAAAATGCAAAAAAGATCAGGTTATTCTTGTGGAGGAAGAAGTTGGACAAACACTATTTATCATTTTAAAGGGAACTGTCAAAATCACGCGGACCAGTGAGGAGGGACGGGAAGTCATTTTAACGATACTAAAAGCCGGGGACTTTTTTGGTGAATTATCTCTTCTGGACGGAAAAGGGCGTTCCGCTACTGTCATAGCAATGGAAGATTCCGAGCTTTTAGCCCTCAGAAGAAATGAATTTTTACTGCTGCTTGAAAAATTTCCACCAATATCCGTAGAACTGCTCAAAGTGCTCGCAGACCGCCTGCGTAAGTGTGATGTTCAGATTGAAAATCTGACACTTCAGGATGCTGTCGGACGTGTCGGCGCAACACTCATTCATGTGGCAGAACAGACCGGTTATGCACGGGGAGATGCCATGATTATCAAGAAACTGCCGGTACAACAGGACCTGGCTAATATGGCGGGTACGGCGCGTGAAACCATTTCCCGGGTTATGGCCGCTTTTGAACAGCGTGGATTATTAGAGCGCGAAGGTCATCGTGTGGTCATTCCGAATTTTAAAAAGTTCAAGGAAGAATATTGGTCCAAAGGCATTGACCGCTAGGTATGAAAAACCTCGAACTCAAGGCGAAATATGGTGATCCGGAGCAAGCACATTCAAAAGCGGTGCAACTGACGAATGTTAAAAAAGAGATGTACCAAACCGATATTTATTTTAGAGTTCCGCAGGGTAAATTAAAACTGCGCTTGTGTGAAAATTGTCCGGATCAGTTGATCGCTTACGAACGTCCTGCCCAATATGACAGCAAGATGAGTGACTATACGATTTTTTCCACAACGTCAGATGGCCTTTCAAAAGTGCTGGCAAAGTGTCTGCCGATAGAAATAACGATACGGAAACAGCGCGTTGTGTATTTATGGAAAAATGTGAGAATTCATCTGGATGACGTCGCCGGTTTGGGTTTTTTTATTGAATTTGAAGCGGTTTTATCGGAAAACGAAAAAAATGGTCCGGTACAAAGTGAGAAACGGATACAATTTCTAAAAAAACACTTTGAAATATCTCAACGAGATCTCATTGATTGTGGATATTACGAATTATTGAAAGAGGAAAGATAATGTACGATCATTTAAAGGTTTTTTTTGGGAACAGCAATCCTGAACTTGCGTCCGAAATTTGTGGATTTTTGGGTATTCAGCATGGTAAAGTAAGAATCCACGCGTTTAGCAATAACAATATCAAGGTGAAAATTGAAGAAAATGTCCGAAATGATGATGTTTTTGTCATTCAGAGCGCATCTTCACCTGTTAACGATAATTTGATGGAACTTTTAATTATGGTGGATGCGTTGCGTTACGCATCCGCAGGACGGATCACCGTCGTGATGCCG
This sequence comes from Candidatus Zhuqueibacterota bacterium, assembly GCA_016931775.1. Lineage (GTDB taxonomy): Bacteria > Zhuqueibacterota > Zhuqueibacteria > Residuimicrobiales > JAFGEC01 > JAFGEC01. The sequence goes on along the minus strand of JAFGEC010000335.1, from coordinate 18,966 downwards.
TATTATTTTTATTCACGTTCAGATAAAAAGGATCAACCCAGAATATCTATTGCAGCCCGGCTTGTGGCAGATCTGTTGCAAACTGCAGGAGCAAATCGGATATTGACCATGCAACTGCATTCACCCCAAATAATGGGCTTCTCGAGAATTCCCGTCGATCAGTTGTTGCCGACCCAGATATTTATAAAATATTTTCAGAAATTGGATCTTTCCAACGCTGTCTTTGTGGCGCCGGATATCGGAGGGGCAAAAAATGTTTCCATTTATGCAAAAGCATTGAATAAGGATATGGTTATTATGGATAAAGTCAGGATCGGCGATAAGGAAGAAGTACAGGTTCGTAATATAATCGGTGATGCAAGCGGCCGTGATGTGGTGCTTATGGACGACGAGGTACTGTCCGGCGGGTCGATGCTGGAGGCAATAGATGCGTTAACGGAACAAAAAGTTAAAAGTATATACGCCTGCTGTACGCACGGCTTTTTTTCCAGAAATGCACTGGATAAATTTGAAGCTTCTTCTGTTGAGGAAATTGTGACCACAAATACAATACCGATTAAAAAACGGCAGGCCTATCGTAAGCTGAATGTATTGTCTGTCGCCGAACTGTTTGCCAATGCAATCCGGGCAATACACGTTGGTGATTCCGTAGGTGCCCTGTTTTGGGTGGATGAATCTGAACTATAGAGAATTATTGGGAGGTAGATATGGAAATGCTGGACGAACTTGCTGAGAGTATCATCGCCGGTTCTGCGTCAAAATCTGAAGAGTTGACGCAAAAAGCTCTGGCTGCCGGTACAAAACCTGTAGATGTATTAAACAAAGGCCTCATCGCCGGTATGGAAGTTGTCGGACAAAAGTTTAAAAATAACGAATTTTACGTTCCTGAAGTTCTTATTGCCGCCCGTGCGATGAAGGCCGGCTTGAAGCTGCTCCGGCCGAAACTTGCTGAAACCGGCGTTGAACCGCTCGGCCGCTTTGTCCTCGGTACGGTCAAAGGTGATTTACATGATATCGGAAAAAACCTTGTGGCAATGATGATGGAAGGCGCAGGATATGAAGTGATTGATTTGGGTGTCGATGTCTCTCCTGAGAAATTTGCCAATGCTGCAAAGGAAAATAAAGCACAGGTTATCGGTATCTCGGCATTATTGACAACGACGATGATTAAAATGAAGGATGTGATACAACAAATTTCCGATATGGGTATGCGGGAGAGTGTGAAAATCGTTGTCGGCGGGGCACCTTTGACGCAAGAATATGCGGATGAAATTGGTGCGGATGGGTATGCCGCCGACGCTGCCAGTGCTGTAGAATTGGTCAAATCGATCGTCAACTAGCTAGTTATTGAGAGGATTCTATGGATATTGTTGATATATTTGTCCCAGGCAGGTTATGCTTGTTCGGTGAACATTCAGATTGGGCTGGTGGATACCGACGGATTGACTCTTCCATTCCAATGGGATACTGTCTGATCGTGGGAACCAATCAGGGAATCTACGCACGGGCAAAAAAACACAACTCAAAACTGATTGTTAAAACGACTCTACCCGACGGCAAGGTACTGGGTCCACACGAAATCGAGATGGATCCTAAAAAACTGCTGGAGGTCGCACAGGCCGGTGGTTTTTACAGTTATAGTGCCGGCGTGGCATACCACACTATGTGCCATTACAATGTGCGCGGTTTGGAGATCGAGAGTTATAAAATGGATTTACCCATACGCAAGGGATTATCCTCATCTGCCGCCAATAATGTTTTGGTTGCCCGTGCGTTCAATCAGCTTTATGATTTAAAACTGACCAAACGCGGCGAAATGGAGATCGCGTATCAGGGTGAAATTTTAACACCCTCACGGTGCGGACGAATGGATCAGGCATGTGCCTACGGTAATGTTCCGGTCTTCCTTACCTTCGACGGCGAACGTATGGATGTTGACGAAGTATATCCGAGGGAGACCATTTATATGGTGGTTGCGGATTTGAGGGCGGGTAAAAATACCCAAAAAATCCTGGCCGATCTTAATGCATGTTATCCAAAAAGCGGCGGAAAAATCGGAGAAGATGTGCGTTATTATTTGGGTCCTGTGAATAAAGACATCGTTACACGGGCACGTGATGTTCTGGGTAACGGTGATGCAGCACAAATAGGAGCGTTGATGTCTGAGTCGCAGCGTTTTTTTGATATGTTTATTGCTCCTGCTTGTCCCGAGGAATTGTTGTCGCCGAAATTGCATTTCGTTCTTACCAATCCGGAATTGACGGATTATATATATGGCGGAAAAGGTGTCGGCTCACAGGGCGACGGTTGCGTTCAATTTGTCGCCCGTGGACAGGCTGAACAGAAAAAATTGATCAAAAAACTCAAGGAATTGGAGATGGATCCTTATCCCTTGATGATCTACCCGGTAAAAGACTCGGTCGCACAATAGACGAAAACGGAAAGACAAGGAGTAACCAATGGCAGTACTGGCAATAAATGGCGGTCAACCCACGCGGACAAAACAGTTTCCATCGTGGCCGGTTTGGGACCAGGAGGAGATAAAAAACCTCACCGAGGTCCTCGAGAGCGGCAAATGGGGTAGTCTGCACGGTCAAAAAACTTCTGAATTCGAAAAGCTTTTTGCAGATTATCAACAGGCAAAACACGGAATTCTGGTGAACAGCGGGACAACGGCATTACGGCTGGCGCTGACTGCTGCAGGTGTGGAAGCCGGAAGTGAGGTTATCGTGCCGGCGTATACATTTATTGCCACCGCCACGGCCGTTGTCGATATGGGTGGTGTTCCGATTTTTGTGGATATTGATCCCGATACATATAACATCGATCCGGCTCTCGCCGGGGAAGCTGTAACGGAAAGGACGGCGGCAATCATGCCCGTACATTTTGCCGGACGGTCTGCCGATATGGATAAAATAATGGCGCTGGCACAGAAATATGATTTAAAGGTCATCGAAGACGCCGCGCAAGCCTGGGGCTCCGAGTGGAAGGGGAAGCGTGTCGGAGCCATCGGTCAAGCCGGTTGTTTCAGCTTTCAGTCGTCGAAAAACATCTCCGCCGGTGAGGGAGGTATTATTCTGACCAATGATGATTTGATCGCCAAAATGGCCCGTTCACATAATAACTGCGGCCGGAGTGATGACGGTCAGTGGTACGAGCATTATTTTTTCGGCGGAAATACCCGTATCACTGAATTTCAATCCGCTATTTTGCTGGCTCAATTTTCCCGTTATGAAAAATTGAAAAAAATACGGCAGGATAATTTTGTTTTTCTGAATAATGAACTGCGAAAAATTGACGGTATCGAGCCGCTTATCGAAAATCCCTCGGTGACCAGCCATTCCGCACATCTGTTCATTTTCCGCTATAAAAAGGATCATTTTTCCGCCGTTTCAAAACAAAATTTTATCGAGGCCATGCGCAAAGAGGGCATCCCCACAAGTCCCGGGTACTCGATTCCGCTTTATCACCAGCCGGTGTTTAAAAATCGTTCGTTTGGACCGCACGGTAAAACAGTCGATTTTCCGGTGGATTATTCCACCGTATCGTGCCCGGAAACGGAAAGAGCGTGTTTTGAGGAGGCAATTTGGTTCACCCAGAATATCCTCCTGGGCTCCAGGGACGATATGCGCGATATAGTGGCCGCTGTATTAAAAATTCAGCAGTACAGTGATGAAATAAAAAATGTATAAAAAGGGTTTAGCTATTATAAATATTGTCGTTATTGAAAAAGTTTAACTATGTTCAAACTTGTCGTAAAAGCAGAGTTTTCCTCGGCACATCATCTGGTTGATTATCCCGGCGACTGCAAACGCGTTCACGGACATAATTGGAAAATTTACGCTACAGTGGGTTCGAAGTCACTCAATGACCAGGGAATGGTCATTGATCTTTTGGATCTTGAAAGCATTTTAAAGGAAATCGTCGCACCCCTCGATCATCGATTGCTGAACGAGGTGCCTCCTTTCGATGGTTTAAATCCCACCAGTGAAAATATCGCACGTTATGTTTATGACAGTATAGCCGACAAAATGCCCCCGCATGTGATCGTCGACAATATCAAAGTTTTTGAGACGGATGACTATGCCGTCATTTACACCGGGCCTTAAAATGCAGATCGCAGAGATATTTCACAGTCTGCAAGGTGAATCCACATTTGCGGGTTTCCCGTGCGTTTTTATAAGGCTGTCGGGCTGCAATTATCAATGTAACTGGTGCGATTCCACCTGGGCCTGTGAGGAGGGTGAAGAGAGAAGCATCGATGACATTCTTTCCCGCGTTCGGAATTTCCCCAAAACACTCGTACAGGTAACAGGTGGTGAACCGTTATTGCAGCCGGAAACGCCCCGGCTATGCAATGAATTATTGAAAATATTTGACACCGTTTTGGTGGAAACAAACGGTTTTTACAATATCGATTTGTTACCCGCCGGTGTCAGGCGGATTATGGATATAAAATGCCCCGGCAGCGGCCATCATCAGGAAACCGATTGGAATAATCTACAACGACTGACGGTCAATGATGAAGTTAAATTTGTCGTTGCTCACCGGAGGGACTTTGTTTTTGCCGAGAAAATTATACGTATAAACAGGCTTTATGAAAAATGTACCGTACTTGTGTCACCAGTTTACGGACGTGTCCCACTCGATCGGCTTGCCGCATGGATTTTGGCGTCTAAAATGCCCGTCAGGATGCAAATACAACTGCACAAAGCCATCTGGGGGCCGGAGAAGCGAGGTGTTTGAGGTACCATGGCAGATAAAAAAGCAATTGTACTGTTGAGCGGTGGATTGGATTCGGCGACCTGCTGTGCGTATGCCAGGTCTATGGGGTTTAAAATATACGCCTTGAGTTTTTTATACGGACAAAAAGGTTTTTACGAAATTTCAGCCGCTCAAAAAATAGCCGCTCAAACGGGAGCAGTGGAACATCGAATTCTGGAAATCGGTCTCGGTGAATTCGGCGGCTCCTCGCTGACGACCGAGGCCCCGGTGCCCACAAGTGAGCCCGTAGCTGAAGGGATACCCTCCACCTATGTCCCGGCAAGAAATACCATTTTCCTGTCATACGCACTGGCCTATGCCGAAGTGACCGGTGCTTTTGATATTTTTATCGGCACCAATTCCCTCGATTACAGCGGTTATCCGGATTGCCGTCCCGAGTACCTTGAAGCCTTTGAAAAGATGGCAAACCTGGCCACACGCAGTGGGATAGAAGGTCACCATCTGACCATCCATTCGCCTTTGCAGAATCTGAACAAGGCCGAAATAGTGCGTAAGGGCACTGAACTGGGTGTCGATTTTTCACTGACATGCAGCTGTTATCAGCCTACGCCGGACGGCAAAGCCTGCGGCGAGTGTGAAAGTTGCCGTCTTCGGTTGCGTGGATTTGCCGGCGCCGGTTTGACGGATCCCATTGAATATATCAAAAAATAAGGATCAAGGATGAACGAATTAAAACGCGGGCAACTGGAAATTAAAAATTCAAAGCTCCAAGTGTTTGATAATAAATATGCCGACCGGGATTACGAAATCACCATCACCAATTCGGAATTTACCTGTCTGTGCCCGAAAACAGGATATCCTGATTTTGCCGTTATTGAAATTACCTATATTCCGGATAAGTATTGTCTTGAATTAAAATCATTCAAACTGTTTATCAATAAATACCGGGACCGGGGTATATTTCATGAGGAAGCGGTCAATGAAGTTCTCGATGCACTGGTGGGCGTGCTGCGACCCCGATTTATGCGGATTCAAGGCGATTTTAATCCGCGGGGCAATGTGCATACGGTTGTGCGCGCGGAATATAAGGCACCTGGATAACGGAAAGTTGAGTAAAAGTGAAATACTTGCCAATCGGCTGGCAACCACATATCACCTCTTGGAAGGCGAATGGAGAAATCAATTGGCAGTCCCGGTGAGGTAATTTTATCTGAGTGTTTTATTAAATGAAATTTAATCCCGATAAACATCACCGCCGATCAATCCGAACAACCGACCAAATTCCATTCACCATCGAAAACCGTCGGTTCAATTGTCCGTAATTTCAAAATCGGCGTAACCAAATGGTTTCGGCAAAAACCGATATTCATATCGTCTGGCAACGTAATTATTATAAACACGTTGTCCGCGATGAAAACGGATTAAACCGTATCCGGCAATATATTATTGAAAATCCGTTGAAACGGCAGGTTGATAAATATTTCAATAAATGGATTATTCAGAAATGAAACAATATGAAGCAAAAGACCTGATCAAAAGTGTTTTTGATCTTACCTTTGATCAAGACCGTTAAAAAAAGGATAAAACAATGAGAATCGCATTTAAAATGAAATTAAAAGAAGGGTATGCCGGGGAATACGACCATCGGCATAACCCAATTTGGCCTGAATTAGAGTCCGTTCTCATAAATCATGGTGTTGTGGACTATACTATATTTTTAGATCAGGATACAAACGATCTATTCGGATATGCCGAAATTGAAGATATGGAAAAATGGCAAAAAATAGCACAGACGGATGTGTGCCAAAGATGGTGGAAGTATATGGCTCCTCTTATGGAAGTGAACGAGGATTACAGTCCAAAATCAAAAGATCTGCGTCAGGTTTTCCATATTGAGAAAAAATGAATATGGAATACCATGACTCTCGAAAGCTGTATTTCAACAGGACTTTAATGAGGGACAAGATGGAAAAAACGGTGACTATCCGTTTGGGCGATAGTACAAATTACGAATGTAGCGGTTCATTTTGACTTGAGCAGGTAAGCCCATTACCAAACGATTGAAAAGTAAAAGAACTGTCTGTAAGGAGATGACTTTGATTGGAAAAAAGAATGTATTGTTGAGCCTTTTGCTGGTTGTGTTCTCTCAAAATGTTTTTGGGTCGGCAAGTGCACCGGATTCCGCCTATCTTTTTTCATATGCAACCAACGAAAACGGCGGACGCAATGGGTTACATTTTGCCTGGAGTCTTGACTCAGAAAACTGGCATGCCATCGGTCCGTACCACAGCTATCTCCGTTGTGACTATGGTGCCTGGGGTGCTGAAAAAAGAATGTATTCTCCGTTTTTATTCCAGGATCCAGGCGGATTATGGCATTGCGTGTGGAGCGTGAACGAAAGGGACGGCGCGTTTGCCCACACTACTTCCATAAACCTTATTGACTGGCAGCCGCAATCCTATCCGGTCGTGATTGCCGGCAAAAACTGTCTGCAGCCTGAAATTTTTTACGACAGCTCTGCGCAGCACTACATTGTCTCATGGAAAAGTGATAGCGGCGACGTTGAAGAATTTTATAGCGTTTTTACACAAAATTTCAAAAACTTTTCGGCAGCGCAACTTGTCGACGAAAGCGATCGTTTAAACCTCAGAGTAAAAATCAGAATTGGAGACAATTTTGAGGCCGGTACATTACACCACGTTTCCTGGTCGCTGGTTGAAGATTTGCTTGAAGCACAATTGCTCGCGGCTTACAACAATCTATTAAACCGTGAAACCACGGATGATGATCCTGTACGCTTCAAAGACCTGACACCGGTCGTCGCGACGATAACTGTGAATGGAAACGAAAAAAAGAAAATCAGTGACAAATTAATCGGTATCTTTTTCGAAGATATCAATTATGCCGCTGACGGCGGACTCTATGCCGAACTTGTGCAGAACAGAGGATTTGAATATTCCCTTCACGATAAGAAAGGCAGCGATCCGGGCTGGAACAGTCTGAAAGCATGGAGTGTCAGCGGCAGTAACGGAACCGTCAGTATCGATACACTTCGTCCGGTTCATAAAAACAACAAACACTATGCGATCCTAAAGATCGACAAAGTCGGTGCTGGTTTAGTAAACGAGGGATTCGATGGTATTCCGTTGCAAGCCGGAGAAAAATATCATTTCAGCGTATTGGCCCGCAATCAAGATGACAGGAATAAAAAAGTATCCATCCGTCTTGTTGGGAAGAATAACGAGATTATTTCCGCGGCATCCATAAATCTGAGCTCAACCGAGTGGAAGAAATGCGAGGCAGTGCTTAAATCCGAAAAAACCATGCCGGATGCCCGTCTTGTAATTGTTCCGCAGGCCGAAGGGCAGATCGCCCTGGATATGATTTCACTCTTTCCTCAAAATACATTCAATGGCCGCAAGAATGGACTTCGGGCCGACCTGGCACAGGTTATCGCCGACATCCATCCCCGTTTTGTGCGTTTCCCGGGTGGCTGTGTGGCTCATGGCGACGGCCTGGAGAATATCTATCATTGGAAGAATACCATCGGACCGCTGGAATCACGAAAACCGCAACGCAATATTTGGGGCTACCATCAATCCGGCGGATTGGGTTATTTTGAATATTTTCAGTTTTGTGAGGATATCGGCGCCGAGCCGGTTCCGATTGTTGCAGCAGGGGTCCCGTGCCAGAATTCTTCGGATGGCGGTGCAGGCCAGCAGGGGGGTATCCCCATGTGCGAAATGGAAAATTATGTGCAGGATGTGCTGGATTTGATCGAATGGGCGAACGGAGATAAAAACACCGAATGGGGTAAAAAACGTGCTGAAGCGGGGCACCCGGAGCCGTTCAAATTGAAATATCTCGGTGTCGGCAACGAAGATTTAATCACCGAGATATTTAAGGAACGCTTTACAATGATTTATAATGCGGTAAAAGAAAAATATCCCGATATTACGGTTATCGGTACCGTCGGACCTTTTTATCAGGGCTCCGATTACGAAGAGGGCTGGCGATTTGCGACACAACTGGGGCTTGCCATGGTCGATGAACATTACTATCAGCCTCCGGGGTGGTTTATTCACAACCAGGACTTTTATGAAAAGTATGACAGGTCCAAATCAAAGGTCTATCTCGGCGAATATGCGGGGCATTTACCGGGACGGCCGAATAATATGGAAACCGCGCTGTCGGAAGCGCTCTACCTCACGGCGGTAGAACGTAACGGCGATGTGGTCAGCATGGCATCGTACGCACCATTGCTGGCAAAGGAAGATTTTACCCAGTGGAACCCGGACCTGATTTATTTCAACAATACGGAAGTGAAACCAACCGTTGGTTATTATGTCCAGAAATTATACGGCCAAAATGCCGGCGATGTTTATATCTCCAGTCGTGTATCGCTTTCGGAAAATAGAGAAGAGGTGAGGCGGCGTGTTGCGGTATCCGTCGTTCGTGACAGTGAGACCGGTGATTTAATTTTAAAAATGATCAACATGCTCCCGGTTGTCGTGAATGCCCATGTCAAAATGGATGGTATCGCTGATATGGGCTCATCCGCTGTTCAGACTGTTTTAACAGGCGATCCAGATGATATAAACGCTCAACCTGTCACGAGTGATATTGTGGTGAATGAAGATTTTGAAATCATATTGCCTGGCTATTCGTTTACTCTTGTTCGTATTATGGCAGGTGAAATGCCGTAATGAAGAAAAAAATCGAACAAGGTCGTGTTTTTTAATTTTTGACAATTACATTTTATGGGAAAAGTAATTATTCAAAATATGCAACAATTTTATTTAATGGATCCTGTCAATGTTGACGGACTTTTGTTTAAAAGTCAAGTCGATTTAGAGGATGCCAGGATGAATCAAGAATCATTTTTGAATTATTTGAACAAAAACAAACGTTCTGCAGGTCGCTGAGCCGTGGCGTCTGATATTTATTCCAGGTTTTCCAGCCTTACAGTTAACCGGTCACTAAGGAGGTAATACTAACCTCTATGCTTTTACTAATGTAAATGCCGGCATGGGAATAGATGTCGAAATTGAATCTATAAAGTAAGGAAAATGAAATGAGTCGACTCGTAAATATAATATTTTTCGAAATTTTCTATCAATGGAGGTGAATGATGGCAGATAAAAGAGCAGACCTGGCCGGACCGGGTGTCAGCACCTATGAACAGGTGGATAAAATTCTTCCCCGTGACTACAAGGCGTTGTTGAACCCGAAAGAGAGAATGAAGGCATTGTTCAAAGTAAAAAATTTTATTGAAGAGAACCTGTGCAAGGAACTCAACCTTTTTATGGTTCAGGTTCCACTTATTGTCAGCAAAGACAGCGGTGTCAATGATTACCTTGACCGGGATGGTTCGCGCACGCCCATCGAGTTCCCCTGCGGGCTCGGACTTGAAAAGCCCATCGAGGTTCAGGTGGTCCAGGCAGCGACGAAGTGGAAACGGATGGCGTTGAAACAGTTCGGTTGTGAGGTGGGTGAAGGTATTTGCACGGATATGAGGGCTGTGAGAAAGGATTACTTTCTGGACCATGACCATAGTGCCTATGTCGACCAGTGGGATTGGGAACGGGTGATTACCAAAGATATGCGGAACCTCGATTTTCTACGGGATGTCGTTGAGAGAATTTGGTCGGTTATCTATGAGGCAGGCCGGATGGTAAAAAAAGATTTCCCGGGACTCCATACCGATAAATATCCGGATATACCCAAAAAGCTGCAGTTTTTCCACGCGGAGGAAATTCTGGAGCGTTATCCGGATTTGACCCGGAAACAGCGCGAAACAAAGATGGTTCAGGATGTCTATCCGGCGATTTTTATCATCGGCATCGGCTATGTTCTGGAAGACGGCTATCCCCATGAGATGCGGGCGGCGGACTATGACGACTGGATCACACCGACGATCAAAAAGAACGGCAGCCAGTACCACGGACTCAACGGAGACATCCTGGTGTGGAATCCGGTGACGAGGCGCCGTCATGAACTGACATCCATGGGTATCCGTGTGACCAAAGAGACCATGGTGCAGCAACTCAAAGAAGCCGGACAGGAACATTTTTTACAGCTGCCCTATCACCAGGCAATCCTTAATGATGAAATACCATTAAGTATCGGAGGCGGCATCGGTCAGTCTCGTACATTTATGTATTTGTTGCGGACCGCCCACATCGGCGAGGTGAGCACCACTGTCTGGCCCGATGTCCTCAAGTCGATCTGTAAAAGAAAGAATATTCATGTGCTGGAATAAGTGTTGAGAAAACAATGTCTGGTGAACAAGACGATGATAAATTCTGATCGGTACTTAATCCACATGAACAATTTGTATATTGTCAGAAATTATAAACCATGAAGCACACAAAGTGCACGAAGAATTTAATTCATGCTTTACCATCTATTTTCAATTTAATCTGTATTATTCAGGATGGAGGCGGGGAGTAATGTATGAAACACATATTTTTCGGCATTCAATACCTAATCAATCATCATATTTTTAAAAAAAATACCCCTCTTATTTGCGGATTGACCGTTACCAATAAATGCAACTTGTCCTGCCGTCATTGTCGAATCGCCCGTCGTGGAATAAAAAATATGAGATATGAAGAAACCCTTGCTGTCATTGATTCATTTTATAACGAAGGCGGGCGAACCCTCTACCTGCAAGGCGGTGAACCTTTTCTTTGGCATGATGGGAAATATAATCTTGAAGATATTGTTGATTATTCACACAAGGTCGGATTTTTTACCACTATTATTTATACTAACGGCACGATTCCATTAGAAACATCAGCAGATACCGTGTTTGTCAGTATAGACGGCCTTCAAAAAATCCACGATTCTTTACGTGGAAGGACTTTTGACAGGATTTTAAAGAATATTATCGATTCAAACCATCCCTCTCTTTACATCAATTTTACGATAAACAATTTTAATAAAGATGAAATACAGGATTTCTGTGAATTTATACATGAAATACACCAAATCCGGGGTGTATTTTTTTACTTTCACACACCATATTACGGGCTTGATGATTTATATATCGAATCTGTTGAAAGAAACAAAATTTTGCTTAAATTAATGCAATATAAAAAGAAATATAAAATATTAAACTCACGAGCAGGATTAAAATCAGCGCTAAAAAATGACTGGAAGCGGCCTTTGGATATCTGCCGTGTATATGAAAAAGGTAAAACGTATAAATGTTGCAGATTCCCCGGCGATCCCGAATTGTGCCGGAACTGTGGATATTTAAGTTATGCTGAAATAAATCAGACGTTAAAATTGAAACCATCGGCTATTTTGAATGCATTAAAGTATTTTTAATCTATTCATGAAAAATTTTAATAAAATAATCCTCGCAGCACTATTGTGTCCGCCAATCCTATCCTATGAAAATCAGAAACAAGAATTCGACTTTGAATTTGTACAGAAGGAAAATTATTATTCATTTCGAGCAAGTTTTGTTGTCAATGCAGCGCCTGATTGTTTAATTCATCTTGTCTACAATGCTGAAAATATCGGCAAGTATTCTTTGGGGGCTAAATCCATAATGTTGGGTCAGCATGGAGAAGACTGGTATTTGGTCACTTTTACGTATCAAAGATTTCTGGTATTTCAGCATCGATCCACCTGGCTGAGAACGCTGGATCGGCGTGAACGGAAAATCACTTTCAAATTGATTTCGAACAGTAACAACATAAACATTATCCCTGAAATGTTGTCTTCGAACGGATACTATCAATTTAAGCATGAAAAAGAGGGTAGTCTGGTCGAGTACTTTCAAGAGTGTCGGCTTTTGCCTGGTTTTTTAAAAACGACTTATATAAACATGGCAAAAAAAGAAGCGATTAAATTTTTGCACGTGTTTAAAGTTTACCTTGAAAATGGCTGTGATTAATTTATGGCCCCAAAAATATAAAAGGGGATTATTTATGGTTGAAAGTTTTTTCAGGAAGAATCTAGGTCGATTATTTACCGGAGAGAAGGAAATTGCACTCGAGAACAGGATACCTTCATTTGAAGAGCTGGACAGCAAGTTCCGGGATATTCAGGAATTAGGCGTATACCTTCATATCCCTTTTTGTGATCAAATATGCCCTTATTGTCCGTATAACAAAGAGATTTACCATTCTCAGGTCGCAAAAAGATATACAAATGCTGTAAAGAAGGAAATTGATTTTTACGTTGATATTTTCGGTAACAAGCCTGTAACCTCCTTTTATATTGGTGGCGGAACACCGACGACAATGCTTTACAGCGGTATACAAGATATACTTTTATACATCTATGACAGATTTAATATGCAGTGTGAAATTCACATGGAGAGTCATCCAAATCATTTGAGTGCAGATAATTTAAATGCAATCATGTCATTAGGGGTGAAAAATTTGAGCATCGGCGTGGAATCACTGCAAAACAGGCATCTGAAAAATCTGAGAAGGCCCTATGATGCAGCAGAAGTGATAGATACTGTCAAACGTGCTGTGAGCAAGAACTTTAAATGCGTCAACGTGGATTTTATTTTTGCATTGCCGACGCAGACTTGCCAGGAGATTGAACAAGCCGGACATACCCTGGTCGAAATGGGTGTAGACCAGATTGCCGCTTATCCTCTTTTTAGATTCCCATATACGAAAATGGGCAGTGAAGGTAATGAAAGCATTTTTAAATTATCAACAATACTGAAAAGAAGAAAAATGCTTGGCATTTTGGAAAAAATTTTTTACAAAGCGGGCTTTGAAAGAACGTCAGTTTGGGCATTCACCCGTAAAGGAATACCAAAATACTGTTCCGTAACGATACCTCTCTACATTGGACTTGGTGCAAGTGGCGGCTCGTATCTTCAGGATGTCTTTTACTTAAACACTTTCAATGCTGCCGAGTACATTAAAGCTCTTGAAAGTGGAAAGATGGCCTTTGCGCTATCACTTGATCTGTCAGTGAAAATGCAAATGGCTGGCTGGCTGTACTGGAGAATCTATGAAACGAGGTTTATAAAGGGAGATTTTAATAAAAGATTCGGCAAGGATTTTGATTTGGTTTATGGAAAATATATGAAACCGTTAGCTTTTCTCGGCTTCCTGAAGGATGACGGAGAACAGATCGTTCTTTCCGACAGGGGCACCTTTTGGCTGCATGCATTCGAGGACCTGTTTTCGATCGATTACGTGAGCACACTCTGGGGGACTTCAAAACAGGAGCCATGGCCGACAAAAGTAACCCTGTAAGCTTGAATAAATATAATTATGTTTTTGCATGAAATGGGCATCAAACTTTCTCCGTTTTGTATTTTACAGATTTTACTGACCGTCGTTAACTCTTCCGCCGAACCGGCAGTTGCCGGTAACGGAATAACTGACTTTTTTGAATAAAATAATGGATTTTGATAGATTATTTGTTACCTTTTATTGTTCGGGAAAAATTTTTGACGAAACGATAAATTTAATTTTAAGGATCTAATTAAAATATAGTAAAGTTTATGGAACCATTACTGATCATAGGGGTTATTTTATTTACCGGCTTTCTTTTTGGGGAACTTTGCACTCGCCTCAAACTGCCCAAAGTTACGGGTTATATCTTTGCCGGAATTATACTGAATCCGGATATCGTGCACCTTATCCCCCATTCATTCGTTCAGCATACGGCTCTGGTGACAAATCTTTCTCTGGCTTTTATTACATTTTCTGTTGGCGGAACACTGTATTTCCCAAAAATCCGTCGTCTCGGCAAGCCTATTTTTTTTATTACTCTTTTTGAAGCGGAATTTGCGTTTATTTTTGTAGCGCTTGCTTTTATGTGGCTCGGGCGGAAAATTATCCCGGTCATCCCTGTCGGTACAAAAGTTCACCAGCGGCGGTTTAATACCACAGGGCGGAATTGTCATCGGCTTGGCATTGGTCATCCACGAAAATCCCGCTTTTAGCTCGGTTTCAGAAATTATTATCAATGTCATCATTGGTTCGACAATCATCCATGAAATCTTTGGGCCTGTTATTTCGAAATACGCACTTACAAAAGCCGGTGAGATCGAGGCGAATGGAAAAACCGGATAACGAGAGAGACAGCCGGCGATGAAAATGAGTGCAATCCCGGCTTCTGTTCAAAAAAGTGGTCATTCCGAATTTTAATCGCTGCTATACATCGATAATTTTTATGCCGTGTGGTTTCAGTTCCACATCAATGGAATGACCGTTTTCATCGAACACCTGAGTCTTTTCAGCTTTGTCACTCGAGTTGACGACGACACATTGTTTTGTACCCGGATAAAACGCACAATCGGTTCGAACATTGCTGCACGTCCACGGTCCGAAATTTTTCTGCCGGTCTGCCGCCCAAAACATACTCCGGTGCAACAGGCGCGTGTTTTCGGGTGTGAATTTAAAACCGGATAAATAAACCGTATGACCCTTTCCGAAACGATTAAGGGCGATTTGTACTGAACCGTTCGTTTGTGATAAAACCGTCGTGCTCTTGTCGAGTGCGAAAATATTGTCGATATCTTTGCCGAAATCGATATTTTTTTCCATATCTTTAAGGATGAAATGTTTGTTTCCGGAGATAATTCCTGTTAATTTTATATTGTTCAAAGTCAGGCCGATTTCCCTGTCCACTCCCAATACATGGGCCAGCTGAAAGTATTGGCTTGAATGCTGAACCGCTGAGGGCTCTCCTACACCGATATATCCACCGCCGCCGGCGATCCATTCCGTCATTTTTTCGATGATTTTTTCGTTTTTCCAGTGTTCACCGCCGCTCCATGCCGTTCCGGCTTTACCGGCATTGATGATCACATCGATGTTTTCGGGAATTCCCGTTTTTAAAATATCCTGGAAACTGATAAACGTAACATTTACCGGCAGACCGGCCAGTGCCTCCGTTACCTCGTAAAGCTCCATTCCATGGATAAAGTGACCGGCATAGACCCACGAACGTTGCTTTCCCCAGGCTGTGAGTAACGCCACCTTCAACGGCGCTGTGTACGGAACACCTAAGGCATGGCACTGTTTGAGGGTCCGAAATTCCTGAGTGATCTCCTCGATTGTTTCCACAAAATCCGGAAAATTTTGAACCAGGTGCAAGTATCCTCCAAGGCCGATGCGGTCCACAGGTTCACGCAGCAGGCCGCGGCGGATATTGGCCCAAAATTTTCTGGCATCCCGGGCCGGATCTCCGCCCGGTTGAAACGTCGGTTCACCTTTGAGACCTGTTGGAAAAAGATACGGATGCAGTCGCAGTTCTTTTATTACAGGGCCCTGAACGCCCGCGCACAATCTGGCCTCAAAAGCATTGAATACGCACTTGATCAGACCGTCAAAGCCCATATTTTTAAATTGCTCGCTGTATGGTTCGGTGCCGACCCAGTGGTCATCATAGAACATATAGGCAACTTTGCCTGCGCGATGAATGAGATCGATACATTGACGTCCAAAATTTACCACGAATGAATGCATAAAATCCATCCACTCCAACAGACGGCCGGAGGGAACATTATGGCTGGAACAGTAGGCGCCGTTGTTGACAAAATCTTCACTGGTCATTCTATACCCTTTTGCCTTGGCAAAGAGAGTCATCGCCAGCGGACTGACCGTCATCTCATAAGAACCCCAGTCCGCGTACCGAAAGCGCTGGTGTGCCGGATCGCCCCAGAACCAGGCAAAATTGTAAAACATGGAGGTGAACCGCACGATTTTGGTTTTCGGATGTGCATCCAGCCATTTTTGCAGATAACTGAGCATGAATTTTTGGGCCTCCGGGTAAATCGGATCCACCGGCATCAAATGTTCCCTGTCGCCCCATTCGTTGGTAATATGGTTGTACATTGAAATGGCTTCCCATATTCGGTAAGCCAGAAAATTGACGGTATACTTGTGCCACTTTTTGACGTTGGTTATCGTAACAGTATTTGTGGTTCGGTCAAAGTCCCATTGGTCCTTGGGAAATTGTTCGCCCGTTGTACGGTCGAATACCTGCCACCATGTCTTTGGGTCGTCATGGCCATTGACTTTAAACTGTTCACGGAAAAATCCACTCAAAAGATCAATTGTTATTTTATCACCATCGGCAATAACCGGATCGCTCATGAGGTAATTCTGCTGGAGTTTGTCCGTATTTGCCCTGGCCCATTCGTTATCACCTCGTACCAAACAGATGGTGGAATATATGTCGTAATCCGCCGAAATAATCTTGTCGGACAATACCGTGCCGTCACTGTCACGGATGGCGTCGGCTCCCCATTTTTCGGCGAGTTCCAAAGTTAAATCCTCGTATCCTGCCTCGCCGGGCAGGGTAAAATCGCCTTTATCTTTTATCTTCGTCATGTTTGCCTTTCAATGATTGAGTTGTTTTTACTCTTTTTTTCTGTCTTTTAAATCCGTTTCTATTTTTGCCAAGAGAGAATCATTAATGGGATAGAAGCACAGAATGATACCGCTGGCAAGTATAAATACGGCCGGTATAATGCTGAACAACTGTTTTATTCCATGCATTACCTCAGGGGTAACCGGTATATCTTTCCGGTAACCAAATTGTCCTAAAAAATGCAAACCTAAAAAGCCGCCTACTGCGACCCCCATCTTGATCGCAAACATGATACCAGCGGTAACCAGACCGGTTGCCCGCTGTCTGAATTTCCATTCATGAAAATCCGCGACATCTGCAAACATGGCAAATAGAAAAACCGGCATGGCTCCGGCAATGACAGACCAGAGAAAATTCATAATACCGAGTAAAACAAAGTTATGCTCCGGTATCCAATAGAATGCGGCGTTGAGAACAACACTTGCCAGCGAGAGAAATATTATGACCTTTTTTTTGTCAAAATATTTTTTTACCGGTGTGCTGAGCAATACGCCCGCCATCATGCCAAATGTGCCGATCGTCAGGAATGTCGTCGTCTGATCAAAGTCCAGCTTTAACGCGCCCATGGAAATGGTCCAGAGTATCTTGCCGCCCTGGCCGTTGACGTAATCAAAAAAGTATGCCACCATTCCGTTTCGAATCATGTTATGAATGAGCCAGAATATGGCTGCGACGAAAATCACGATCCAGGGTATGTTCCTGCCGACATCCTTGAGGTCCTGCTTAAATGTGCTCTTTTGCTCCAGGGAAGGTTTGACACGCTCGCGGGTCGTCAAAAATGTAATGAGCAGCAGGACGATTGCAATAGCGCCGAACACCCCCATTGTCACCTGAAAACCCAGCGCCTGGCTGTATCCCAATTCCGCATCGTATCCAGGATGAGCGGGATTTGCGCCGAATAACTTGGCCAGCGGCCGGGTAAAAGTGGTAATCAATAGCATGCCGATAAATGCAAAGAAAAAACGGTACTGTGAAAGGGTGGTACGCTCCCTGGGATTCGGCGTCATGACCGCCATCAAGGAAGAGTAGGGGATATTGATGGCGGTATAAGCCATCGTGGCCAGGATATAAGAGACGTAGGCATATACAATTTTCATATTCTGACCCCATGCCGGTGTAATGAACATGGCACAAGCCAGAATACCATAGGGAACCGCCATCCAAAGAAGGTAAGGCCTGAATTTCCCCCACCGGGTCTCCGTGCGGTCGGCGATCATGCCCATGATGGGATCGTTTATCATGTCCCAGACTCGCGTAATGAGAAACATAAATTTCGCCACATTTGCATCTATCCCAAAGACATCGGTATAGAATATCATGAGAAAAAAGCTCCATGCCTGGTACAGGATATTGGACGCGGTATCACCAAGACCATACCCGACTTTTTCGACCACGGATAATTTTCCACCCAGCTCGCTAAAAGCCGATCTCGTGACGTTGGGAGTTGAGTTGTTATCTGCCATTTTAACTGGTTCTCCTTTTGGGGGTTTTGATTTGAAATGTAGATATTATTATTTTATTAATCAAGTTATTGATGGATTTTGATATCCTGAAAATTAAAAGTATTTGATTTAGGGCCGCTCCGGCTCCCCCGCTCGTGCGAAAAAGAAGTTTTTTTGCATCTCGGTTCTTTTTCATTCGGTCGCACAATTTATACGTCCCCAAAGGCCGCGGGGTGATCCTTCGCGGGCTGCGCGAGCCTCCTCAGTGCCGCAGAGCGGCACTTGCGGGGTCTCGCTTCGCTTAAATTTGGGGAAATTATGTTTTTTGTTGAGTTTCAATGATTTTCAATGATCCGTAACACGACAGACGACGAACTTGAACGAGAGTGTACATAGAAACCAAATTACCCCCGGTTACTCACAGATTACT
>JAFGEC010000334.1 GCA_016931775.1 Candidatus Zhuqueibacterota bacterium | reverse complement strand
TGTTGCGGGCCGTTGTAAATGAGGCCCAGGTATGTTTCATAATATCCGTTCATGGCGGAAAATAAGCGCCCGTACCACTGGCTCAGTTCGTTGGGCGAAATATCTCCGGCCCCGCCGGGACCTCCCGGTGAATCCGCCGGTTCCTCCGACGGTCCCATAAACTCATCCAGGGCCGTTAAATTACGTTCATATTCACCGATCAATTGAAAAAGGGTCTGCTGGTACTCTTCAATATCCCGCTGCTGCCGGCTGACCTGATCGGTTATTTCAGCAGCCGTTTCTTCGTTGAATTCGACATCAACCTTGATAGTGATCGATCGTCCGTCAATGTTAATTGTTTCATACCGGGCCGCACCGACCGGATTGGTCAGTGCAGGCAGATCGCTGAGCGCAGGTAAATCCGCCGACAATAAATCGCCCATGCCGCGCATCTCTGCAGTGACCGCAGAGTGCCGGCTTGATAAAAACTCGGAATAGGCCGACAGCGTCCGTTTATTGGCCTCCATCGATTGCAGAGTGGCGACGTTTTGCCGGATATTTTCATGCTGAAAAATATCCGTTTTTATACCGAGCAGGGAATTCCGCGCATCACTGGGTACCAGGGCGGAATACTGGTCGGCATCATTTTGATACTGCCGCAAGAGGCCCACGGAGCTGGTGCTGCCCAGGCCCTGAATCAACGCCAGACCTGCCGCTTCCAATTGTTCATCACTCAGTATGCCGGTACTGCCCATGGCTTCGGCCATGTCGTCCATGTCGCTTCTCATCTGATCCGCCATGTTGCGCGCATCTTCAATGAGCTGATCGTATTTTGAGTTTCGGCCTTCTCCACCGTCGAAACCGTCGCCGGACAGGGTCATCCAAACGCTGCCGTCGAATACGGTCACCCAGCATAACTCGGCGTAAAAACTACCTACACAGTAAACCAGTGTGCCTTCTTCCGGTGTTCCGATCAGGGCACCTTCCAGTGAACCGGCGACGCCCGCCAATCCCCACAGTATTTCTCCTTCCGCGCTGATGAGTATATACGCACCCCAGCTCACGCCGCTGTTGTACCAGTACATGGTTTCAAACCGCGCCTCTGCGGAAAGAATACCGATATCAAAACCCAGATCGAAATTCATGTCCAGTAAAAATCCCGGCGGGCCGATAAAAAAGTCGGCGCCGACCGTGATGATCGGATGAGAGGGGAAAAGCTGGATTTCAGATTCACCCATCACCGACCAGAGGTCTTCGCCGTATACGTAGAACATCAGGTCGGCGTCTGCGCCGATAATGGAATACAAGTTGACCTCGAGTTCAAACATTCCCTCCAGATAATTGGGATCCCAGCCTACGGCGAGATAAAATGCCCCTTGGGCTTTTTTATCCAGGGCGGTAATCTCGGCATCCAGTGTGACGTTCCTTTCGGTTATGGCGAGCAATGCCCGGCCTTCCACGACATCGCGGCTGCCGACATAAAGTCCGGCGTACAGCATGGCGGCAAAAGAACCGGGATAACCGGCGCCTTCAGGCCGGTCGATTCCTTCGATCTTACCGGAAATGTCCGGACGCTCTATACCGCACAGGTCGCGTACCGCCGCCAGGTCTTCGATAATCGGGTTGTAAAAGAAACCGCCTCCCACGGCATCCAGCGTAACGGGACCCATCTGGATACCCAGACCGCCTGCTGATACAAACAGGCCCCACGTGCTGCTGCCGTCCGGTTTTTCTCCGATTTTTCCATATACGCTGGCGGTTATGGGATCGGGCTGTTTCGGTATCCTGACATTGCCGGCGAGGCTGAGGACATCTCCCCAAACAGGGTGGCCCTGCAGATAGCGTAAATCCAGTTTGATCTCCACTTGTTCTGCAATATTGAGTTCCGCCTGGCGTAGCACAAAATTGTTTTCACCTTCATCTTCAAACACCAGCAGTTCTTCAAATCCTCCACTACCGGCCGCGCCATCCTCACCGATAGTGATTTCCGCACCCTGTATTTGAAAGAAACTCTCCACGGTGATTGATGTATCCTTGGCCGTTTTACCGCTGGCTGCTTTAAAACTGATCGAACAATCGCCGCTGCTGCAATAATCAAAATCTCTTACACTAATGCCCACCATATCCATAATGGATAAACTGCCTCCCATGATCCCAATGTGGTCAAAATCGACATTGCCGTTTTTATCGACTTTGAGGGTTTCCAGCAAAATTTCACCGGAAAAAACATCCTCTTTGTCGACGCCCAGGCCTCCGGCCAGGATAAATTTGAATTCCGGGCTGAACTCGAATCCCAGCGTTCGCAGTCGGATATATACGGGGCCCATGTTGATGCGCTGATCGGTGGCCAGCATCAGATCGTGCCATTCAACGGAACCGTCAAAGTTAATGCGTACGCCCGGTTCATCCTCGTTGTCACCAAAATGGATTGTATAAGTTTCGGATTCACTGCGCCGGAAAATAAAATTACCCGAAATGGCGACAAAACTGTGCGCCTCATCGAAACCATCGCCGGAGCCCTGTAATTGAACCGCAAGATATGTGAGGTCAAAAGTGGCAAAGCTGCCGAAATCCACTTTGGTGATATCGGTTTCCAGATCGTCGTCCTCACCTTCGGTGATGAGCGCGACCTCGCCGGTGATTGTGCCCTCGGATCCGATCTTTAATGTGAATTCCGATGGTCCCAGCTCTTCGAGAGGGGATGGGTAGTTGAGCGCGACGGTCAGCCCCACATAAGACTCCACGGAATCGGGATGTACTTTAAATTCAATCGCGCTGATTGCCAGAATAGCCCGGTCACCGTCGCCGGGGATAATAGCGTAGGGTTCCGGTTCCGGTTCGACCCGCCCCTCGATACCACCGCTTTCGGTGATGGTGATTTCCGTGGAGGCAAATTCTTCGCTGCGGGTCCGTCCCTGTAACCGCATGTGCACCGTCAGACGTAATGATGAGCTGCCTGCGCCGCCGCCTGTCCGTATATCGGTGATACGCAATGTGAGACCGAACATGGAGTATTCCAGGTCCACGTCCTCAAGCGAAATACCATGTTCATTGACGATCACATTGGTTAATATCAGCGGTTCTTCGCCGGGCAGATTGACATGGGCGAGGTCGATTTTGAGCAACTCGTCTCTATCGCGTACCGCGTCAAATGAAATACGTTTGGCCTGGAAAAGAGAGGCGTATAGTGTAAAGAGATTTTCTTCCCCTTCGGAAAAAGCGTCTAACCGGCCACCGGTCACCACCATACTGTCGGGATTGTCATCGTGCGGTTCAAGGGTCAGGGCCGAAAGGGAGACATCAACCTCAGTCGAGTCAAATGGACTTGGCAAAATGACTAGCCGGCCCCGGCCGTTGAGGGTGATATGACCGTCATCACCCCGGATGATGGTCGTTTCGGTGGTGGGCATCAAAATGGCCGTATTGCGAACGAGGACATAAGCATCCCCTGTTGTTGCCGGCCTGCCCTCCGATTCAATCGTAACGCGCATCGGGATGGTCATCCTGGTAAAAACACGTTCACCGCCGGTTCTTGCCCCTCTGAATGTGACGGTCAGCTCTCCCTCCACGGTGGATTCCGTTCCCAGAATACGACCACGGTCGATGGCGAGAGCGTGTTCTTCGATATCGGCTGTTCCTCCGGCCGGAACCGTGAGACTGATCTCGTGGATTGTGTTCAACACCTCACGGCCGTCCCTTTCCATGGAAAATATAATCGTGTCCATTTCTACTTCTTGCGTTAACCCAGAAGTCAGTCGAAAATCCAGATTTTTTTCTTCTTCACCGGCGGCATAGACCAGCTCACTCAAAGATGACGTGACCGTCAGATCGATGGAAGCCATTGCCTCCGCTTCGGCCGAGCGGATAATGATGGGTATATTCACCGTTCCCCGCCGGATCGTGGTTCCGCCTTCCATGACGACAATGGTGACCAGATATTCGCCCTCCAGGTCTTCAAAACCCCGATCCGCTCCGCCAACGCTGAATGCTGATGACAATATTTCACGCTGGCGCTCGGGGCTGATCGCCAGTTCCCATGGATAGGTAAGGACCGTGTTTTCTTCAACCGAAATTTCAGGCGGATCGATGTCAGCCCAAAAGAATCCACTGGATGCGGGAATAAACACGCCGCTTTCTGCGCTATAGTAAGACATGGCTCCCAGACCGGTGGCATCCAGTTCCAGGTTCACTGTGAAAGATACGGCACCCGGGTGAAAAACGAGAGGCAGGTCTGCACCTTCGGCAAGCCTGAGGGGAAATGTTTCAGGACTTTCACCCTCGACCTCGCGATGAATGATCATTGGTACGGTGACTTGTCCGAATACCGGAACCCTTTCACCTCCGCCCTCCATCGTTTCGAGACCCTCAAATTCAAATCGGTAATAAATTTCCAGCTCGTCGACCGGGCCTTCTGAAACGGCAGCGAGGTCAGGATCGTTTAAACGTTGTTGCTGCTGTTCCATCGTCATAGCTATACCGCTGGTGATGGTAAAAGGCCGGCCTGCGGGTATATGAAAACCAAGGCCTTCCAAAGGCGGCCAATGGCCGACCTGTGTATCAGAATCGATCACCGGAATGCCCATGAAGGTGTTACTCCCGGTGAGTTCGATTTCGTTGTGACCGGTCCCGTCGAGTATAAATTGAATGCGGTTGGTTTCCTGGCCCGGATGCCAGACCAGGGGTATACCGTCAGGCGAATTCGCCCGGACATCGAATGAGGGATTGATGACAGATGAACGTATGAGGATTGGAATTGAAATCCTGCCATGCCGGACCTGTCGTCTTTCCGACGTTACTTCATCACATATTACGTCAATTTCATATTCCCCCATGACCTCATGTGCGCCGCCTGCCGCTCTTCTCAGGATTTCCGCCTGCCTGTCCGCGTCGATGACAATATCCAGTGGAAGTATTCCGATTGTGTTTTCTGCTATCGCGATTCCTGAATGGCTCACCGGGTCAACGGAAAAAATCGCGCTGGAGGCGGGTATATGAATTGTTCTGTTGCTTGAGGTCATTTCCAGGAGCCCCAGTCCTGTCCCATCCACCTGTAATTCAATGCCGTGTTCAGTCGCTTCAGGATGGAAGATCAGCGGTGTCTCGACACCGGAAGTCAGGCTGACTGGAACCGTCAGGCTTTCTTCGCCTTCTCTCGCTTCACGTATGAGAGCTGGGATGATGACCTCACCCGTTACCGGAAATTCTTCCGCGCTGCCTTCCGGATGTTCGATCCCCTCGAATACTATCCGGTACTGTAACTCCACCTGTAAAGGGCTGTCATCTCCAAGTGCCGTTGTTAATTCCGGATCGTGCAATAGCGCTTCCTGGGCATCTGCACTCAATTCGAATCCTTCGTCTACCCTGATAGTTCCACCCGGTGGAATGCGGACGCTACCAATCGGCCATGGCCTTCTATCAATCTCTCTGTCTGATGCAGGATAATATTTATAAAATTGTCTGCCTGTAATTTCAATTTCAGAATGCCCGGTACCGTCCAGTTCAAATGTCAAGGGATGGGTTTCTGCACCGGGGTGCCATACCAGCGGCATACCGTCCGGTGATTCGGCACGGACATCAAAGGTGGAGCTGGCTTCTCTTTGAACGCGGAAAATCACCTCAGCCCGTCCAATTACCTCCCGGTCGCCTTCCATACCGGTAAAAATCATATCCCATGGAAGGTCCAGTTCGGTTACGGAATGACCCAACCGATCCATCGTCCTTTCGCCGAGTATTGTTTCGATGATATATGAAACATCATATCCGACAAAGTCATCCATTGTCGCCGTTCCACCGGCCGGGATTGTGACATCGACAGGCGAGGTTCTGTGTTCGGATCTTGTACCGTCAAACGGACTTATGGCAATAATTCTATGGCTTGTCACATGGATCTCCGAATGACCCATACCGTCAAATTCATAGCGAAATGTCTGTCGGGGTGATGTGGGGCTTAACGTGATGGGCATTCGTTCCGGATAAATAACTCGAACCGTGAATTCGCTGCCTATTTCAACGATTTCAAAAACGATAAACGGTGCGGTATGTGTCACGGATCCGTCCGTTTCCGTGCTCTGAAAATCAATCTGAAGGCCAAAAGTACCGGTTGTGGCACCTCGTAGCAGTGTGGTCCGCAGTTCCTCGTTAAATACAATTGTCTTTGTAAACCGGTACGAACTTGCCGGAAGAATCGATATGGGCGTTTCCAGTTCCTCCCACGTCCCCATCCGACGCCAGGTAGTGCCGCTTTCCATCCAGCTGTATCGCACATGTGTGATCTCGACCGGATCAATTAAATGAATGATACCGGGTTCTCTCAGTGTCAGCGATACATACACCTCTTGATCCATGCGGCTGATAATGAAAAAAGACGGTATGGCCGTGATTTCCAATTCCGTGGTTATCTCCTCTCCCGGCACACCATAATAAAAAGTGTTTATTGCGCTTTTACCGTCATTTCGCGCAGCCGGATTGCCCGATTCATCCACGGCTTCAATCTGCCAAGCATAAACGATGGACCGTTCAAAAGGGATCTCATATGCGGGATACGTGTGTACCTCCGTTCCTGTAATTTCAGCCTCATAAAATGGCGAATTAACCTCCATCGCCCGCTCTGCAGGTTGGCCCACAAGCACCTCAACGATCCGCAGGTGATAGGTTACGGTATGACCGGCAGGTAAAATCACAGGCGTCCACATGAATATGGGATTAGGCTGGGCTGGTTCTTCATCATCCAGGGGATTTAACAGCATTGGAGGATCAGTGTAAACAATGAAAAAACTTTCCCTGGTTTCCGCCAGCAACTCACCATGCAAATCCCTGATTTCAACAAAAGCAGTGTATTCACCCTCCGGTAACCGCCCGCTGGCACGAACTGGATCAATACGGCTTGAGCTGTAATCCAATTCCCGCCAATTAACGATTTCCGGCGACATAAAGGTCTGCGCCCCGGGACCGGCCCGCAATTCCCTCATACCGCTTTCTCCCGTAGCAATCTCTCCGTGAGATTCATGTTCTATCCGCAGGAAAAATCGTGCCTGTGTGGCGGGTGTCCCGATTTCAGCGGTAACGGTAAGAATTGCCATACTCGGTGTGGTTTCCCACAGGCCGATGTATGAAGACGGAGCGTTGAATACAATTATGGCGGAATGTTCAGCTATTGCTGGTGCGGCAATCGTCATTATCAAGCACGCATAAATCAAAATCCTGGCGACCTTCATTTTTATTCCCTTTAAAAATAATGAATGAGGAAAATCACAAATTTTCCCGATTTTAGGTAGAATCGTCCTCAATCTCTCTGTAGAGTTATCAATGACCTGGACGATTCTGAGCTCTGATGTTTTAATTTACGTAATGCTAATATTCTAGAAATATGTCGATTGAAAGCGATTGAATTTTGAATAATTTTTTATATTTGTATTTTTTGCCCGAATTTTGGTGTGTTTTTGTATATTGTCCATTTACATTAATTCAATAGAATTTTGTATTTGTTCAAAATACCCCTTATTTTGGTTGTAATGACTTTGAAGGTCGGTAAACGTGATCGTTATGTCATTATTATTATGGATGATGTACAGCTGTTTCTGCTGTAACACGATTTCTTCTGCTGAATATATAAACGTGTAAACCATTTCTCCACATGTTTTATCGTCGATTTGTACTGTTTTTTTTGAAATGATCGTCACATTTTCAAACGTATCCTTGATGATGGCTTCGGCGATTGCCATAATAGTATCCATATTTTCAGTGCCGGCGTGTTCGGATATAATAATGTTAAAATTCGTTTGAAAATCTATGTAATCATTTTTCGTACCGATCAATTGGATAGACGTGTTTTCGATGAGGACATCCATCATCAGTGTCCAGTTAGCCGGCGCTGTGAGCTTGAATTTTGCCTTCTCATTAACATAGGTTTTATTGTTAATGTATATGCGTGGTTCATTGGAATCTACCGGATTACCGCCACCGCATGACATCAACTGAGCTGCTATATAAAGCAGCAGTAAAATATAAGGTGCACGTTTCATATGTTCTCCCTCTTTTTATTTTAATAATGTCAGTTTTTTCAAAATTGTTTTCCGCGGCGTGGAGAGCCGGCAGAAATATAAACCGCTGGAAAAGTTTTTACCTTTAAAATTGTAACGATATATACCCGGCGACTGGTCGGCGTTCACAAAGGTTGCCACCTTTTCTCCCAGAATATTGTATATGGCGAGGATAACTTTTTCATGTGAACAAAGTTCGTATTCGATGCAGATATTGCTGTTTGCAGGATTGGGATAGATGAAAAAATTATCCAGGTGCATGCCGGTATCGGACATTTTTCTATTTTGGACACTTGTATTCAAGAAACGGCCTGAAATGGTATAAAACCGGTGTTTCTCGGATCGCTTTATTCTTATCCATCCGTCAGTCAACAACTCCGGCTGTTGAATTTTTTGAGTGTCATTATTGATAACCTGGACCGAATCCAATGGCCACGGACATTCCGAAGGAGAAAAATCAACAGCGGATTGATTCCCGATAAACGCGACGTGAATGCCGGTTTCCTTTTTTAAAAACAGCACCGGTCCGCCGGTGCGCACACCGTTGTAAAAAACCAACCGGTCATGTGGATTCACAAAAAGGCGATCGGATAACCGTGCGACATCAATTTGCCCGTCCGAAAAATTGATCCGGTAGACCGCTTCCTCACCATTGACGGCATAAAAGCCCTTTGGAGGCAGGATTTTATTCAACCAGGTGAAATTCTGGTCTGAAAAATTAACCACGATCTGCCAGCCGTTGTTAAATTCCGTTAGTTGCACCAGCCGGTCAGCGGTCAGGAACCTGTGATTCTTCAAGGGAGCAAAGCCGGCTCTGCGAAAAACGCTGGATACCAGATGGTAGCTCGTGAGAAATTTTTCCCGGTGCCTGATAAAATAGTCCGGATCCGGCGGTAAAAACAGCGGCATGGATGCGTAAAGTATATTCAAAAGATCCTTTACATCCCAGTAATCGGGTACTTTGGATTGGCCGTCGCCGGTGTACCAGGTCGCCACATGTACATCGTGGTAAACCAGTTGATGCAAGGGCAAGCGGCTGGCGGGATTTACATTGTAATAGAGGAAAGATTCACCGGGTTGGTCGGTCGGTGTGCTCCAGTCATATCCCGCATTTTCTGCAGCGGAAATCGTCATGGTTCCTTCGCCGTAATCCACGTTGGCAAAAGCAAAATCCCGGGCTTCCTCCGCTCCTGTGACCAGGCCAAAATCGTTTTTGACGATTCCCAGCAGCTCGTTACGGTGGGTGGCATCCTGAGCCCGGGTTGTGGGATGGATGGGGGAGTAGCATTCGAATAATGAAGAGGCCAGCTCGACATCGATGAACCGGCAGTTGTACGGATTTTTCGCCAGATCCTCCTCAATCCACAAATAGGCGTAATCGCCGTGTGTCGCCGAACAGGTGTAATAACCCTGAAATGGAATATTGCCGTCAATATAAGCCAGCCAACCTTTACGTAAACTGCCGTCCGCGTCAATGATCACGTCTTCGGGGTAACCGTCGGTACGGTACCACGGTGCTTCCGGATGATCGGGAGGCCAAACGTCGGTGTATATGTCATAACGGCTTGAAAGCCATCCTTTGGAGTGAATGTATTGGATAAGATCGGAATAATCGTTCGGATTGTACCATCCGCCTCCCAGCGAATAAATGGCACGGTCGATGCCGTAATTGTACAGAGAGTCGATAAAACTTTTGGTCCTGAATTGGCCGTGTAATGCCCAAAAATCCACTGCACCGGCAAGTTTGGCTATATTGGGATTTTCGGCAAATTTTTGAGCGAATGTCTTGAATGTGGATTTTGTGTTTTGAAGGGAACGGTACATGCGGCACATGTCCACGTAACTGTCTTCACCGACAAAGGTGTAATAAAAAGTACGGTCGTAGCCGAAACGTCCTTTGGAGGGTGCGTGGTAAAGTCGAACGTTTGTGAGATTTGTAGCGGAATTTTGGGGAAAAGCAAATCCTGTATCCCAGGGATTTTCGGAAATGATCATATATCCGTTTTGAAAGTTGGTGACGCCGATGAATGCCATGGTCGCTTTATATCCCCACAGGGGAAAATCCCAAAACGGGAATTGTTGCGTAACCGGCAGTATCATACCGCTGGCACGGGGTACGATCAAATAGTCGTTTTCCCGGCTGGATATCTCACCGGGGAACCGTAACACTTCCGATAACTCTGATTCGCCGTCTGCCGACATGATGAATTTCAACATACGGCCGATAAGTTCTATATCGATTTGTAAATCAAAAATACCGGGAATATAACGGCAAAAAAGCTGTAAAGAGACCGATGTGGCCGATACTTCCTGTACGGCTAACTGCGGACTGGGCATCATTTGATACGTCCGGTTTTCCGCACGATCGGTGACCAAAATGCCAAAATCTCCTGAATCAACCTCGACAAGCAATTCACCATTGTCGATGTTGTAGATTTTACCGCTGTCGAGGCTGTCTACCAAAGCAAAATAAACATCATCAAAGTAAAAATCACCCTCACCGCCTCCGACAAACCGCGGCCATATATAGCTGACGTTTTCCTGTACCACAAAACGAAGGGTGTATTGTTCATATTTATCACCCGTCACCGTCAGATCTTTGATTTGATAGCTCCAATCTGTATAATTTTGATTTTCATCCAGGGTTGTAATACACAAGTAGCTCCAGCCCGGCATTTGGGTTACCCTGGCCCAGGCTGAGAATTCAAATATATAACCGGGCTGAACAGGGAAACGATCATTTGGCCCCAGGGACCAGTCCTGTTCACCCCAGTGTTCAATGTGTAGAGCTCTGGTGCCGCCGTGGACGGGCTGGTTGACGGTTTCCGCACGGCCCGCATCAGCCGTACGCGTCCACAATGATCCCCAACCTGAAAAACCGTTTTCGAACCCGGGATTCTGAATCAAATTTTGTCCGAAAATGATTTCACAGCTTAAAAATAGGATATATACTGTTGCTCTCATTATATCCCCATAAATTTAATAAATATAGTAAAATTGTGAGGAAAGTGCAAGTTAAAGGAAAATAAAATTTAAAATCCACATTTTCCCTTGTTATTTAATACTATATTATTTACATTTATTTCTAAAGGTGGAGGACAAGACCACAATTATAATGTTTGTACATTTTGGCATTTATATATTGAAAGCGCCACCTGACGCATAAATCGGCTATTTTTTACTACGAAAAAGGTTGATGGGAAAGATATGAAAGCTGGTGCCCTTGGATTTATTGAAACACGCGGAAATACATCGAATGTTTATGCGCTGGATGCGATGCTCAAGGCCGCACGGGTGGAATATATCGACCAGATCGGGATCGGTGGCGCGTATGTAACCTCTGTGGTGTTGGGTGATGTCAGTGCCGCTCTCGCCTCGGTTGCGGCAGGAGCAAAGGAAGCGGATGCGATTGGCGAGCTTGTGTGTCAAAATGTTATACCTTCTCCCCACGAAAGAATCTATCAAATGGTACAACAACGCCAAGCCGATCAGGACATGACGGGATTGACGGCTCTTGGGATTATCGAGACACTTGGCTTTGCCACCGCGATGCAGGCTGCGGACACTGCTATTAAATCCGCTCGAGTGCTGCTGGCTGACTGGCTCAAGGTAGGTGGCGGTAAAATTAATATTATCGTCCGTGGAGATGTCGCTGCGGTTCGCACGGCTGTTGAAGCCGGAGTTGCATTCGGTAATAAGATCGGAAAAGTGGAAGCCCACACCCTTATCCCGCATCCTCACGAGCAGCTGGATATTTATCCGATCGGATTATCATCGAAACCTCGACATTCGCAACGCAAGGATTCCGCGGCACTAGGCATTCTTGAAACACGTGGTTTTGCCCCCCTGATCAGAGGTGCAGATGCCGCTCTCAAAGAAGCTTCCGTTGAGCTTGTGGAGTGGCGCCAAGTCGGAAGCGGCTTTGTTTCATTTGTTGTGGAAGGAAATGTCGCGGATGTGCGGTCATCCATAGACGCAGGATTGAACGCCGCACAACAGGTCGGACAAGTCGTCTCGCATGTGGTTATTCCGCGTCCGTTTGATACATTGGATTTTTGTTTGAAACGGTTAAGTTGATCATATTGGGGAAACGACACCGGAAAAGTTGGTCCCAAAGGTATGCGAATTTCACTGACTCAAAAATGAAAAAATTTAAGGTGGGGGAAGAATGAAATTATTCTGGTATTATCTGAACAAGACTGTTGTCAATCCAGCGCTCGCCTTCCGGCAACTGGCAGACGAGTCGAAACAATTGTCTCCAGGCTGGGCAGCGGTTCTTGTTTTTGCCGGTCTTTCTGTATTGTCAGCTATTGGACTTGTGGTGATTCAGGCAAAACCTTTCATTCAACCGTGGATCAATATACCTCCTGAAAATTATTATTTTTGGGAAATATTTATCATTACTCCGGTATCTGTTTTTGACCTGATTATTGCTGCCGGACTGGCTCATCTGTTAAGTCAGACGTTTAATGGAAAAGGCACGTTCGAGGCAACTTTTGCGTGTCTGGCTTTTGCCACATCTCTGCCGTGGTATTTATCATGGACGATAAGAATGATCGGTGTGGTTTTGACACTGGCCGGAGTGATGACATACTCCGAATGGGTGGATGTGATTGCACGGCCGGGATTCCTGAGCTTTTTTCAAAATTCCATTCAATTACTGGCGTTTTTCTGGTATTTATTTCTGGTACCGGTGGCAATTGTTGCCGCGCAGAAACTGAACAAGCGGCGGGCTATTTTAGTCGGCTTTCTTACATGCTTGATCTATGGTTTTTTTATGTTGATTTTCATCCGGTAATTTTGAATCGGCAGTTAAATGTGTTTTACCTTTATTGCTTTTTCATACGTCACGAGAAATCAATAGCATCTCTTACCAACGCTTTAGAAGGATGTCCTGAAGAAATACGAGTGTAATATTTTAGTTCCGAAAAATTCGAATTTTTATACTTATTCGTGGTTTCAAAAAAAAGGAGGATGAAAAAACATCCTCCTTTTTTTAAAAAAATCTTATGGCAGCCAGGAGAACGGCGAACGGAGTCCCATATTCATATAGTAGAAGCTTTCGTCACGTCCCTCGATCTGGCCGCCGAGGTCATGATCCAATTGCCAGTAACCGACATTCAGATCTGAAAGCTCAAACCACCGGTTGTAATCCCACTGGTCTACCGAATGCGACTTTTCGCCGTCCCCGGCACTCATCATCCATTTCCCATCTACAGGCGTTTGACTGCAGCCGCGATCAAGATTTTCACCGGTTGGGGTCAGGTACTGCGTGATGGCCTCGGTAAAATCATAGTAGTGTTTGGGTGTCGAGCCGAAATTGTAATCGGTTAGCTCTCGAGTATCCACCGGTGTTGCCGACATGACTTTGAGGTGGTTCCGATGGTCGACGATCAGGTAATATTGTCCCTCGGGTAATCCCGCAACACGTACGCCGTCCGAGCCGTCGATATCGACGATTCTTCCGTCATCGCGCAGGAAGCAGGAAATGCCTGTTGCATCATTCCCCAGCACTATCTCGGTTTCTTCGTAATCACCGGCCGGTCTGAACTGGAGATATACCCAGTCAACGATATCAGCAGGGAGATCATTGGAATTGACCACGCCGGCATTCCGGGCATCGGGATAGGGTGAAATGATCGGTATCATACTATTGCCATTGTTCCACGCCGGATGCCGCAGTTTGGTGCCCATGAGCGACGGATCGGGATGTGTGTTATTGGTTCTCTCAAATCTGAAGGGTCCTTCCAAATATATACGCAGAAAGACCGTTGCACCCATGGATGTTGTCACACAAGCAAAATCATTTGACAAGTTGGTATCCCGTGCGCTGGAATTATACACCATGGCACAGTTTTCGACGTCCTCAAATCCTTCAGGATGAATCGTGATATTGAGTGTTGCCGATTGGCCGTTGGCCAGAGTACCGACATGCCACAAACCTGTACCGGGATTATACGAGCCGGCACTTGCCGAATGGGTGACATATAAAATGCCCGGCAGCAGACGATCATGTATGATAACATCATCCGTGGCGCTGGGGCCGTTGTTTGTCACGACAATGATATATATGATATCCGTACCACTGATTTGCGCATCCTTTGTGATCGACAAATCGGCGACCGGTCCGCTGGGATCGACATAGAGAAATACCCAGGCCTGGTTGTTGTTCGGATCGTCATCTCCGGGCAATGCGCGAGTGAGAACGGCATAATTACTCAGCGTCCCTTCCTGATCGACTGTTGCCGTAATTCGCAATTGCGCCACATTACCCATGGCGATGGTTCCGACATTCCAGATGCCTGCGGTTTCATCGTATGTCCCCTGCGATGTCCATTTACTGACAAAGGTTAATCCCGGATGCAGAATGTCGGTTATCTCCACGCTGGACGCGGTCCCGCTGCCGATGTTGCTGACGGTAATGGTAAAAATAACCTGACTGCCAAGGCTTGGATTGGAATTATTGACAGTCTTGCCGACACTTAAATCCGGAAAATCCGGCGGGCCGTCATATATTTCTATAATAGCCATGGCATGATTACTGGTTTGATCCGGATCAACCTGGTCGGCAGAGATGATAAGGGCATGGTTGGTCCAGGTTCCCTCCTGGATTGCCTGGGTCATGATGGTCAAAGAAGCAGTCGCACCATTGGCCAGGCTTCCAACGTTCCATATCCAATAACCCGTTGCCTGTGTAAATGATCCTTGTGAGGGTGTGCTGCTCTGATACGAAACACCCGCCGGCAATATATCGTGGAGTATAATATTGGTTGCATCCTCGGGTCCGTTATTGGTCACAGTGACCAGAAAAGAAACCGGATCGCCGACAGAAGGTGTGGTTATACTTGCAACCTTGTTGACTTCCAAATCCGCACCCTCGTCTATAACCGTGAATGATGTACAATCTTCATCATTCGTCGTGTTCGGATCAGGATTGGCTGAATTGTCGATATAGGCACAGTTTTCAATCTCACCGGACATAACGATCCGCGCTGTGATGGCAATCATCATGGATTGGAGAGGACCGATCGAGCCGATATTCCATTCACCTGTTGCCGGTGTGTAGTCATACGCAGGGGGAAAATGACTGACGTAATCCAGACCCGGAGGCAGCATGTCGATCACCCGCACATCAGTCGCTGTGAGTGTGGTAGACAAATTTGTCACCGTTACCGTAAATTCGACATTATCACCGATATGTGCCGGATCCGGTAACGATGTGACTTCCTTAACGATTTGCAAATCAATGCCTTGTCGCTGCCCGACATTGACGAAAATCGTTGAATTGTTATTATTCGGATCACTGTCTCCCGGTCGAACGCGCGTTAAAACCGCCTCATTGGCCAGTACGCCTTCCTGTAGCGCACGAACCGTTATTGTCAGAGTGCTCGACGATCCGGCTGTAATCGATCCGACGGTCCAGACACCGGTCTGTGAATTATACTGACCGGCAGGCGAACTGCTCTGGTATTCGAATCCAGGGTGGAGTAGATCGGTGACCTGAATGTCAGTTGCCGTTCCCGGTCCATCGTTGAACACCTGAATGGTAAATGTCACCAGATCGTTCAGATTGACATTATAATCACTGGCCGTTTTTACAATTCTCACATCAGGATTGACTCCCGGACCGCCATCAATAATTATTATAGCATATTCCGTATTGTTGGACGGATCGGGATCGTCCTGGT
>JAFGEC010000333.1 GCA_016931775.1 Candidatus Zhuqueibacterota bacterium | reverse complement strand
GAACGCGCCGCCACGCAACACGCGCCGCGAAGTGCCGTCCTGAGATTCTCTGTCCTGCCGGTATTCATCATAATTATGATAATTCTCGCACCATTTCGTCCGGCACCATTCCCAGACATTCCCGGCCATGTCACGACAGCCATAGATGCTTTCACCGTCCGGAAAAACACCGACGGCGGAGGTCGTACCTATTCCGGAAGGATAAGCATTGCACTTTTTTTCATCGAACTTGTCACCCCAGGGGAAATGCCGGGGCTTGGAACCACGCGCCGCTTTTTCCCATTCCTCCTCGGCGGGAAGTCTTATGCGAAAGTTTTTTTCCTTTACGGCTTTTAAAAGCTGCCCGTCTTGAATGTTATCGAAAAAGGAGGGAATGTCGTCTGTTTTTATTTTTTCCGTCAGCCAGTTGCAGAATGCCGCTGCTTCGAACCAGGTTATCTCAACCACCGGGTGGTTGCAAAGAGCTAAAACACCTTTTGATTCTTTTTTCCGGGAACGATTCCCCCGCCAGGCCAATCCCGCGCCGGTCCACCATTTATCTGTGCGGTAGCCGTCCTTTGCCTCTTCAAATGCCTTGAATTGCGCATTCGTTACGGTAAAACGGGAGATCAGGAACGAAGGAAGATCACGCTCCATTTGCGGAGTTTCCTCCTCATACCAGGACTTTTCTCCTTTGAATTTTTGCAGCAGGCCGGGAATATCGCTGCTTTTCGTACCCATGAAAAACGTTCCGGCAGGCACTTCGCACCAGTAAATTTCCGGTACGCCGTTTTTATCCAGTTCGGTACCTGTGCGCGGATCACCCAGTCTTGCCAGAGCCGCACCCGCATAAGCCCGGATAAGCGGTGCAGCACCGGTTTGTTTTTTTCCAACAAGGCCGGCAAGTTTTTCGGCAACCTGTTTATCAAGTTGAACCGGCTTTCCCTGTTTTTCAGCCATGGCGGCAGCCACCCGTTCGACGGCAGATAAAACACCGGCTGTATTCTTTGCGGACGTCTTTTCCTGCAAATAGCCCATCCGGCGTACCAGTTTTTCCATTTTGATCGGGTTGCGGAAACCAAAATAGCCGAACAGCAAAAGCGTGACCTCGCGCCACCACGGCGAGGTTACCCGGTCACTTTGCTCCAGTTCGACACTGATGGCCTCGACATCGTCGACAAATTCCGCAAGATAGAGTGCCGTAAGAAACTCCTGAAAAGGAAAATGGGTAAAACTCCAGTGGTTCGGCGGCCCGTAACGGACATCTACAAGTCCGCCACGCGTGCGTACCACGTGAATAAACGTGTCAACGGTCTCCCGGGCTTTATCACCCAGTGATTTTTCCAGGTGCGCTTTTAAAATTTTCCGTACCTGTGGTTCGTCGAGGGACCGGCTGCCTTCACCGGCG
The DNA here is from genome assembly GCA_016931775.1 of Candidatus Zhuqueibacterota bacterium. GTDB lineage: Bacteria > Zhuqueibacterota > Zhuqueibacteria > Residuimicrobiales > JAFGEC01 > JAFGEC01. The sequence continues at coordinate 2,836 of JAFGEC010000333.1, read as the reverse complement.
GTAAACATATGCCAGGCCAGCAGGGCCAGCCACTGGCGCTGATTTTCCGGATTTCCACCCAATTTTTCCAAAGCCTGGCGTACGTAACTGTCAGTTTGATATGTGACACGAACAATCGCATCGATAAAACGGTCGTAGAGTCCGGCGCGCTGTTCAGGGAGTTTTTCACCGCTCATTTCAACCACCGCCGCCATTCGCACCATCAGGGGTGTATCGATGAGCCGTTTATCCTCCTGTCCGCTCCGTTCTTTTTCCCGTTTCTCAAAATTTTCGATCCAGGAGAGCAAATCCTCAATTCGCTCCGCATGTCTGGCGGCTGTATACAGTCTTTTGATAAGAGTCTCGACGTATGGCTTTTCCAAAGGTTTAACGAAAACCTGTTTAAAATCACAACCGATGACGGACTGACCGGTAAAAGCCGCCGGCCGCGAGGTCACGATAAACCGGTTGGAAACGGGCCAGGAAGACATGGATTCAATGGTTTCGCAGGCGAGTTCGCGATCCTGATCGCTGGCGACTTCGTCCAGCCCATCGAGCATAATTAAACATGGCTGGTCACCATGGATCAATTCTTTAAACACTTCCAGTGTCATATCCGGTGCCCCTTTTTGCCTGGTCATATAATCAGCAAGACAGCCGGCAAGGGTACCGGTTTCCGGATTTTCCGAATCCCTGTTTTTTGCATGGTGTTCGGCAAAAGTGTGCAAAGGAATGAGAATGGGAATCGGCAGGGGTGTTTTCAAACCCAGTTTCTTGTATACCGGTTCCGCATTATCCTCGATATGCGCTTTTGCCATCATCCATGCGATATACCTCAGCACGGTGCTTTTACCTGAACCCGCACCTCCAAGGATGACAATGTTCGATCCGACGGAAAGCACATCGTTTAAATGAATCGGGCGCTCGGTGCGCATCGCTTGTTCATCCGGCACAGGTTTCTTCCGAGCCGCTTTTTTTTCCAGTTCCTTGTGCGGCAAGATTTCCACTGCTTCAAGGGATACGTAAATATCATCAAGGTTCAATTCGACATATCTTTTTTCAGCGGATTGGATTCCCTTGATCGTCAGCCTACCGCAGGTTCTGGCGGTATATTCCAGATATTTTTCGACAGTGCTTTTTTCGGGTTTTGTAGGGCGGGGTGATGATTTGTTTTTTTTCAAAGCAGGAATTTCAAAATCCGAATAACCCGGCGTATCATCGCCTGTGGTATCGGTATCGCGGATCCAGCCCTGTTTCTCGGCATATTTTCTTAAAAACACCCGCCCTTGGCCGGTATCCGGGTTTATACGAACATAATTGTAACCATTCGGCCAGGAATTTTCAGGAAATCGGCGGTCATAAGTTGCACCGGCAGAAATAACGGCGGCTCCACCGATCATTTGTGGCTGAACAAAAACCTGTGCTTCATGCTCATGACCGCAAAGAATAAAGTGGCAATTTTTTGTCAATTTATCACGAACCAGACTTTTCTCACGCAAATTACCTTCGTTCGTCAGCCAGTCAAATCCATGATGCAAAACAGTAATTTTGAGGTCATTTCCCTCCAACTCCTGCAAACCGGAATAATACTGTGGTTCACCGATTAAAAGTTTACCATAATCATCAACTTTTCCTTTCGCATCTTTGCTACGCGCCGAAAGCCAGGCGGAATTTAAAGCCAGAATGGCGATACGAACACTATTCACCTCAAAAATGTGGTTATGACCGAAAGAAGGTTCTTTTATTACTTTTGTGCGATCAATATAGGTGTGATAAAATTCATTATAATTTTGAAATGGTGTCATCAAAAGGTTGCGTTTCCGCTGATTTCTTAAATAATCATTTACTTTATCAAACGTAGAAAGCTTTTCCAGATGATCGGAAGCTAAATCTTCCAGAACCGGTCTTTCGAGATCGTGGTTACCGGGTACAATAAAAAGCCGGTCCGGTTCAAGACCGGCAGCGGCAAGAACGCGCTCGAAAAATTCACCCCAGGCTTGGTTATATTCTTCCTTCAAACCATGATAGGCGGCATCACCGCTAAAGACGATAAAATCTAATTCCGCAAGGGAGGAATCAATATCACATCGCTTTTCTATATCCTCTATCAGAGTATCCCTTACCGGCATGCGTAAAAAATCGCCGGCTCTTTGGTGCCAGTCGGATAAATGCATCCACTTTATTATAGACATACTATTCACTCCCACTTTACGAAAAATATAGCCCGGTCAAAAAACCCAATGAATTCATAATACATAAAATTTGACAATTTGTAAAGTAAAAAGTGGGTGAAATTGAAAAACCTCAATTATGGATGTAGCAGAAAACAGAAAAAACCCCGGGTGTTGGGGTGGCCTGGAATACCCCAAATATTTGTTAAAAATATAAAGAATATATATCTGAAATATTATTACCGTACCTGAGCCGCCCCATCCCCGGGTGTTCTTGTAAGGCTCATAAAACGCGGGCATGAATTGTACCGTTACGCCCAACACCCGGGGTCCGCGCGGTTGTTAATGGGAATTTATTATTAAAAATTTTTCAGAATTTTTATAATTACGGGCATTTTTTCAATAAAAGGCGCGGACACCCGGGGTTTGATTCGATGCTTTTAAACTATACTCCCCACCCGTAATTGAGGTTTTGGTTGAAATTGTAATATGTCACTGACCAGGGGCTCAACAAGCCAGGCTTGTGATATTATTTCCGTCCTAAACACAGTTTAGGACGGAGTCGTAGGGTGCGGTTCCGTTCTTGTTCTTACCAAAAACAGTAAATGAGGTGTCGGAACCGCACCAAACAGTTCAAACCTTTTATTCTTTTAGCAAAATATATTTCTTACTCAAAAGCCTCATGT
>JAFGEC010000332.1 GCA_016931775.1 Candidatus Zhuqueibacterota bacterium | reverse complement strand
TCATTTTCATTTGAATGTAAAAATCTCGGCGATCAGTCAAAAGGATATTTTATTAACCGAATTCTTCGGGAAGCTTATTAATATCCGGGAATCGGTTTTACCAATTTCAACACTCAAATAAAATTCAAAGTCACTGTTATTTGAATGACTCTTGATTGAGGAGCAATCCGAGAGTCATTGAACTGTTCGGCGAATAATTAGATTTTGACGACATCAAATTTGAAGCGTTTAATTCTACCAACACATTGAAAGAGGAAAATAAATCAGTTTTACATATTTCATGTTTTGACGATTCAGGTTAATGCAAAGATGGTAAAGAAAACCGTTCATATTTCAAAGCAATGTTATCGGGAACTGTCCGACCAAAGAATCCGAATTTATGCTCGACTGAATATTATAATTTTTCACGACTCTCTTCAAAAGAGCACCGCTATGCTAACAATAAGCTCAGCGGCCGGAACAGCATCAGATGAAACTGATAAAAAGAACAAAACTTTTCATCGCACCGAAATTTGCCCAGAAGAATCGGCTGTTCCGGTCCGCTGCAGCTTTTGGTTATGTGTTTTTATCTATCTAAGGGTTTGATTATATTTTTCCAAATCAAATAATACTATGCCACTCCCCTGACCAGCCCCAGCCATGAAACCTCGCTGGATGGCGATGGATTTTCCATCCGGACTGACAACAGGATTATCACTGCGATAACCGGGATACTTTGTCCAATCGCATAATCGGACCAACGATTCGCTGCCGTCAAGTTTTAACAGATAAACATCAACAGTCCATCTTTTCGGCTCGGCATGACGATCACTTTCGACTAATAAGAACGATCCGTCAGGTGCGATTCCTTCTGCTTCATTGTACATATTTTCTGTTTTTGTAATGTTTTCCAACTCTCCGGTTTCAATATTTAAAACATAAGGATTGGCAAAATAAAATGGTTCCTCCACGGTGCCATAATAATATGTGAAAACAAGCTTCTCTGTTCCGGGGACAAAATCCTGTGTCTCTAAGCGTTCGGTCATGGGATACTTTCTCTCGTCGAAAGAAAGAATGATCCTTTCATCGACTAATACAGGGCTGCCATTTTCCACGCTGATTTTAGCCATTTTAATTTCCCGTTGGCCGGGAAGTGTCCATGCGATACGATTATCACTTTTAGAGACAGCAGGACCTTCATCACAATAGGCGTCAAGAAGGACGGCGGGCTTGTCAAATGGCGCCTGTAGTATTGATAATCTCAATTTATGTCTGGATGCCCATGGGTCATTGGCATCAAATGAGTCGGGACCGGCCAGCAACAGATCTCCATTTGCCAGACACAAAACTCGATTATACCCCTCGTGGAAATAATGGTTGGTTACTGGTTCTATCTTGCCAGTTTTCACTTCAATCCGGAGAATATCGGAAAAAGCTTTAGGCAGAAAGTATATCCATTTCCCATCGAGTGACCACTCCGGTCTTTGTCCCCAGTCGAGCAAAACGGACATATGCGGTGGAAGATTATTAAATATTGTTGAATCTATAGCAAAAGTTTTGGGGGAAATAACAACGAGAAGAATGATTATAACAAATTTGCTAACTTGATATCCAATTCTATTCAACTTGTTTTCTCCTTTGAAATTTTGCACATAACAATGTGCTCACCGGTTGGAACAGCATCAGAATAACCTGATGCAAAGAATAATACTTTTCATCACCGCGAAATTTGCCTAAAAGAATCTGCTGTTCCAATCCGGTGCAGCTATTGGTTAGGTGCCTCTAATATGTTCACGCATTTGAGCTAATAGATTTTCTATTTTTACTTTCGGATCACCACTTCCAAGAGTTTCGAGTGGCAAAAATCCACGATATCCGCCAAGATCGATGATCTCCTTTATTTTATTTATATCAACAGGCATTTCTTTTTTACCATACCAAACGTTCTCTTTAAGTTGCCAGGATACGGCATATGGTAGAAGCTGAGAGATTTCTTCATAAGGATCAAGTTGTCGAAGGCTGCCAGTATCAAGAATCACTCCGAGCCATTCAGAGTTTACTGATTCTACAATTTTTATCGTCTCAGCAGCTGTTTTTGCAAAATCATTATGATTTTGAAGCCCCACGATGACGCCATGATTTTTACCGTGTTCAACACAAGTTTTAATATCTGGAATCATCCATTCAAGTACTTGATCAAATGTGTATCCTTCTGGTATTTTTGAACCCGAGAAAATACGAATAACTGAGGCTCCAAGTTTTTCTGCGACTTCGATCCAATTTTTAACCATTTGGATATCTTTTTTTCGGAGGTCGTATTCCGGAACAGCGAAATCGTTTTTAACACCTGTGCCGTTGATAGTTATTCCATTTAGAAACGCTTTTCTTTTAAGACTGTATAGGTATTTATCCTCCGGTGCATTTGGATACCCTGGGAAGTAGTATCCTGTAGCATCAAGTCCACTAAGGTCGAGTGAAGCACAGTAATCGATTACATCAAAAAGAGTCATTTCACCGGAACGCAATGGCTCGTTAAATGAATAAGCATTGAGACTATATTTGATGGTTGTCCCTTTATTTCGGTCAATTTTTGTTTCTGCCAAAATACTCTTTGATAAAATTGCACCGGTTGTCACGATTGTTGTACAAAGAGTTCCAGAGAAGAATTGCCGCCTGTTCACTATATTTTTCATTCAAAGTCCTTTAAATTTTTCGCACCTAACAATAAGCTCAGCGGCCGGAACAGCATCACATAAGACTGATACAAAGAACAAAACTTTTCATTACCCCGAAATCTGCCTAAAACAATCGGCTGTTCCGGTCCGCTGCAGCTTTTGGT
>JAFGEC010000331.1 GCA_016931775.1 Candidatus Zhuqueibacterota bacterium | reverse complement strand
CAATTTGAGAAATCTTGTAGGTGATATGGCACTTGATGAATCGTTGACATCCCGAGAAACGATCAACACTCAGCTGCGCCAAATTCTAGACGATGCCACGGACAAATGGGGCACCAAGGTGACACGTGTCGAGCTGCAAAAGATCGAACCCCCGGTGGATGTGACGGAAGCGATGCACAGACAAATGAAAGCCGAACGGGAGCGCCGCGCTGCAATCCTGGAAGCGGAGGGTAAAAAAAGAGCGGCCATTTTACAAGCGGAAGGTGAAGCAGAAGCGATCAAAAAGGTCGCCGATGCCAACAAATACCAAAAATTGACTCTTGCGAAAGGTGAGGCGGAAGCGATATCCACGGTATATAAGGCCATTCACGATGGAAATCCGACGAACGACCTGATCGCGATCAAATATCTCGAAGCGCTGGAAAAAATCGCCGACGGGAAATCCTCAAAAGTTTTCCTGCCCTATGAGGCCAGCGGCATTTTAAGCAGTATTGCGGGTATCGGCGATTTATTGAAAGAAAAGGCCGGAGGTGCCGAAGGAGAAAAGTAACTCTTTTCTGTTGTTCAAAATATTCAGGGCCGGTAATCGTTTTGATGCCGGCTTTTTTTGTATCAGGGTATCTCCCAAAAAATTCTACGACGAACTATATCTAATGTAATGACTTGTATTAATTTAAAAGTCGAGTTTATTGTGAAATAATTATTTTGGGTAGTACCCTGTTCTGTAAGTCTTGCATAAACATCAGAAAATAGCTAAATTTCACAACTGACCGGTCATTTGCTATAATTAAAATGGCATAAATGACTTAAAAATCATATTTTATATAACAAATTAGCTGAAATCGATTTAAAATCAATTTCGGAAATTTTTTACCATTGTTTTAAAGTAATAGCTATTTTCAATTAATAGCCGTACAGTTCCGGTTAAATTTTCAAATATATTCACACTATATGAAAAGCTAAACATGCACTTTTTACCACTGAACGGTCCGGAGACCGGTTCAAAACAAAAACAATTCGACATTGTCCTTTTAACCGGCGATGCGTACGTGGATCATCCCTCCTTCGGCACTGCCGTCATGGGACGGGTACTGGAATCGGCCGGTTATCAGGTAGGCATCATCGCCATGCCGGATTGGAAGAATCCACTATCTGTCACCGCATTCGGTAAACCCCGTTTGTTTTTTGGCGTTACCTCAGGTAATGTGGATTCCATGTTGTCGCGATACACGGCCTTTCGCAAAGTCCGTAACGACGATCCTTATACACCCGGCGGACAGGGCGGATTAAAACCCGAACGTGCGGTGATCGTCTATTGCAATCTTATAAAATCGGTCTACAAAGATGTACCTATTGTACTGGGCGGTATAGAAGCATCTCTACGGCGGCTGGTTCATTTTGACTTTTGGAGTAACCGGCTTCGGCGCTGTATACTGGAAGACTCGCGTGCGGATATTCTGGTTTACGGTATGGGTGAACGGCAAATATTGGAAATTGCCCAACGGCTGGATTTGGGCATGGGACTGGAGAATATTCCGGGCACCGTACTGTTGATGAAAGAACAACCCGAAGATGCCTTTCTCCTCCCGTCCGAGGAACAGGTGATGTCGGATTATGAAAGTTTTATTCAATTTTACCGTTTGTTCTACCGGTCGTTTTCCAGTAAAATCCTTGCACAGCCGGCGGTGAAAAGGCACATCGTTCATTATCCTCCCCCAAAAGATCAAACCTCTGATGAACTGGATAAAGTATACGATCTCCCTTTTACACGCCTTCCTCATCCGGCATACAAAAAACCGATTCCGGCCTTTGAAATGATCCGGTTTTCCATAACCGCCCACCGAGGCTGCGTATCCGGCTGTGCATTTTGTTCTTTGGCCCTTCACCAGGGACGGAAGATCATCAGCCGCAGTGAGATGTCCATACTGAAAGAGGTCGAGAAAATAGCCGAGAACGAAAATTTTAAAGGCCACATCACCGATATCGGCGGCCCGTCGGCAAATATGTACGGGATCACATGCAGTAAAAACTGGAAATGCGGACGGGATAGCTGTACATTTCCGGATTTATGTCCCAATCTGCAGATAGCGACCGAAATCTGGTTAAAATTACTCGACGAAACCAAAAACCTGAAAAATATTAAAAACGTCACCATCGGTTCGGGGATTCGTTACGATTTACTCATGCGGGAAAAAAATGCCGGTAATTTACTTAAAAGACTGCTGAAAGACTACGTCAGCGGTCAGTTAAAAATCGCTCCCGAACATACACGCCCTGAAGTTCTCAAAGGTATGCATAAAACACCCGTTTATCCGCTGGAAGAATTTGTAAAAGAGGTGGAAAAAACGCGCAGTGCGATCGACAAAAAGGTCTATCTCGTCCCTTATCTTTTATCGTGTTATCCCGGCTGCACGCTTGCGAACATGCAGGACATGCAAAACGATATACAACGCCTTTTTAAATTTTTACCCAAACAGGTTCAGGCGTTCATCCCGTTGCCGATGACTATCGCTTCTGTAATTTATTACTGCGGTGTGGATCCGCTCACCGGATTAAAGTACGAGGTGGAGAAATTACCACAAAAGCGCAAACAACAACACGATGTATTTTTCAGTCCGAAAATTAAAAAAGACCGGGATAAAAAATGAAAAGTCTTGTTTTATTGACAATGATGTTTTTTTGTACATTGGCCGCCTATACGGCGAACGTTACGTTTACAGTACGAACTGCGATTCCACTGAAAGAAGACAGCGTTTATATTGCCGGAAATACAGAACTTTTGGGGAACTGGCATCCCGAAGCCATCACAATGAAAAAGTTGGATGTTTCAAACTGGTCCCTCAAACTGGAATTTCCCACAGGAACAAGGCTGGAATACAAGTTTACACGTGGCTCGTGGGATACGGAAGCCGTTGACTCTACCGGCAAGGTCCCCGACAACTACCGGTTATTCGTAAAAAATGATACAACAGTATTTTCTCTCATCACCAACTGGAAGGATGAATTTATCAAACCGGTGAAACGCGGTGTAACGGGGAAAGTGGTGGTACATAAAAATTTTGCGGGAAACGGACTTTTACTCCGTGATATAATCGTCTGGTTGCCGCCGGATTACGAAAAACAACAGGATAAAAGATATCCCGTGCTGTATATGCACGACGGCCAAAACATGTTCGATCCCAAGACGTCGTTTACCGGTGTTGACTGGGGAATGGATGAAACAGCCGACAGTCTCATTCGAAAGGGAGAAATATATCCCATCATCATTGCCGGAATTGCCAACACAAAAAACAGATCGACAGAGTATTTGCCGTCGGATACATGCCACAGTTATATGGAACTTGTGGTTAAAAGGATAAAGCCGTTTATCGACAGCACCTATCGTACACTCCCCGGCCCGGAATTCACCGCAACCGGCGGATCTTCGGCCGGCGGCCTGGTGGCATTTATGCTGGCATGGGAATATCCGCATGTTTTCAGCAAAGCCGCCTGTCTGTCACCGGCATTCAAAGTCAGGCACATCGATTATGTGATACCGGTTCAAAATGACAGTTCAGGATTGAAAAATATCGCCCTGTATATCGACAACGGCGGCAAGGGAGTGGACGAGCTTTTAGCGCCGGGAATTGAAGAAATGCGCAGGGTGCTGGAGGATAAAGGTTATCACGTGATATTTTACAGCGATCCCGAGGCAGATCACAATGAAGATGCGTGGGGCAGGCGTGTGTGGAGGCCGTTGAAACTGTTTTTTAAGAAATAATAGTGCTTGAGACATGGATCTCGCAAGGTGTTTTACCGTTCACCTAAATGATTGTTTTGATATTATTTATGAAATTTATTCCTCGCGAGACGCTTTATAATTTTCTTGATTCGGAAAGGAAACGATAGACAACAAATTGTACGAGATCTGAAAGATTACAGCCTTTTAACTATTTGTGATCTGCAATAAAAAAAGTTGAGGCGTTAAATATATGTTTATAAATTAATTTTATTTATTGGACAGGATCAACATGATGAACAGGATATGAGCGATAGTGATCTTTATTTCTGATTGTTTTTCCAATAGAATCATCGTGTTGATCCCGTTCATCCAGTCGAAATCACAACATTATTTTAATAAACTATAAAGTCGTGAGTTCCGACTATTCGTCAATTCTGTAAATCATTAAACTTCAACAGGTGTAAAAAGTCAACGTCAAAGTGCAAAGCAGGACGGATAAATCACGAAAAGCAGTATAATAATTTAAACTTTTAGAAAATAATCAGTGTTTGATCCGTGTCAATCCGTGGCTGATAAAGAATCAGTGAGCAATTTTTTAAATCCTTTTTAAAATGCAAACGAGGATGCAATGACAAAAAGAGAAATAAACCTGAAAATTTTTCAAAAACAACCCGTTCCAGGGATATTTTTCCAGCCCAGAATCGAACCGTGGTATGCCTGGCATAAACAGTTTAACTCTTTGCCGGAAAGGTTTGCCAGCGGTTCGTTGCTGGATTTATACGACCAACTGGATATTTCCATGCGCTATATCCATTATTATTCCGGTGTTCCCGATCCGGTGGTACCGGTTTACGAACCGGAGTTAAAAATCACCAGACAGGAAAAAGATGACTACCTGTACGTCACCTATCATACACCTCTGGGTGATCTTTTGGAAAAACAAAAATTCACCATCGACAGGACCTGGCGGACGGTAGGCTTTGCCGTTTCCAATAAACATGATCTGGATATACTGGAATGGGTGTGCAACCACACAAACTTTTCGTTCAACCGGGATCACTTTGAGCAGGGCGACCATTACGTTGGCGACCGCGGTGAGCCACAGTTCTGGCTTCCCAAAAGCCCCTACCAGGCATTGGCCCAGATATGGATGAAAACCGAAGATTTTATCTATGCTTTGGCCGATATTCCGGAGACCGTGGAAAAAGTTTTGGCGGCCATCGACAGATCGTATGACCGCTTATTTGGCGAAATAGCAGACAGTGGTGCCGTAAACATTATCAATTTTGGCGAAAATATTCATGCCCAGCTGCTTTCACCGCGTTATTTCGAAAAATATTTCATTCCATATTATCAAAAGCGTTGCTGCCAATTACGGGAGGCCGGTATTTTTTCTCACGTACATATTGACGGCGATTACAAGCCATTATTAAAATATTTACCGGATTTACCCTTTGACGGTTTCGAAGCCCTCACGCCATTGCCGCAGGGAGATGTCAGTCTGGAGGAAACAAAAGAACACATCGGCCGTAAAATACTTTTAGACGGCATTCCCGCCGTGCTATTTCTGCCACAACATCCTTTTGAAGAGCTGCAAAAATGCGTCGAAAAAATAATCGATTACTTTTCACCGAACCTTGTTCTGGGCATATCCGATGAATTGCCGCAGGGAGCGGAGGAAGACAGCATAAGGAGATTGGAATGGGTGGTGGAATATTGTAAAAAAAGAGGTCAAAGATGAAAGATAAATTTGCCCTTCGTATACGTAAAACGCAAAAATCATTTATCCGTGAGATATTAAAAAGCGCTGCGGATCCTTCGGTTATATCCTTCGCCGGAGGTCTGCCGAATCCCGATTTTTTCCCGGTGCAGGAAATAAAACAGGCATGTACGACAATCCTTGAAACAGATGGACCGGGTGTCCTTCAATACAGTACGACTGAAGGATATCCGCCCTTACGGGAATATATTGCCAAGAGGTATTTGAGTAACTTTGGAATGCATATCGAACCGGAGGATATTCTTATCACGAACGGTTCACAGCAGGGGATTGACCTGTGCGCCAAGGTATTCGTGAACGAGAACGATGCTGTGCTGATCGAGGAGCCCGGTTATCTGGGTGCAATTCAGGCGCTTTCGCTCTACTCACCCCGCTTTTTGACAATTCCCTTGAATAAGGACGGCATCGATCCGAGCTGTTTGGCAGATATTTGCACCCGGGAAAGGATAAAGCTCTTTTACGCCGTTCCCACTTTTCAGAATCCTTCAGGAACGGCGTACAGCTTGGAAATACGCCGGCAGACGGCACAGGTGCTGCAGCAATACGATACTATTTTTGTGGAGGATGATCCGTATGGGGAAATTACATTCAGAACAGAACCTGTAACACCGGTCAAAAAATATCTTGGGGATAGATCCATTTTACTGGGATCCTTCTCAAAAATCGTCGTTCCGTCCTTCCGCCTGGGATGGATATGTGCATCGCGTGAGTTTATGGACAAGCTGATCATTGCCAAGCAAGGCGCCGATTTACACACCAATTATTTTTCGCAAAGGATTGTTTTCGAATTGTTGTCTAACCACAATATCGATGATCATATTGCAAAAATCAGGAACGCCTACAAGACTCAGCGTGATGCCATGATAAAAAGCATTCAAAATTATTTTCCCCTTGAGATCGACTATACTCAACCGGACGGCGGTATGTTTTTATGGGTCACCTTACCCGATGGTTTATCATCTTTAAAACTATTTGATCAGGCCATCCGGCAAAAGGTGGCATTTGTACCCGGCACGCCTTTCTTTGTCAACGGGGGTGGTGAGAATACGTTAAGGCTGAATTTTTCCAATTCGGATGTTGATACAATCGACAGGGGAATGAAAATATTGGGAGAGTTGATTAAAAAAATGCTGACTTGATTCCGCGCGACTAAATCGCGCGGAATCGTGACGTTTCCTTTCAGGTGTCTTGTGTAGCTGCCACCTACACGCCAAAACAAGGCCGCAGATCAGACGCCGCCCGTTTGTGTGCACTTTTGGCTCTTCGAGTTACACACGGCTGATGAGTGTTTTGGATGTGGTTTTATAATTATTGAACCGATTTATACCGACCCTGGAACAGGTTCTCATCCGTATGCGGCAAGAACAACGCACCCATATACTCGTCCATATAACCCGGCTGCGAGCTGAGGTCGATATAGGTCAAGGATTTGGCAATCTCGTTTAATTGCTTGTAATACACTTGTGACATCAAAGCCAGCGTCGCGCCGTTCAATGATGTGTTCCCCAGATAACTGAATTTATTTGCATCCAAATCAGGGAAAAGGCCGATGGATATGGCTTTTTTTATATTCAGACTGCATCCAAATCCACCGGCGATATAGATCCTGTCGATATTTTCAAAAGTCAGACCCAGGTTGTTCAGCAAAAGCCTGATGGCGGAAAAAATAGCGGCTTTGGCGCGTAAAATATTGGCGATATCCTGTTCGGTCAATACGATCAATTCATTGTTCGGTGTTTCGTCGGACTGGGCCACGACAAATCCTGGAATATTATCGACAGATACGATCCGGGGATGCCGGTTGAATTTGCCGTCCCGGCCGATAATGCCGTTGAGAAACAATTCCGCCACAAGCTCGATCAAACCGGATCCGCAGATACCGCACGGCTGTTTTGCGCCCAAAACCGAATAGTTCAGGTCTCCCCCGCTCATTTTCACGGTGCAAATCGCCCCCTCCGCGGCACGCATGCCGTTTCTGATTCCCACACCCTCAAAGGCCGGACCGGCCGAACAGGCACAGCCGATATTCCAATCAGGGCCGGATATAACCAGCTCGCCGTTAGTACCGATATCAATAAATAACTGAATCTCATCTGCGTCGCTGTTTTTTCGTGTACACAGCATACCGGCGGTGATATCTCCACCCACATAACTGCCGACACAGGGGGAAAAAAGCACCGCCGCCTCGGGATAGACGTGCAGTCCCATCTCTCGAGCACGAAAACGCGGCAGATTTTTAACGACCGGCAAATATGGTTCTTCACGAATATATTTTGGATTGATACCCAAAATAAGATGTGTCATTGTGGTGTTACCGGCAAAAATAACGGCTGTGATATCCTGAGAGGAAATATCATGATCGTTGAGGAGTGCTGCTATCAGGTCATTTACACTGTCTATGGCCTGCCGTTGTAATTGCGACAGATGTCCATCTTTTTGTGAATATATGATACGGGTAATGACATCCGCACCGTTTTGGATCTGCCGGTTATAGGCTGACCGGGTATCGACGACGAGACCTGAACGAAGATTGACGAGCCTTACCGCAATTGTAGTGGTTCCGATATCACAGGCCAGGCCGAAATGAGAGTGAAGGGTTTCGCCGGATTCAATTTTAATAATGGATGAAGAGTTATCACCGGTGATCCGTGTCAGTGTAACGATGCCGTTTTCCGCCCTGATAGTATCCGGCAGTTTGCACAGTTCTCCAAGGGGTATATCGACAGCAGTGATTCCCAGCCGTTCAATATCGCTTTGACCGTGCCCGCCGGTAGCATCTTTAACCTGCAGGCACACTTTTTCCGTTATCGGCTCCGGGTTTATGGAATAGTTAAACGGCACGTCTTCCTGTCCAAAGGTATTTTTCGATACAGCGTCCTGAACATCAACGACAATATCCGCATAAACGCCGGCCAGACAGGAAAGAACAAATCCCTCCTTTTGTTTTCGCGTCGACAACAGTCCTTTGCCGGTTGTGGTAACATTCCCTTCGACAATCTTGACCGCACAGCGTCCACAGGTTCCCTGTCCTCCGCATTGGGCATCTACGGGGTATCCGGCGGATTTTAATGCCTGGCATAAATTTTCACCGGGATGAACATTTATGGTCTGTTGAGTGGACATTATTTTTATTTTGGGCGACACGGAATTCACCGGCAGCTGTCTAGTTGAGACGATTTTTCATAAACGAAGCAATATCCGCAGCCTCCTGCGGGCCGACCACAACCTGCCAGCCGGGCAATTTTTCTTCCAATTCTCCACTGATGGAAGCCACATATCCGGGAATGATAATTTCACGGGTTTGAATATTTTCTTCCACCTTGATGCTTTGAATAAATTTAGCAATTTTTTCGCCGGAAAATTTACCCGCCGCCCAGGCGGTAAGCACGCTCATGCCCTCACAATCCGGCACAACCATCCAGGCCGAATGGCCGGAATTTTCGATTTCGCTGGAAACGATAAAATAGGTCAACGAGAAATTTGTCGTGACGAAAACCGGTGAATCGGGCCTGGGATCGCCCACCGGATAGAGTTTGGCATCGACCTGAATAGGTTTCTGAGGATCCGTATAGATATTCTGCCGGAGGGTAAAAAGTGTAAGCAGCAGTTCTTTTTGAAAATCCGGCAAAATTAAAAGTCCGGAATATTTGCAGATATTGACCACGGCATCCGCCAGCAAGGTTTCAGGATGATCGCCTTGAACAACGGTAACCAGCGGATATCCAAACGGTTTAAAATTCTTGCGCAGAGCCGAACGCCGCAATATGACGCTGTTCTGCAGGTTCTGGGACAGATCTTTTGCGGTCAAGTGAAGGAATATATCCTTAAAACCGGTTTGGGCGATGGTATCCGTCAGGCCGGCCAGATTTTCGAGAGAATCAGCGGTAACCACAAGCGATGCACCGGCTTTTTGTACGGCCTCTGCCAAATTGCCGGCTTTTTCCTCCTCACAGAATACAATCGCTTTTTTCCCATCCAGAATATTCAATGCCTCCCGGATGGTCGCATGATCAGTGCTGCGGATGATGATCGGCTTGGATGTACTCTGTAGAATTGTCTGCAAAGCAGTCAGATACCGGTCACTGGAACCGGATAGATGTGCAAGACAAAAAGCGTCGATATGTAATTGTTCCCCCACGCGCTCGATGAGAAAGGAATCCGCTTGTTTGATTTTTTGCACGAGTTCTTCTGTTTCCAATGTATCGTCTACTTGAATCGCAATGGCGGTTTGATGATAAAATGTTTTTTCGTGGCGGAACATTTCGGTTTCACCGCCGATTTCCACCGCATCCGCACCGATACCGGCCCGTATAAGCCGCATGGGGGGCTCACCGGCTGCACCCAGTATCTGTTTGGCCTCTTCAGATGCATGGGGACATTCGCTCAATTCCGCCTTTTTCTGCGCCAGTTTCATGGCAAAGGCAAGACATGTCGGCACGTTACAGTCGCCGCAATTGGTTTTGGGTAAAAGTTTGAAAATATCGAGTCCTGTTAGGGCCAATTTGATTCTCCTATAATAGTTTTAAAACAAAAGTTCTATACAAATATTTGATGATAGCATTAATAGATTTTACCAACTACGGATCCAACAATACGCGTTGGCGTAGACCTCATCTGGCTCTATTTATATTGTAATTATTTATGAATCCTCTTTCTTTTTTTAGCCACGGATTGACACGGATGATATATAGATAAACTTTCATATCCGTGATTCATCCGTGCTAATCCGTGGCTAAAATATACTGGTCAGTAACATGATTAAAATGATCGTATCATTAGATTTTTTGTGATGGGATATCCTCTTCATTTAATAAAAGTTGACTTACTTTTGAATAAACAATCAAAATTTCGTAATCAATGCAATGTCCTTATCAAACAATTTTACCTATAACCAATTCCTTGATCTTATTCCTCACAACCTCCACCGCTTGCGGATAATACATAATCATCAATTCCGCACCTGCCAACAATAGACTGGTTGCCGTGGTGATCTCCCAGTATACGCTGCGCAGTTTTTCATCGCCCCATTCGGGATTCTCACTTTGCGGAGCCCATGATTCCTTGGCCATGGCACTCTCATATCCGGGGGTTATGAGCATGGGCATCCTCAGCATGTCATCACCGGCCAAACCACTCAAACGGATGCGCTCCATAATTGAATAGGAATATTCCAGACCGTATCCGACAGCGCTGGACATAGGATCCATAACGATTTTATCCGCCGGAAACGACATATCGATGAGCTGTATATTTAATTGTTTGGCAATGTTCACATCGATGGGCGACTGGGCGACAATACAATGATGATGCGCCAGACAGCAAGCGGTTATGGTCTTGTAGTTATCCTTTTCCACCCAGTTGATCAGACAGTTCTCACCGGCAGTCGCTTCGGCGACCTTGCGCATCACATCGTTGATTTTATCAAAATGGGCGTGTCCGGTAATGATCAACGGAACACCCACACTTTCCAGCACCTGTCTCACCGTTTCGACCGCCTGGTCCGCTGATCTGTTGCCCTTGTCGGGATGGGTTCCATCCAGACGGATGCTGATCATTTCAGCGCTAAATTTTTCGACGCACATTTTTGCCATCTCACCCGGCTTGTCCAGTTTGTCGCCGAATATTTCCAGATATGCCGCAGGCAGTCTTTTCGGAGGCACGTCAAATACTTCCATGGCAATCACCGGAGAATGGGGCATCTCGCCCTCAAAAAGATAAAACGGCATGGCATTGGTGCCGCCTATTCTCACAGTGCTGGTTCTTGTACCACCCTGTTCGGGGAGGGCACCGATGGTAACCGTGCGAATCTCGTGATGTGCAGGTTGTTTGGGAATTTCAAAATTCATGGGTTGTCCTGATGTTAATGTTTTTCTCTTTTTCTCTAAATTAATAGTACAACTTGTCTCGATTTAAAAAATTTTACTTTCTCCTGTACGGAAGTAAAACAACGGCTCCGGGTTTCTGATTTTACTTACCGAAAGACTCCAACTTTATCCATATTTTTTCAACTTGCTGAATCATCCCGGCAGTTTCGGGAAGATCGAAAACGCTTTGTCCCGATTCATCATTTCGAGAAACATCATCATCCTGCAGGATAACAGCCAGCAGGTCGAGTCCCTCCTCTTTTATCTGTGCCAGTACTTGATCGGATAATTTAACACGCGCCCGGTTGACCACGAGAAATTTTTGTCCGACCCGGGTTTCGAGCTCTTTCAGCAGCCGGCTGATACGGCCGGCCGTTTTTACGCCGCGAACGCTCGGATCGGATAAAATGATTAAAAAATCAATTTTTTGCACCGTTCGCCGGCTCAGATGTTCCATACCGGCCTCATTGTCAATCAAAACGTATTGATAATTCTCCGCCAGGGTTTTTAAAATGTCCCGCAACAGGCTGTTGGCATAACAATAACAACCGGGACCTTCCGGCCGTCCCATGGCAATAAGGTCAAATTGTGCGGTTTCGGTCAAACCGGTATGAATTTTATATTCCAGAAACTGCTGTTTGGACATGCCGCCGGGTATGTTATTGACCTTGTCCCGCATCTCTTCGCGAATCGCACCGACCGCTTCACCCACCGGCACACCCAGTAGATCGTTTAAATTGACATTTGAATCCGCGTCGACGGCCAAAATTGATCCTTTGCCCAAACGGACAAGATGCCGCACCAGCAGTGCCGCGATGGTGGATTTACCCACACCGCCTTTTCCCGTGATTGCAATTGTTACCGGCATACGATAAGCTTCCTGCTCGTTAAAACAGCGACGGCAGGGTCAATGCGGGATGATTAACCTGTGAGATAAACTCGAAAACCTGTTCTTCGGCCGTTCCCACAGATTCGTCGGCGATTTTGTCGATAAAATTTTCAACTCCCAGTTCGGCTGCCCGGCTGTTAATGACAGCCCTCAGCTCTTCTTTTAAACTCTTATGCATCCAAACCAGCCGCAGAATGCCGCTCTCGGCACTGATAAACTTTTTACTGCCCACATACTGTTTACTGTGGCCGATAAATCCGGGTGTTTGCTGTCCGCCGCCTACAGAACCGGCCAGTGTGGAAAACTTCATACCGCAGGGGGTCATGTCGGTAAAATCCCGGTACACCGTCATAATACCGTTGCAGGTGGGGAGAATACAGGAAATGCATTCAAAACAACCGCACGAGGTCATTGGGAATTCCATAATACTGTAGGCATTGAATGATTCCAGCGTTTTATGAGAATGGATAAATACGTAATCATTCACTCCCGACCACTGCCCCCGTGTGCCGTCGATAATCCGCGCTTTTTCCACCGGCTGATTGGGACCGGCCGGCTTGATTTCATAAGCCGCCTTGCCGTCCAGCCAGTTATAGGCACCGCACAGGCCCGACCTTTCGGGAGTGATAATGCAGACGTGATTGGGCGCAAAAGATTGACACAACAGGCATGAATAGAAAATATCCACCGATTCATCGGTCAAACCGGCCAAGCGTTCATCGCGTTCCTGATAAGATTTCCGGGCGGTTTGGATGAGCTTCTCAACCTGGTCCGGATCGGTATAAATTGTCACCTGGACTTTATCCATAATTGTACCGTACTCGGTGTGATACATGGCGTGAATAATAGACCCGAAATGAGAAAATTTAATCCCGGCGGCTTTGGCCTCTTTACTGATGCGGATCCAGTTGATATCACGCTGGCCCATATGAAAAATACCGTGGGCACAATTCAAAAAATCATGAATCTGGCGTTCAAGGATCGGTTCGAAATCCGGCTGCATCTTTCGGCCGGCAACCTCGACCCAGATGCCGACGGAAAGCCCGGTACCCTCTTCCACATCGTCGATTTCCGGTCCGATCACTGTAATTTTGCCGTCCTCTACCTGATCCATTTGCCGGGTAACGGCGTACTCGAATCCGGATTTTTTACTTCCGCCCAGTTCCACGTACATATCGTCTTTGCGCACCCGTTCACCCTGAAAAGCCGGCCCGTATGGAACGGGAATCGGCACCTTGGAAATATTCAATTTTAGCCCGCGTACCTCGATGGCTTTGGTGACGATGGTTTCATGGGGAACAGGTGAAACCACATGTTCATAGGTGCAAATACCTGTCGGTAAAATCTGGCCGATATCGGTATCGGCTACGGTGGGGAATCCGAAATTAATCGCCCCGGCAGCCTGGGCATGTTTTTCATCATCCACCTCGCCAAAGGCCAGTACAAATGCGAATATCCGGTTTTTATTGTACTGCAGGATCTTTTTATAATCCCCCGGCTGCGCACCGCCGAATGACAGGGCCGCACGTGTGGCAAAACCCAGTGCATGGATTGTTGCGGTGACATCATCGCCGAAAGGTACAAGGCGGGTTTCCCACCCCAGCTGCACGCCTTCTTCCTGCAACTGGTGGGCAATGGATTTACCATTGGTGGCGGCAGACATAAATACGTACAAATTTTTTTCCTGCAGCTCACGGGCGATTTTAACGGCAATCTCGTTAGTGGGAGCACAGCCCACAATTGCCGCAAATCCCGGCGCCGTGCCGTCAACGAATTCAATGCCCCGCTCGCGCATGATCACATCGGATGCGGCACCGAGCCACAAATTGCCGTTCGTCGGATTCATCTCGATTGTATACGGAAGACTTTCACCGGCATATTTAATCGCCTCGATGACTTCATCGGCGAACAGTGCAGCCATACCGGCATCCAGAGTATGGCCCAGATAGGGTACCCACAGTGTATCCGTGGGCACAGGCGGCAGCAATTTTTTCGCTTCGTCCACCAGATCCTGCAATTGGCCGAGTTTTTCGATCCTTATGCCCAACATGCCGTATGAAATGGGCAGATAGTAAGCAGTGTTGGGAAATTCGACTTTGGTATCCGCCGATTTTGCCTGTAAAAGATCTGCGAGACTTTTTTCGGCTCGCTCTACCAAATGATGCGCCCCGCGTATGGCGCGGGTGGCGATGAGTTTTGACATGAAGGGGCTCCGTTAGAAGTTGTTATTTATCGCCTGTGATAATGATAAATTCCAGTTTTAATATTATTATTAAACAGTTACAAAAAAA
This sequence comes from Candidatus Zhuqueibacterota bacterium, assembly GCA_016931775.1. Classification (GTDB taxonomy): domain Bacteria; phylum Zhuqueibacterota; class Zhuqueibacteria; order Residuimicrobiales; family JAFGEC01; genus JAFGEC01. The sequence goes on along the minus strand of JAFGEC010000331.1, from coordinate 2,811 downwards.
AATCTAAATTTCTCATAAAATAGACTGAGAACATGCATTTCCTTTTTGAACTAACTATGACAGTATTTTTGCGCGTACCCACCCGGACTTACCAGATTCTTCGAACCGAATACTCGTCAAAAATATTGTCTTTGCTGAGAATCGGAATATTTTCGACTATCGCCTGTGCCGCTATCATTCTGTCAAATGGATCGGGATGAAAAAAAGTTAAATTCTCTAAAAGAAATATATGACTCAGCATTACAGGAAGTATATCAATTTTTTTTGCTCTTACATGTTTCTTTACAAATTCGGATAATGTTCCTGGAAGGGATAATTTTTTTAAACTCGTTTTTATCGCCATTTCCCAAACGCTCACAATACTCAACAAGAGTTCATTGTTTTCATTCATGTATATTTTTTTTGTCTCGGTACCAAGTCGAGGATTATCTTGTGCAATATATAATACAGTATGAGTGTCCAAAAGAAATCTCAAAACATGTATTCCTTAAAATCATCAAGAGGTTCATCAAAATCGTCCGCGATAAAAATTTGGCCTTTGGCGGATCCCAATGTACGTTTTTGCTTTTCAGATGTATACTCTACGAGCTTTACGATTGGCTTATTCCCTTTAGCGATGATGATTTCTTCACCATCCAAAACTTTAGCGATAAGTTTGGAAAGGTGAGTTTTCGCTTCGTGAATATTTACTTGAATCATTTTTCCCTCACTTAACTTAGTCTACTTTTTAGACTAAGTTAAACTTTACTTTCAAAAAAAACAAGGACTCTTTTAGTTAAACATAAAAGTATCGCATACTAGTAAAAAATCTTATATGAGTTGACATCACACCACCAGCTCTCTCCGCATTTCCATGTCGTACAACACCCGTTCCTTGGCCTTGCTGATGCCCAGCTTTTCGCGTTTTTTGCGGATGTGGTCGATCATACGGGCCGCCATTTCAGCTGGCGTCTTTTCCATCGCCCAGCTGCCGCCCACCAGTTTTTCCAAATCCTTAAAAAGGTAATCCCTGAATACCGGACTGCCGAATACGGGCAAGCCGACGCCGAATACGGTAAATACGCCGGAGGCTACAAAATATTGTCCGATAGAGATTGCCTTTTCACTCATCCACTCCGGAGCGGCACCGGCTACCGGCAGATCGCTGATATCGTTACCCAAGCCACCGGTGGTTACCATTTCAGACAAGGCAACCAGAATACGGCTGTTGTCCACACACGAGCCGGAATGCAGTACCGGCGGCATCCCAACCGTTTCGCATACTTGTTTGAGTCCCGGTCCGGCAAACTGTACCGCTGCTTCCGGCGTCATCAGGCCGGACTTGGCACAAGCGATGCCTGAACACCCGGTTTGCACGACCAGGATATCGTTGGCGATCAATTCTTTGACCAGTTCCACATGGGCCACGTCGTGGGGTGTTTTCGGATTGTTACAGCCCACCACACCGGCCACGCCCTTGATGCGGCCGTTGATAATGTTGTCATTAAGCGGTGTATAGGAACCACGAAACGAGCCGCCCAGCATATACAGAATGGCTTCATGACTGAATCCGGCCACCAGGTCCATTTTATGTTTGGGAATATCCACGGCACCACGATTGGGAAAATTTTCGATAGCTATTTTGACGATCTCTTTTGCCTTTTCCAGGGCCTCGTGTTCCGTAAACTCGATATGGGTCACACCGTCCATTTTGGCCTTGGGGGAGGTTGTCACCAGTTTGGTATGATAATGTCTGCAAAATTCTCCCAGCGAGGCCATAATACACTGCACATCCACGATCATGGCATCCACGGCGCCGGTGGCAACCGCCAGTTCCTGCTGCAGGAAATTCCCGGCGACGGCAATACCGTGGCGCAGCAAAATTTCATTGGCGGTACAGCAGATCCCGGTAAGATTGATACCGGCGGCGCCTTTTGATCTGGCCAGAGCCAGCATTTCTTCATCCCGGGCTGCCAGCACGATCATTTCAGATAAAACCGGCTCATGGCCGTGCACCACAATATTCACCTCGTTTTCCGACAGAACACCTAAATTGACCTGTCCCCGAATGGGCGATGGTGTGCCGAACAGGATATCCTGCAACTCTGTTGCGACCATGGACCCTCCCCAGCCGTCGGCCAGAGAGGCGCGCATCCCCTGCAGCATAATATTGGTATGTTCCTGATCCACACCCATGGTTGTCCGGTGCATTATTTCAACGATTTCCCGGTCGATACCGCGGGGTGTGATGCCCAATCGCTGCCAAATCTCACGACGTGCCTGCGGTGCGCGTTGAATAAAGCGTAACGGACCGGTCTGTTGTCCGAATTCCGCCAGCGCGGCAATCGCCGTTTCACGGGCAATATCGTTTACTTTTTTATTTTTCAAATCAATATTGAAATACCCGGCCACTTTATACAGTTTGGCCGTATCCTTGATGCGGTAACCGGCATCCGGATTTTCAACCGCGGTCAACAGAGCATTTGCCACATCGCGGCCGTGATCGGAATGGGCGGCTGCTCCACCGGCTATCATACGGGCAAAATTACGTGCGGCGATCACCTGTGCTGTCGCACCGCACACACCGACCTGGGGGCCTTCGCCAAACGGATCGATACGGCAAGGTCCCATAAAACAGATACGGCAGCACACACCCAGTTCCCCAAATCCGCATTGGGGCAACATCGCTTCCGCACGCTGCCACACGGTGGAGGCGCCGTTCGATTTTTTCAATAATTCATTCACAGCCGGATCGATACTTTTTTCCATTTACACACTCCTGCCTGCATACCAGTACCTGAGCAACTCGTTATGACCCCGGCTGCCCAGAAT
>JAFGEC010000330.1 GCA_016931775.1 Candidatus Zhuqueibacterota bacterium | reverse complement strand
TTTAACCGATATGACCAATTATTGTGAATCCCTGCGTGAGATATCGACCATCCGTGGCGAAATACCGTCACGAAAAGGATATCCGGGTTACCTTTACTCCGACCTGGCCGAACTTTACGAGCGCTCCGGTATGATCAAGGACAATACTGGTTCTATTACGCTGTTGCCCATTCTCACCATGCCGAATGATGATATCTCGCACCCGGTTCCGGATCTTTCAGGGTATATTACCGAGGGACAAATTGTTTTTGAACGGGAAATGCACAGCCGGGGTATTTATCCTCCTGTGGCCGGCCTGCCGTCACTGTCCCGTTTGATGAAAGATGGCATCGGAGAAGGATTGACCCGTGAAGATCATCCCCACCTGGCCAGCCAATTGTTCGCCGCCTATAGTTATGTTAAAGACGTACGAAATCTGGCTTCTGTTATCGGTGAAGAAGAGTTGACACCATTGGACATGAATTATATGGAATTTGGGGAGGCCTTTGAACGGAAATTTGTGTCGCAAAAGACGACCGATAACCGGAGTATCGAACAGACCCTGGATCTCGGGTGGGAAGTTTTAAGAATACTGCCGGCAGAGGAATTGCACCGTATTACTGAAGAAGAAATTGAAAAGTTTTATTTAAAATAATAAGGAAGGCTGGTTCAGGTTTTATCTATTGGGAACCTGAGGAGAAATAGAAAATATGGCCAACATTGCACCGACAAAAACCAATTTGATCAAAATCCGGCAAGAATTACAATTCGCCCGGCAAGGATACGACCTGCTGGATCAGAAACGCAACATACTGATTATTGAATTGTTAAACCTGGTGGATCAATGTGTGGACCATCAGCAGCAACTGGAAACAGCGCTGGAAGCCGCTTATAAATCCCTTGAACAAGCCGTATTGCATATGGGTAAGTTGAACGTTTGCTTTCTGTGCAGCGCCATCAATATGAAAACAACGATTAAACTCGGTCAACGCCGTATAATGGGTGTATCCATCCCGATCGTGGATACTGATTTTCAGGCAAATCCACCGTATTACAGCCCCGCTAATACGAGCTTTTGGATCGATGATGCAGTGAATGAATTCCGCAAGGTGCTTATTGTGCTGGGCAAACTGGCTGAACTTAAAATATCCGTATTGCGTTTGGCGGATGAGGTCCGGAGAACCATCCGAAAGGTGAATGCGCTGGAAAAAATCGCCATTCCCCAGTTGTCCGATCAGGTCCGGTTTATTCAGCACCGGCTGGAGGAAAACGAGCGAGACGCTTTTGTATTGATGAAAAAAGTCAAGGAGCGTTTGGAACAACCATCCAAATTGGAGAGAGAATAAGTGATGAGCCCGGTTAAAAAAATTTTGGTGTACATCGACGGGACCGAACAATCCATTACAGCGGCGCAATACGCCATCTGCCTCAGCAAGTTTACCGGTGCCGAATTGACCGCGCAATATGTGATTAATACCAAAGCGCTGGACGATTTGCTAAAGGCAAGGATTTTTTTCAAACAGGAACAGGAGGAGTATGCCCGTGATCTGGAAGCGGATGCTAAAAGATATCTGGATCACGTGCTGGAATTGGCCCGCGTTAAAGGTGTCGTCATCGATACCAAAAGCACTTCGGGGAGCGTCAACCAGGAAATCTTGAACGAGGTAAAAGACGGTCGATACGATTTGCTCGTCATCGGTGAGCTTTCACGTACCCGCAGCAGGAGGGATGAGTTTTACAACGAGGTCGAACGCGCTTTGCGATCCGTCCCCTGTTCCGTACTGGTTGTAAAGGATGATGAACACGTTTGGCAGATGTATTCATCATTGATTTAAGGAGAAATCAATAAATTTTTAGAGGATTACGTATGACTATTGCAGAGCTGATTAGTACTGAAGTTGTAAAGGTGCCATTAGAGTCCAAAGTAAAGCCCGACGTTATTCGTGAGCTGGTGCAAATTTTGATGGATGCGGGCAAAATTAATGATATGGAGGCTGTGGTTGAGGCAGTGAACACGCGTGAAGAGCTTGCCAGTACGGGTTTGGAGGCCGGTATTGCGGTACCCCATGCCAAAACAGACGCGGTGAACGATTTGACGGTAGCATTGGGGATATCACCCGATGGCTGTGATTTTGATGCCATGGATGGACAGCCGTCGCATCTTTTCTTTTTGCTTTTGGCTCCACCTGACCAATCCGGACCGCATCTTGCCGCATTATCGGATATTGCCAAAATAGCCGGATCGAGGTCGTTTTGTAAATTGTTGCGGAATGCCCGTTCGGCGGAAGAGGTTGTGGAGTTGTTTCTGGAGGATTAAAAATAACCCATATTTCAGCATCAAATTCGGTCAATCCGGTGACTCTGCACTCACGATTCGAGCCATGCCATTCCGGCCATTCGCTGTGCGTGAACAGCCGTGAACAGAAAAACAAATTTCCCTAATAATATGATTTCTGCACCTCAGGATCTCCGATGGATCGGTCGGGCTGACCCTCTCCCAGATCGTATTTCGTTCGATCGACAATGTAAAAAATATTAACCGGGGCTGCCGCTGCACCCCCTCTGCCCGCCCTGTTACGAAAATCTCCGGTTACCACTGGATCGAGTCGATGTGAACCCGCCTCATACCGGTAAACTCCCTCCGGAAGGGCAACATAAAGATCGATTTCCTGTGAATTGCTGGCAGAGGGAGCGGTCCTACCAGGTTTACCAAATGATGCCCTCTCGCGGTTCACACCGAACGCCGCCCAGAGGAGATTGGAGAGTATTTGCAGTGGCAGTTTTTTACTGCTTATGTTGCGGGTTGTTTTTCGCGCCTGCAGGGCTGCGAGTACGGATTTGCCGCCATCTTTTTCCGGTTCTGGGAGGGAGATCGGCACCAATTCCTGTCCAATTACTGACGTTGAACCCGCCGATAACGAAACAGCGGATACGGTTTTTACAAAAGTTCTGCGGTTCATTTTTATCTCCTATATTAATCTAAAACTGTATCAGGACAGTTAAGTATAGAAATGCGACACAGTGGTTCTCGCCAACTTAAATTTGGCAAAAGCAAGTACGTTGCATCAGTACGATTCCACCCGAGCCTGAGGATATACTCGGCGATTTAAACAGGTTCTCGCGGTCGCGTCTGTTCGTGTCGCGAACACCGACGGTAGTGATTTTAAAATATACCCGTGTGTGTTAAAAAAAAATGAAAAAAAGACTTGACAAGATATTAAAATTTTAGTATACTTACTATGTAATTAGTAGATTGATGAAAATTTTAGGAGATATCGTGGACAGGGAAAAACTGACACCGGTAGAATGGGAAATAATGGAAGCCGTATGGCAGCTTGGGGATGCACCCAGTGTGCGGGAGGTTTTAGAGCATGCATTCGCCAACGGTGAAAAAGCTTACACAACCATTCAAACCATGATGAATATTCTGGTGAAAAAAGGATATCTTGATGTTTCGAAAAAAGGTCTGGTAAACTTTTATAAACCAGTGATCAGCCGGCCCGATGTCGTGAAAGCCGAGTTGACTCAAATGGTTTCCAAGGTTTTCAGGGGTTCAATACCCGCGATGGCAAGTTGTCTGATCAACATGAATGACCTGTCGCGTGATGAGATCGGCCTGATAAAAAAATATCTGAATGAAAAAGAAGCACAGGTGAAAGGGGAGGAGCAATGACCGATTTTTTAAATCAGGCCGGACTATATTGGGGTGTTTATTTTGGCTGGGTTGTAGTGCAAAATACCGCTTTTCTGGCCCTTGTTTTTCTTGTGTTGCATCTAATACGGCGGACTCCCGCACATGTCCGGTATATCGTCGGCGTCATTGGCTTGGCCAAATTGTTGCTGCCACCGTTTTTTCCGTTTGTTATGCAAGGCCCAAATCGAATATTACCTGCCGGTTTGAGGGCAGCTGCCATTGGTGATATCTCCGTTTTCGAACAAGCGGTTAATCAACCTTTTTTATCCCTATGGAGTCTGTTATTTGTCGTTTGGTGTTTAACCGTTTTTAGCTTTTTTATATTCAATTTGTGCTCGACAGTCAGAATGCGGCGAAAACTCAGCGAAAGCGCGTTTCTGGGTACAGTACCGCAAACGGGAATTAAAACATACAAATCCGAGATGATCTCTTCTCCCATGAGTATCGGTTTGTTTCCGCAAAAGCTTTATTTTCCATCGTTTTGGCTCCATTTACCTCTGGAGTGTCGGGAGGTCTTGACTGAACATGAACTGGCACATATCCGGCGCCGGGATGGTGTGATCCAGTTTTTGCAGATTTTGGTCCAGGCGCTTTATTTTTTTCATCCGCTGGTTTGGCTGCTGAATGAACGACTCTATGAATACCGGGAAATGGCTTGTGATGATGAGGCGGTGGAGAAATGCCGTTTAAATAAGACGTTTTATTCCAGATATCTGGTTCAAATAGCCGATCGAATGCTCGAACCGCAGTGGAGTTTTTCATCGGCAACCGCTCTGATCAAGCGGCGTCACAAATTGCTGAACCGTGTACAATATCAAATGGAGGAACAAAAAATGCAAAAAATTTCACCTTTTAAATTCAGATTGTATATTGCTTTACTTGTTTTACTTATCCTTCCGCTGTCCTGGTATATAACCCGTGCTGAGGAGTCAGCAAATCAGGTTCAAGCTGTGGTACCGGCGGAAAAACCGGTGCCGGGAACAACGGGAAAGATATATGGGCAGGTGATTGACAAAAAAACCGGTGAGGCGCTGCCCGGGGCCAACGTGCTGATTGAAGGTACCACAATGGGCGCGGCTACGGATCGGGAAGGCAATTTCTCTATTATCCACGTGCCACCCGGCAAGTACAAGGTGGTTGTACATTTTATCGGTTACAAGTCGGTCGCGATGGATAACGTTTTTGTTAAAGTCGAAAAATCCACACAGTTGAAATTTGAACTGGAAACGGCGATTATTGAAGCACAAAAAATTACCATACCGGCGGATCGGTTGTTTTCCCCGAAGCCGATATCAGAGGAGGCTCCACCGCCACCGCCTACATCCGTGAAGCCTGAATCAGAGGAACCTCCCCCGCCGCCTCCACCTGCACCTTCCGATGAGAAAATGGTTTTTGTCGCATATGATGAAGCCCCGGAGCCTATCGGAGGATATGAGACTATAGCCGCCAAATTAAAGTTTTCAAATGAATGGCTCGAACAGGGGGAAAAGCTGATTACGTATATACAGGTCACTGTCGATGTCAAGGGGCTTTCACAAAATGTCAAGGTAAATAAAAGCTGTGGCGTAAAAGCACTCGATGAGGCGGCTGTGAACGCCGTAAAGGAAACAAGATGGCACCCGGCCAAACAACGGGACAAAACCGTCTCCGTTCGAATTTCTTTCCCGATCGTTTTTAAAGAATGATAAATTTATTAAACGCGGCGGTCCCATCCGCCGCGTTTTTTTTTGCGGGATTGGAAAAAAAAGATTGACATTTTATAACATTTATTATATATTATATGACTAAAAAAATTAAATAGTCATATGGTTTTAATATTATGTCGCCACAATTCAACCAGCAGCAAAAAGAAGCCATCCGTCAGGCGTTGATTGCCGCCGGTAAGGATATGTTTTCCCGCTACGGCCTGAAAAAAACCAGTATCGATGATTTAACTCATGCCGTTGGGATCGCCAAGGGATCGTTTTACGGTTTTTTCCAATCAAAAGAAGAACTCTATTTCGACATTTTTCTGCTCGAAGAAAAAAAACTGCGCGAGCAGCTTTTTCTTGAATCGACATCTGAAATGAATCCGGATCTTTTTAAAACACTGCTGTTGACCGGCTTTTCAATGGTTTGGCAGAATCCTTTTCTTAAACGTTTATACACGACCGATGAGTACCAGTTTTTAATGAGGAAATTGCCCGAACACAAACTGGCTTTACACACCGGCCAGGATATGGATTTTCTGCTGCCGCTTGTGCAAAAATGGCAGCAGGAGGGAAAAATGATAAAACGCAAGCCGGAATTGATTATCAACGCCGTGCGGGCGATCTATACTCTTGGAATGCATAAGAATGAAATAGGGGAACAGTATTTCCAGGAGACCGTCGAGCTTTTGGTGGAACTATTGGTGGATGGTCTTTTTATTTGGAGGAATGCGTGATTCAGGCGGATGAATTGAAATTTACTTATCCGGGAAATGCCGAACCGACGCTCAAGGGGCTCAATTTTTGTATCTCTCCCGGAGAAATCTTCGGTTTCCTGGGGCCCAGCGGCGCCGGCAAGAGCACGACGCAAAATATCCTTATTGGATTATTGAAAAATTACTCCGGTAGTGTGAAGGTAATGGGCAAAGAGCTGGTGAATATCAGCGGCAGGTTTTATGAAAACATTGGTGTCGCTTTCGAATTCCCGAACCTGTACAATAAATTTACCGCTCTTGAAAACCTGAATTTTTTTCGTTCTTTGTATTCCGAGGCGACCGCAGAGCCATCAAAACTTTTAGCCATGGTCGGCTTGGAAAAGGAATTGCACACTCGTGTCAGCGCCTTTTCAAAAGGTATGAAAATGCGATTGAATTTTTGCCGTGCTTTTCTTAATCATCCGCAGGTCGTTTTTCTCGACGAGCCCACTGCCGGACTGGATCCGGCGAATGCCAAGCGTATTAAAAACATTATTTTCGAACAAAAAAAGGCCGGGGTCACGGTGTTTTTAACAACACATGATATGCACGTGGCTGAGGATTTATGCGACAGGGTGGCGTTTATTGTCGACGGACAATTACGGCTCATCGATTCTCCTCGCGAGTTAAAACTTAAATACGGCAGAAAGATGGTCAGGATTGAATACCGTCAAAACGGCAAAATTCAGCGTATTGAATACGATTTGGAAAATCTTGCGGCAAACAAAAACTTTTTTCATATCATCCAATCCGGACAGATCGAAACCATGCATACCCTGGAGGCGAATCTGGATGATATATTTATCCAAACCACTGGACGGGATTTAATATGAGGTGGGTTGCTGTTTTAAGAAACGACATACGTTTCCAATTCAAGTACGGTTTTTATTATGTCTATCTTTTAATCGCAATTATATATATTGCCGTTCTTCAGAGTGTTCCCGGCGATTTCCGAATCCCACTGCTGATATTTTTCTTATTTACGGATATCTGTGTATTGGGCTTTTTTTTTGTGGGAGGATTGGTCCTGTTGGAAAAAGGCCAAAGGATTCTGCATGTTCTGGCTGTAACACCCATGTCTGCAAAGGAATATGTACTGGGCAAAATTATATCCTTGGCTTTGATGGCTTTTCTGACGAGTTATGTGATCACTCTGGCTGTTTTGGGATGGATAAATTTTATTTTCCATTTTTGCTATGTCGTGCTTTGCAGTTCGATATTTTATACCGCTTTTGGACTCATCGTCGTTGTACGATCCAAAAATTTGAACCATTATTTTTTCCGCTCGATTGTTTATACAATTTTTCTATTGATTCCGGCGATCGATTTCTTTCAAATTTTTCAATCTCGCATTTTTTATTTATGGCCCACAAAGGCTGCTCTGATTCTTTTGAGCGCATCATTTTATGATTGTCCTGTAACAGATGTGTTTATGGCTTATATCAGCCTTCTTATATGGATGATTGCAGCAGTTTGGGCCGCGCAGAGGCAAATCGAACGGCTTATACACGGAGAATTCGGATGAAAAAAATACTCGCCCTGGTGATTGCCGACCTGCGCAACATTTACCGCGATTCAATGCTCACACTGGTATTTCTCGCGCCGCTTATTATTATCGGTTTTGTACGGTTCGCAATTCCCTTGCTCAATTCGCTGCTTTTTTCACGATGGAAAGTGGATTTGACCCCACATATGACATTTATCAAAATATGTTTCGCGTTTTTACCACCTATGATGTTCGGTATGGTTATTGGATATATTTTTCTGGATGAGCGTGATGAAGATATCAGCACTTTCATCGCCATCACACCGTTACGAAAATCGGGATATTTATGGTTTCGCATTCTGGCACCCACAATCGCCAGTTTTGCTTTCTTTTTTATTTATCAATTGCTGACAAATACACCCGGCCCCGGCGTTTTTGCATCTGTTCCCATAGCCATCATGATCGCTTTGGAAACGCCGATTGTACTCTTATTTCTTGTCGTCTATGCCGGAAACAAAGTTGAAGGTCTTGCTCTTTCAAAAGCTGTTGGTATTGTTTTGTTTGCACCCCTTGCCGGTTATTTTATGACCTCAAATTGGCGGTTTTTAGCAGGCGTATTTCCTACATTTTGGGTGACTGAGTCATTTCTGTACACAGGCAATCCCGTGGTGAACTTGTTATATACGTTGATCGGAATTTTGATTCATCTTTTTTATCTCTTTTTGTTACTTGCCAAATATTTAAAGAATTAGTCCTCTACTAAAAAATAATGAGAGGCAATATTCAGTTGTGCAATACGGAGAGGCCTCGGCCATTTTTAAAATCCAATAGAATACAACCTGACAGATAAATCGAGCCGCTTTATGTTAAAATAAAAACGGGCTGGCTGGGGGTAAAAGTGAGAGCTCAGTCAATGACGTGTACAAGTAAAACCTCAGTTTCGGGTGGGACAGAACAGGTGCGACGCACCTCCTTTCGCTAAGTTAATGTAATTTAATTGTTTGTAATGATGTCGAGGGCCGGTGCGGCGCACCTTCCACCCACAACTGAGATGTTACGTGTACAAGAATTATTTACTTGATTTTTATTTTGAATTGATTATTTTAAAGTAATAGTATTTTACGGGTCGGCAATTCTAATTCGGAGGGGAGGAATGTTGAACAGTAAACGACCTGTGATTGTTGTTGTAGGAAAACTTGCCGCTATACATAGGCGAAGGCTCGCTTACTCTCGTGCACTCTGTTTTTTGCCTCTTCGGGCTTGCAACACATTAAACCCTTTTCAATCAATGAAAAGAGGTGCGAAAAAAAAATTCTAGATAAAAATTTAAAAGTTGAATTTTTTTTAAAATACCGGACTATACTGTGCCTACGTTCATGGAAAGGCTGATTTCCGTCCAGTGTTATTGCGTTTTTGAGGAAAAAAATGTTGAACGTTTTGGTTGTACATCATGAAAAAGAGATTTGTCAATCCACGGCAAATAAAATATCGGAAATCGGTCATACCGTTCAAATAGCTGGCTCTCCATCCGAAGCCCTCATAGCTTGTGAAAAACAGACGTTTGAGTTCGTACTGCTGAATGATCGCTGGCCTGAGATGAACAGCATCCAGTTAATTAAACAGTTCCAAAGTTTGTATCCCTATATCCATGTTGTCATAATGACGGAAAAACCGTCTGTAGAAAATGCTGTTGCGGCTGTTCGTCAGGGCGCTTTTGATTATTTAACGTTTCCGGTCGCCAAACATCGCATGGCCGCACTTTTTGAAAAGGCTTATCGAATCAAGCCACCGAGTAGTCCCGGAAAGCAATCACCGGCCGATAAAATGACGATTCAGGATGCTTCGTCAGATTTGAAAGAACCGCAAACTACGGCCACGCATGAAATATATCATCGATTTAAAAATACTTTACAAATCATTTCCAGCCTGCTGGACCTTGGCAGTCTCCGTATCGACGACGGGAAGGCAATTGAACTTTTTACCGATACACGCGATAAGGTTCAAACGATTTCCCTGGTTTATACTCAATTATATAAAAGTCATCATTCTGACAGAGTGGAAATCAGCAATCTTTTAAAACAGGTATATGATTATTTGTCTTCCGTTCACTGTCAAGATAAGAGTATCGAGAACATACTTTTAAGCAAGGAAATTTTTCTTCCCGTCCAGGTTGTGATTCCTTTTTTACTTGCAGTGCATGAAATGATCGCCAACTGTTTTAAACACGCGTTTAAGGATCGAAGGGACGGAAGGATAATTATTGAATTTTTTAAAAAAAATAATAATGTTCATTTAATGATAAAGGATAACGGCGTCGGAATCCCTGCTGACTATAATGTATTTGACTCGAAAAATCTCGGACTCAAGTTGGCCAAAAATTTAATTGAAAAGCAGCTCAAGGGATCGATACATTTGGATCGGACGGGTGGAACGAACTTTATTGTTGGTTTCCCAATTTAATAAAAGCTGCGGGCGCATGCGGTCATTTAAGGAAGAACAATGTTAGGAAACAAACCGATACAAAGAGTCGGAGCTCTGGTTGTTATTTTTATCTCCATCGTCCTGCTTGTTGGAATTACATTTATAACCCAGTTGTACCGCAATGCTTTAGATTCAACGCGGTCCTGGGTTTCCAATGTGGTTTCGACTGAGGTGAAACAGATAGATGATGTATTTAGATTGTATTTAGCAAATCAAACCGATTCAGCAGGAACCATTGACGAGCGGTCTCTAGAACACTTGTTTTCCATTTTTTCAAAAAATTCCATCCTTGGGCCTACAGGAGATTGTGTTTTTTACCGGCGTGATTCGTTAAATAGAACTGAAATCCTTGCTTCCCGATTTATTGAAAAATCAACTCTCGATTATATTGTCAATACTCCTCAACCGTTTCCTCACGATACAACAAAGGTTCGTGCTTTTTTAGCTAAGGATTACCGGGGGAGTGAGGTTATTTTTGCCCACTCTTATTTAAGAAATATTGATGTTTATTTCATGGCCAAAGTTGACATTGATCAGATAAGAACGCCGTTTTATCGTGCTTCGATTTTTTCATGGATCGTCTCTATTATGGTTATTGTAATCGGTTTGTTCTTATTCTATTTTGCGATAAAACCCCTTATCGTACAATTACGTATCGAAGAGGAGAGGTATCGTCAGTTGTTTATGACAATAAAATCAGGTGTTGTTGTATTTCAGGCTTGCAAAAACGGGCGGGAATTTATTATCAAGGACGTCAATCAATCGGCCGAAAAAATTGAAAAGATTGAAAAGGGAAATGTCATTGGGAAAAAGGTGTCGGAAGTTATTCCTGGAATAATAAATTTTGGCTTGTTGAAGGTTTTTCAAAGAGTTTATCAAACGGGCGAGTCGGAATACCATCCCGTCTCATTCTATGAGGAGAATCGATTGAAGGGATGGCGTGAAAATTATATCTACCGGTTACCCCATAATGAAATTGTTTCTGTTTTTGATGATGTAACCGAGCAAAAAAAATATGAATTTGCGTTGCAGGCGAGCAATGAATCTCTGGAAGAACTGGTTTATATCACATCGCATGACCTTCAGGTTCCACTGATATCCATGGCGGGATATGCAACTGAGTTGTTGGAAACGTACAAGGATAAATTGGATAATAATGGTGTCTATTGTTTGAAGCGTTTGCAAACAAATGCAGAACGAATGCACAAATTGGTGCTTAGTTTACTGGATATCTCGCGGTTAAATACAGTAAAATATCCGGTCGAAAATATCGATCCTACTGAACTGGTAAATAATGTGCTCAAAGACCTTTCGCTGGTTATGGAGAAAAAGGGGGTAAAGTTTAAGATAAATATAATGCCCCATATTCAAGGGGATAAAGTCAGGATGCAGGGTGTATTTCAAAATCTAATAATAAATTCACTCAATTATGGAGCCAAAATTATTACTGTCGGTTATGAAAAGAAAGCATTTTTCGTTAAAGATGATGGGATCGGGATACCCGGTGATCAACTTGAAAAAATATTTCGACCGGGTGAACGACTCAAAAAAGTCAATACTGAAGGCGTTGGGATGGGGTTGACATTTTGTAAAAAAGTTATTGAGCGGCACAATGGTAAGATTTGGGCAACTTCGGGGGGCGAAAACAAGGGAGCGACAATTTATTTTACAATTTCCGGGAGAGAACCAAATGCAGAAACTTGATTTGTTATTACTCGTGGAAGATGAAGAAGATCATGCCAGGCTTGTAAAAAAGGCCTTGCTCCAAAACGGGCATTTTGTAAAAAATTTTGTTTGGTTAAAGGATGGCCAGGCCATACTTGACTATCTCAAGGCATCGAAACAGTATTCTGGTGGAAATTCACCACTGCCTTCGCTGATTTTATTGGATATTAAACTGCCTTTAAAAAGCGGGTTTGAAGTGCTCTCTGAGATAAAAAAAGATAATAGGCTGCGGCTCATTCCTGTTGTGATGTTGACGACCACATCCAATGCGGATGACGTGAGAAAGGCGCTGCTTTTAGGTGCGAATGATTATATTGTCAAGCCGGTTGTCTTTGCTGAATTTATCAATAAAATAAGGCAGTTGGGTAAATATTGGGCTACGACCAGCGATTGTAGACTTGTCAATAATGAAGGCTAGGTCATGCGCATGAAAAATAAAAGCATAAATATTTTTGTAGTTGAAGACAATGAAGATGATATCCATTTTATAAAACGTGCACTTGAGGGTGAAAAGTATCATCTCACGATTTTTAACGATGGAAACGAGGGTTTTCAATTTCTTTGTGCCGCGGAAGAAATGCCCGATATTGTGCTGTTGGATTACCATTTACCCTCTATGGATGGCCTGGAATTTTTGAACGCCGTTAAGGAAAAAGGTCTTGTTCTGGCTGTTATAGTTCTGACGGTGGATACCCGTGTTGAGACTGCGGTCAAGGTCATGAAAGCCGGTGCATTGGATTTTCTTCCTAAAACAACCGGATTTCATGATAATTTGCCAGCGACAATTGAAAAAGTAAATCGTATTTTCAAGGAACGGATCGAGAAAAATGTTATCAAACAGGCTTTGCGGCAGTACGTCGATATCGTTAATAACATGCAAATCGGCCTGCATGTTTATATTTTATCTGATATGAATGATTGCAACACACTCAAACTTGTGGATACAAATCCTGCTGCGGAACAGCTGTTAGGTAAAGTCGATATAGATTCTCTGGGAGTGAGTGTCGAAAAAGTCTGGCTCAATGCTGATAGAAAAGATTTTTCAAAAACATTATTTGAGGTTATCCGTTCCGGAACGCCTGATAATTTTGAAATTCTTCTTGATACGGAATCTCCGGTCCATTTTTCCATTCGCGCGTTTCCTTTGCCCAACCAACATGTCGGTGTTTTATTTGAAGATATTTCACGTCGCAAATTTTTTGAAAGAACACTATATCGCCGTGATGCGGTTTTGGAGGCTGTTAATTTTATGGCGCGGTCAATTTTGCGCTCTTGCGAGTTTGAACAAGACCTGCATGCCAGCTTACAAAAACTCGGTGAGGCGATTGAGTCGTGCCGAGTATACATTCTTCAAAATACGCCGGATGGAAAGGGTGTTTTTTTACCAGGTGTCGGATACGAATGGCATAGTGATGTTATTTCTCCCCGAATAAGGATTCACGATGGGGATTCCATGTTTTATACTTCTGGCTTTGGACGAGATGTGTATGATTGTTTGAAACAGGGTGAGGCATTTATCGGCGATCGAAAAACGTCAAGTCCAAAAGGCAAACTGTATATGGAAATGCAGCAAATACAGTCGTTTATTGCAGTGCCGATCATTGTGGCGGACGATTGGTGGGGTTTTCTGGGATTTGACGAAAATCGTGCAGATCGAATTTGGAGTAAATCGGAAATTGATGCCCTGCAAACCGCTGCTGAAACTATTGCTGCATCCTTTCAAAGGCAATGGGCGCAAGATGTAATTAACGCTTCTTTAAAAGAAAAAGAAGTCCTGTTGCAGGAAATTCATCATCGGGTAAAAAACAATTTACAGATTATCTCAAGTCTATTGGACTTGAGCAGTTTACGCGTTAACGACCAAAGATCAGTCGTTTTGTTCGGAGATGCTCGCGATAAGATACACGCCATGGCACTTATTCATGCACAACTTTATAATAGTGAAAGATTCGATGAAATTTGCATGTCCGACCATATCCAGGATATCGTTTTATATCTGCTTTCACTATACGGGGGAAAAAAGACAATATCGCCTGTTTTTGAAATCGATGACTTTCATTTGCATATCAATCAGGCTATACCCTGTTCGCTGGTTGTGAACGAGTTGGTATCCAACAGTTTTAAACATGCATTCAACGACAAAGCGTCCGGTAAAATATGGATCAATATCAAAAAAAATAAAAAAGATTTGATCCAAATTATGGTACGTGATAACGGTGTCGGTATTTCCGATCCGAATTCCGTTTTTGACGGCGATAGCATGGGGCTAAAGTTGGTAAAAAATCTCGTGGAACGCCAATTAATGGGTTCGATCAAATTGAGTGTCGAAAACGGATTGCGTTTTGATATTGAATTTTTACTCGCCGGTGACAGAAGAGCCGATCCCCGGAACGTCTAACTTGTATCTTCAATTTTTTATACATTCTTTTCAATTATTGTAAGGAAAACACACTGTGGTGGCTCGATTTTATTTTATGAAAAAGTATGCTTTGCCCGTAACCGTCATATTTCTTTTGATTTCCGCCTGTATTGGCGTTTTTACTGTGCGTTCCTCCCGAAATAACTCCAAAGACCGGCTGGATCAATTTCCGCTTGAAAATATTCCATTGGAGTTACCGGTAACATTGTACTGGAATTCCCATATGGTACCATTTATCCATGCTCAAACGGACCGGGATGCCGCTTTTTTTCTGGGAATGGTGCACACACATTTGCGCTGGGCGCAAATGGAACTGATGAGGAGAATTACACAGGGCAGACTGGCGGAATCTGCCGGTCCGTTTGCGGTGAAAATCGATCACTCGATCCGGGTACTGCAATTGGATGCCGCAGTGGACAGTATGATAATGACACTTCCGGAAAAAACCCGTACCTGGCTGCAAAATTATGTGGATGGAATAAATTGTTACCAGAAACGGGCAAAAAAATATCCGTTTGAGTTTAAATATATGGCGCTTCGGCCAGAGCCGTGGACAATCCGGGATGTACTCGTGCTCGGCCGCCTGGTTTCGGTTGACGTTAGCTGGTTTAACTGGTTTTCAATGCTGCGATTAAGGCAAAAATCCTGGTTTCCGGATATCTGGGCACAATTTGTTGAGCTGGGCAGCTCGTCGACACCATCGTTTTATAGTCAATCCGGTTCGCTGCTGGACGCGGCAGTAAAGTCCGGCAGCAATGCCTATGTGATTTCAGGTGCAAAGACCGAGGATGGATTTCCGATCATGGCTTCCGATCCGCATCTTGGTTTACAGTTACCCAATACCTGGATGATCGCCGGCTACAAATGTCCTTCCTATCATGTATTGGGTCTCATGTTCCCGGGCATTCCAATGGTGCTTGTCGGCCGGAATCCGTATATCTCCTGGGCCGGTACAAACATGCGGAGTGCCAGCAGTGATGTTTATGAAATAAAAGATAACTCTGTCATTCAAGAACGGCCGGATACGATTAAAGTGCGTCTTTGGCGTGATAAAAAAATAACCGTACGAACCACCCCGGTTGGTCCGTTATTGTCGGATGTGCCCCTACTCAATCTGTCATCGGATCAAGTCCTGGCATTAAAATGGGTCGGCCATCAGCCGTCCGACGAGTTTTCAAGTTTTCTGCGTGTAAATGCCGCGATGGACTGGCCGTCATTTTGTGCGGCATTTGACGGATATGCGGTTTCCGGGCAGAATTTTCTGTATGCAGATGCACGGGGCCACATCGGTATGTTACTGGCCGTAAAAATTCCAAAACGTTCGCACGATTATTTTCCCGACCTCGTCCTCGATCCGAAAAATCCCGCTCACCAGTGGTACGGATATTTTTCGAGCGGCCGGTTGCCGCACATTTATGATCCACCCAAAGGGTATATCGCATCTTCCAATAATCGGCCTGCCTCAGGCGAACCGCCGGTTGGCTACTTTTTTTCGGGCAACGACCGTATCGACCGACTTTACGAACTGCTCTCGCAGAAGGATACATTTACATTACAGGATGTTTTGGCTTCGCATGAGGATGTGTTTGTGTTTTCGGCACAGCAGACCGGTTCCATGTTTGTTCGCAAGCTGACACAGTTAAACCTCGTGTCCGATTCGACATGCTTTCAAATTTTAAAAAACTGGGACGGAAAATTTGAAGCTTCTGCTCAAGGCCCTGTCGTCTATCAGATTTTGTTATATTATTTTACCGAAAAATACTATACTCAGAAATATGATAAAGATATCGTCGACTTGATTTTATCGGCTGAGCAAATCGGCAATCTGGTCCGGAAAGAACTGGTTTCCGGAGATTCCGTGCTGGTCGCTTCCAGCTTAAAGTCGGCTTTTGAACAAACAGTAAAAAGATACAGGAAGTATCCCACTTGGGGTGATATGCATCGTTTGGCGCTTTCTCATCCGTTTGCTTATATTCCCCTGTTAGGAAGACGCTTCAGGATTGCGGAATATCCGGTCGGCGGATCGTATGGCTCTCTGATGAAAACAGCACACCAGGTGCAGGACAAAAAACACCGCACATTTTACGGCGCCAATTCACGATTTATTGCCCTCTTATCCGATCCGGATGAAAATTATTTTGTGTTGCTGGGGGGACAGGACGGCTGGTTCGGCAG
>JAFGEC010000329.1 GCA_016931775.1 Candidatus Zhuqueibacterota bacterium | reverse complement strand
GGAGAGAAAGATATGTTCCCTGCTTTTCACCGGGTCGGAATCCATACCCAGAAAATCAAGTAAACTGGTTATGGTGGTGCCGACCTGTTCACCGAACAAATCCGGTTCGTCAAGGATCTCCTGCGGCGGAGCGGAAAAGGAATCCAGAATGGAAACAGGTGTTCCCGCCGTACTGCCCGGCGTATAAATACAAAACTCGGCACTCTGTCTCAATTTTTTGATACGCGAACCGTCCTGGCCCCATTGGGCCAGTCCGTTTTTCCAGGAATCCGCCTGGTTTTCTGCATATTCCCGGGCTGACATGCCCTTTTTTCGCGCCTCGTCCTGATTAATCCAGGGTAAAAAACTGTCCGCAGACAAATCCGGAAAAGTCAGCAGTAAATTGGCCATATCACCTTTTGGATCGATGATAATGGACGGTATACCGTCGATAGCCGCTTCTTCCAGCAGGGCAATGCACAACCCCGTCTTGCCGCTGCCCGTCATGCCCACACAGACTGCGTGAGTGGTCAGGTCCTTGGAATCATAAAGCACGATTTCATCGGTTTCCATACCTGACGTTTTACCTAAATAAAACTGTCCAAGCTTTTCGTATTGTTCTGTTTTAAAGGCCATAAGATTTCCCATCTTTTTATATTGTATTAAACTTTATATTTCAACAATTTAGTGCGCAAAAATGGTCATCGTTTGTATTATTAAGCAACGAATTTGGCTATTACCGGCACCATGTTTAAGGATTTTTGTGTAAATAGATCATTGACAATTTAATAATTGTTTCATTTCTTTCAAGTTTTTTTTATTTTTATCTTTAAGAAATATTTATTATAATATAGCTATGGTATTCTTGGAACAAAATGCGGCATTTTATGCCGATCTGTTTCCGGTTAAAGAACCCACACTCTTCTTTTTGCAGCATTTTTCCGGAAGGATTTTGGATGTGGGGTGCGGCCCCGGATTGTATTCTAAAGCACTTTTTGATCTGCAGCGCGATGTTGTCGGAATTGATGACGATTTGAATATGATCGATTTTGCACAGCAGAACCATCCTCAGGGCACATATTTATGTCTGGATATGCGCGATATTGATCTACTGTCATTTCGTTTTAATATGGTTTTTGCCATCGGCAATGTGCTTTCATTTCTTAAACCCCTGGAATTACCAAAATTTATCCGGAAACTGGCCCAGATCATTGAACCGGATGGTTACTGGATATTTCAGGTCGTAAATTGGGATTATCTGCTTACCCTGCAGGATCACCGTTTCCCGGATTTGTCCGGACGGCAAAAACCGCTCAAACTTATCCGGAGGTACACGGCGATTACCGAGTCTGTGGTCAAATTCCAGACCGAACTTTTTCTCGGCGATAACTGTATTAATATAAAAGAGATAAAGCTGTTCCCGCAGAAAATGTCGGATTATATTGATATCCACAGTAAATTGGGATTCTCGCTTACGGGATGTTATGCTGATTTTACCAAAACAGCATTTAGCGAGAAAAAAAACTCGGCTGCTATTTATGTGTTTAAAAAGGAGATGTAATAGAATGGGATGTCGCTTGGTTTGTTGTCTGGCAGCCGTTTTTTGTCTACTGACATCTGTGTTTCCGCAGGAAAATGATGGTAAATCTGCACGGTGCCTGGCATGCCACAAGGAGAAAACCCCGGGCCTGTATCGACAGTGGTTGGAATCGGAACATGCCGAATACGGTGTGACCTGTCTGGATTGCCACCATGCCGAAAAAAAGGATCCTGATGCCTTTTTACATAATGATGCGTATGTGGCTGCAATTGTGACGCCCATGGATTGCGGTGTATGTCATGAATACGAAAAACAACAGGTTGCGGAATCCCATCACGCCAAAGCCGGAAAAATTCTTGAATCCAATGATGCTTATTTGGCCCATGTCGCGGGTGGTTTACCGGTTGTCATTCAGGGCTGTGAAAGTTGCCACGGAGCCAAAATAAAAATTGAGCCAACGGCCCCAAACAAGATGTCCCCGCTGACATGGCCCAATTCGGGTATCGGCAGAATCAATCCCGATGGATCGCTGGGTTCTTGTAATGCGTGTCATAGCCGGCATGTTTTTACCAAACTGCAGGCACGGCAACCCGAATCCTGCTCAAAATGCCATCTGGGTCCCGATCATCCGCAAAAAGAAGTGTACGAAGAATCCAAACACGGAAATGCCTATTACACCCAAATCGACCGGATGAATCTTTCTGCCGAACGCTGGGTGGTCGGCGAAGACTATTACGCCGCACCGACATGTGCAACATGTCATATGTCGGCATCCCCCGAAGCGGTTTTTACACACGATGTGGGTGAACGAATATCCTGGACACTTCGTCCTGTTTTCTCTAAAAAGCTGGAAAACTGGCAACAGCGGCGCGAAAATATGAAAAAAGTCTGCCGCACGTGCCATGGCGGCTCGTTTATCGACGGCCACTACATTCAATTTGATGCCACCGTACGGCTGTATAATGAGAAATTTGCCGAACCGGCTACGGAATTGATGGATATCTATACGCGAAAAAAAATCGGAAAACCGGCGGCATTTTCCAACAAAATCGAGTGGATATACTGGGAATTGTGGCATCATGAAGGACGCCGGGTGCGGCACGGCGCGTCGATGATGGGTCCGGATTATACCTGGTGGCACGGTATGTACGAAGTGGCCCAGCATTTTTATTTCAAGTTTATCCCTGAGGCTTTACAATTGAATGATCCAGATATCAACGCTTTTGTACAGGACCTGTTGGAAAACGATCCTATGCACCGGTGGTTGAACGGCAATACATCCGAATTAAAGGAAAAAATCCGTTCGGGTAAAATGCAGCAGGTGTACGACAAACTTTTTCACCCGGACGAATGATCCATGTTAATGCCTTATTTCGCCTTTCTGCGCGGCGTCTCTGTGAACCGTATCGGTCGAACCGGTGTCGTTCTTACGACGGCTTCGGTGATATCGTTTTTGTTCTTTGAAATCCTTCATACTATGGGTGTATTTATCAACGCCTATTTTGGGCTGATCACCTATCTTGCATTTCCGCTTGTGTTTGCGGTCGGTTTGCTGCTTATCCCGATAGGCTGGCGAAAATATCAAAAATCGACGGGAAAAACGGCAAAGGAGTTACTGTCCGCAAAGTTTAATAAAAAGGATATTGCCGCTGCACCGGGTGGCTCGCGTTTATTCCGGACCATTCTTGTTTTTACCATCATGAATGTCGTCCTGTTATCCGTTGCCTCCTTGCGTATGCTGCATTTTATGGACCAGGCCGAGTTTTGCGGAACGGCATGCCATACCGTGATGAATCCCGAGTGGGTGACCTATCAAAAGTCGCCCCATGCCCGTGTATTATGTGTGGAATGCCATGTCGGCCAGGGTATCGATGCTCTTTTTAAATCCAAGCTGAACGGTATCCGGCAGATGTATCTTGCTGCCTTTCGTTTGTACAACACACCGATTCCGACGCCCGTTCACCAATTACGACCGGCCCGGGAAACGTGCGAAAGGTGCCATTGGCCTGAAAAATTTTACGGCGGCCGACTTGTAACCACCGTTTCTTATAAAACGGATTCCTCGTCGACGCCGGTGTACACAACTTTGAATTTAAAAATTGATGCCGGCTTGAGTGGGCACAAGGCCGGCGCTCACTGGCATATATCAAAGGCGCACAGAGTTGAATATACATCGGTTGAAGACCGGCGTGAAAAAATCATCCTCGTCCGTTTTTTGCAACCGGACAGCAGCTATCGTGAATACAGAAACAACCATATCTTGTCCGACGAAAAGGAGAGCGGTGGAACACGTACTCTGGACTGTATCGATTGTCACAATCGTGCAACCCATATTTACAAAGACATGGAAAAAGCTATCGATTTTGCTGTTTACGCCGGAAGGATCAGCCGGGAATTACCTTTTATCAAACAAAGAGCAATGGCGGTGTTGAATAATCGCTATGCATCCCATCAAGCGGCGTTCGAATATATTCGTAAAGGTATGGAAGGTTACTACAAACAAAAACTGGTTGAAAAACCGGAGGAAAAAAAAAACCTACTCGAGGAGGCAATCAACTGTTTGCAGGATATTTACACGAAAAATGTTCATCCTGATATGAAAATTTACTGGAAAACCTTTCAAAGTTATGCCGGGCATCATGGCTGTTTTCGTTGTCACAATGACCATGTTGTTGACAATACGGGCAAACCCATACGACACGATTGTACCATGTGTCATTCGGTTTTGTCGCAGGAGTCAGGACATCCTTATGAATATTTGTTCAAAAAAGGAGAAAGAGAACAGTCACTTCAGGATTATTACAGTAGAGAATTTCTGAACGTCGAATTTTGAAATTGATGAGGAAGATATTCAGAAAAACCCAAATCGAAGGAGGCGTAATGGGTCGGTTTAGAATAAATATATTATTATTTCTTTTGGGGGTATTTTATTTTTCTGCCGCAGGATTTCAGGCGGCCGGCAGCGAGCTGCAGGCCAATAAAGAACCTTGGAGTGTATATATGTTTTCGGACGGCCGGATTGCTCATCACGGCAATCCGGATGGCGTGGAACGCATACAGAGCGATGGAACGACTCAAATTAACCTGTTTTTTGTCCTGGATGCCTCAATTTCCATGAAAAAGAAGCCTTCAGGATCGAAACTGACAAAAATAGAAATGGCAAAGCAAGTCATTTCCCAAGTTCTGACAAATATACCGGCCAGTGTACAGTGTTCATTTTGGATTTTCGGTCACCGTTCACCGGAAAAATCAAAAGCAGAGGCATGTGAGGATATTGAGGAAGTTTTTCCACTTCAACCCATAGATGCCGCAGAAATGAGTCAAAAAATGGAGAATGTCAATCCGATTGGGGGCTCTCCGCTAGCCCGATGTCTGCAAAAACTCAAATCCAAATGTCCGATTGAAGGAAATACAGGCATTATTTTAATTGTTGACGGCGGCGAATCATGCAGCGGCGATCCCTGCGCCGAATCAAAAGTGTTTAAATCCGGCCGCGGCCGTTGTTCGCTTCATATTGCCGGCATCGATGTGGATGAAAGGGAGCAGGAACAGCTGACATGTATTGCACAAAACAGCGGTGGTATGTTTTCTAACGCTCTTCTTGAGGATCAACTCTTTTCAGCCGTTTCAAATGCAGTGAACGCCACATTGAACCTAACGACATTAATGGTTAAAACGACCACATATGACGGCAAGATGAAAGGAGGTAACATCTATCTATGCCAACCTTTTTCTGAGGAACCGATTTTTACAATGCGTACCTGGACGAATATCGCTATCCCCGATGGTCTTTACGACCTCATCGTAGAGACCACACCGCTCACACTTTTTCAAAACCTCGAAATCAATGCTGGATATGATAATATAATAAATATCAATATCGGCGCCATACGGGTGCAAACACCTCAGGGCCAGAGCGCCAAGGTCACTGTCAGGGATGTTGTGGCGAATAAGCCGCTCGGGGAATATGAGGGAATCCTTGAGTTTATACCCGGCGCATACGAATTGGAGATCAATAACAGTAAAAGTGCCGGTATTGAAGTAAAGGAAGGAAAAGCTGCTGATATGAACCTGGGCGCGCTGCAGG
The DNA here is from genome assembly GCA_016931775.1 of Candidatus Zhuqueibacterota bacterium. Classification (GTDB taxonomy): domain Bacteria; phylum Zhuqueibacterota; class Zhuqueibacteria; order Residuimicrobiales; family JAFGEC01; genus JAFGEC01. The sequence continues at coordinate 16,930 of JAFGEC010000329.1, read as the reverse complement.
TTATGGCGCACGATCAGTCCAGTATGGAAGCTGAAGTATTTAGCATGGCAGGAATGAGTCTCGGTGTAAAAAGCGGTGTGGTTTTTTTGATACCGGGCAGTTATAAAATATCAATAAATTCCAGCAAAAGCGGCATTGTGCAGGTTGAGCCCGGAAAGACCACGCGGATCGTACTCGGTGCAGTGAATTATCGGAAATCATATGATATTTTGGATTATGAGGGGGTAAATATGGGTCAGTTTAAAGGTATGGTGGAGTTGATTCCGGGTAATTATACGGTTGTCATTCCCGGACAAGCTCCGAAGCAGATTGCTGTTGAATCGGGAAATACGATAAATCTCGAGTAGGTCAGAGTGCGGAGAAATTTTAAACGATCCCGCTTTGTACATTGGCGTCAATTGGACAAAAACAATTTTTTATCCAGTTTCAACCGTAGAAAAATCAACCAGCATGACGGTTATCAAGTTCGATTCAAAATTCAGGCCTTTTTCATTACGAACTGGTTTTACCTTTTTAATGCAACAATTTACCAAATTTTACGTATACTATTTGATTGCCCTCACAAAAAAGAACGGTGATAAAACAATAGATTGTGTAAAAACGGTATTAAAGGGGAAAATTTGGAGCCGTTGTTTTGCTAATTATATTCTTATCATACAATCTATAAATGGAGAAAAGATTATGAAAAACTCGAGGATTAGAAGTTTTTTATGGACGTTATTGCTGGTTTTTGTACCGCTGGCGGGATTTACTCAGGGGTATCTGGAATTTGAACAAAAGATCGAAAAGGTGACGCTTCCCAACGGCTTGGTCGTTCTGCTGCTGGAAAAGCATGAGGCTCCTGTCGTCTCCATGGTTACCTTTGCCGATGTCGGAGCAGCTAACGAGGTGAAAGGTATTACCGGTATCGCTCATTTATTTGAGCATATGGCCTTCAAAGGAACCACGACCGTGGGAACCGAGGACATAAAAGCGGAGAAAAAGGCCATGGAGAAGGAAGATAATACTTTTAACGCCTGGCTTACTGAGTATCGGAAAGGAGACAAAGCCGACAAGGAGAAGCTTGCGATATTACAGGAGGAGCATAAATCGGCCATGGAAAAAGCGCGAGAGTATGTGGTGAGCAACGAGCTGGGACAAGCGATTGAAATCGCCGGAGGCAGCGGATTGAACGCCGGAACCGGTTACGATCTGACGGTGTATTTTTATAATCTGCCCTCCAATAAACTTGAACTGTGGATGTCTCTGGAATCCGATAGGTTTTTAAATCCCGTACTCCGGGAGTTTTACACGGAAAAAAATGTTGTTATGGAAGAACGCCGGATGCGCGTGGAAAGCTCGCCGTTTGGAAGACTTGTTGAGGAATTCCTCTGCATTGCCTATAAAGCTCATCCCTATGGTGAGCCTGCCGTCGGACACATGTCCGACCTTATGACGATTACACGGCAGGATGCTCTGGATTTTTTTAAAACCAACTATACGCCGCAAAATCTTGTTTTGGCAATTGTCGGTGATTTTCAGACCAAAAATGTAAAAAAATTGCTGCAGACATATTGGGGACGAATTCCGGCAGGCCCGGAGCGGGAACCTGTCGATACGGTTGAACCGCCGCAACTCGGTCAAAGGCAGGTCGAGGTGGATGATTTTATGCAACCCATTGTCATCATTGGTTATCACCGGCCGGACCGCCTGCATAAAGATAACGCCGTTTTGGATGCCATAAGTGACCTCCTTGGGACGGGAAGGACGTGCCGGCTTTATAAAAGTTTGGTCAAAGATAAAAAAATCGCCATTCAGATTCAAGCCGTTTCCGGAGTGACTTCATTAAAGTATCCCGGTTTGTTTGCTTTTATCGCCGTACCCTCGCAGGGTCATACCATTCAGGAGTGTGAGGACTCCGTGTACGAAGAGATCAACCGATTAAAGACTGAACCGGTTCCCCGGGATGAATTGGCTGCCCTGAAAACACGCGCCAAAGTGAATTTTTTACGCAGTCTGGAAGGAAACCAGGGCCTGGCATTTCAACTGGCAACGTCTGAAGGTCTAGACGGTGACTTTCATGCCATGTTCAAGCAGGTCGAAAAAATCGAAGCGATTACACCGGAGGATATTCAACGCGTTTCCAAACAGGTTTTTAGCCGCCGCAACCGTACGGTCGCCAAAATCGTGCCACCCGAAAAAGAAGCTGAATAGAAAATCGCAGATAGATGGTTTTAAAGAAAGGACAAAATTATGAAATATAGATTAAATACCTGCTTTTTCCTCGTTCTATTCTTTGGCATGGCGGGATTTATTTTTTCGCAGACCCACTATAAAGACCTGAAATATCCTGAACTGGGCAATGTGGAAATGCCGGAACCGGAGATCGTCAAACTGGAGAACGGGATGACGGTCGTTCTGGTTGAGGATCACGAGTTTCCGTTTATAAAAATGCGCGCAGAGTATATCGCCGGTGCGGTTTGGGGCGAACCCGACGACAAGACCGGCCTGGCCCGTATCACCGGAGATGTCATGCGGTCCGGTGGTTTTGAATCCATGACGGGCGATGAAATTGATGAAAAACTGGAAAGTCTTGCCGCTTCCGTGGAAACATGGATTTCCGATGTATACGGCGGCGCGTCCGTCAATACAATCAAGGATCATTTTGATGTGGTGGCGGATATTTTTGCCGGAGTAATGAAAACACCGGCGTTTCCGCAGGATAAACTGGATTTGGCCAAGATTGAGGCAAAAAGCGTCATTTCCCGACGGAACGATGACCCGGGGGACATTGCGGACAGGGAATTTAACCGGCTTATTTACAAAAACAGCAAATTTGACCGCCTTGAAGAATATGCCACCATTGATGACATCAGCCGGGAAAATCTCGTCGCCTTTCATAAAAAATGGGTGCGACCCAACGGCATGGTGCTGGGCGTGTGGGGAGACTTTGATAAAAAGGTCATGATTCAAAAGATAAAGGATTTGTTCGAAGATTGGGAACCGGCGGGTAGTTCCGAATTACGAAAGCCGGACGTGCCCTATGACTGGTCCGGCTCTCTCAATCTGATAGAAAAAAATGACGTCAACCAGAGCAATATTTTGATCGGACATTTGGGCGGCACCAAGGATTGTCCGGACTATGCTGCGCTTATTTTGATGAATCAGATTCTCGGTGGTGGACTTTCCAGCCGTATGTTTACACGCATTCGTTCCGATTCGGGATTTGCCTACGCCGTGGGTGCCAATTACGGAACAAACTTTTTTCATCCCGGCACCTTCACGATGACATGTCTGACCAAATCGGAACGCACAGTTGCCGCTATACGCGCCATGTTACGGGAAATGCGGCTGATGACGGAACAATCCGTGACCGAAAAAGAACTCAAAGTGGCGAAGGAGGGATGGCTGAATTCCTATGTTTTCAATTTCGACAGCATGGATGAAATTGTCCGCCGGCTGGTTCAATATTCCTATAACGGCTATCCTCTGGATTTTTTACAGAAAACCCGGGCTGGAATAGAAAAAGTGACAAAGGAAGATATATTGAACGCGGCAAAAAATTACCTGCATCCGGATAAAGTCCATATCCTGGTGGTGGGCAAACCGGAGGATTTTGACCAACCATTGTCCGTATTGGGGACGGTGAACAAGATCGATATTTCGATACCGGAGCCGAAGAAACAGATTCAGCCGGCAACGGCGGATGATCTGGCACAGGGCAAGAAGCTGTTTACAGAGATGATGAAAAAACTGGGTGGTATGGAAAAAATGGCAGCCGTTAAAAATGTCACATTTGATTTTGAAATGAGCCAGGTGACGCCCATGGGTGAGATGAACATGGATGCAAAACGGACGGTCGTTTATCCCGATTTTATCTATATGGAAATGAATACACCGCAGGGTGATGTCGAGATCATTTCAAACGGCGAGGAGACCTGGCTGCAGGTGCCGCAGGGCCCCATGGATGCGCCTGAATATATTGTGAAACAGTTAAAGACGGGTATGAAGACGGATTTAACGATGCTCTGCAGGTCGTTCGACCGGATCAAGGTGCAATATGCGGGCGAAACCACATTCGGGGAGAAAAAAGCACGGGAATTGCTCGTGACATTTGACGATTTCACATTTTCGTTTTTTATTGACGATCAAAATATACCGCTGGGTAAAAGGTTCGACAGTTATACACCGCAAGGTCCGGTTACCGCAGATGAATTTTGGCAGGAACTGAAAAATGTGGACGGTATATTGCAGCTATTCAAATTGGAAACCCTGATCGATGGCGAAGTGGCCAGCAAGGTAAACATCCGAACCATTGTTTTCAACACGGATGTGGACATGAATTTATTCGTAAAATAAGAAAATCAGATTAATATTAAATTGTCACCCCATCTCTGCGTGTTTGGTTTCGGAAGATATTCAAATATCGGATGCTGGGGTGACTTTTTTTTTGACGAGATTTGGCAGTATACTCGTACCCAAGCCATATGCATGAAGATCACTATTTTTAAATCTCGTTCCCGGTTTCCAACCGGGCACGCGTGGCTGAGGCAGAGCCTCAGACTGGAGTTGCAGGCTGGAAGCCTGCAACCGGATTTGAACGTCACTTTTTTTTTGTTGTTCATTTTTACATGGTTTTTGCGCAAGGGAATTCGAATTTGGGAACGAATATATAAACCTTGTTTTCTTTTCAACCTTCGTAGAAAAACGAACCTAAAAAATTAATTTCGTTAACTACTTTTTATTGTGCTACAAAGTTGAGCAAAAAAAAATGATAAAATTTTAATGGATACCTTGCCAAATTCCCTCCTTGACATTTACATCTCTCCTGTTTAAATTCCCACATGAAAAAAAATCACAAATTTTGAGGGATTTATGAACAAACGTACACCTTTTCCTTTCGTGTTCTGGGTTGCCAATTCCGTTGAAATTCTGGAACGGTTCGCTTATTACGGCATTTACATGGGATTCGGAATTTACATGACTTCACTGGGGTATTCCCGTGCCCAGTTGGGTGTGGTGCAGAGTATCTTTTTACTGTTTTCCTATGCTATTCCGGTTATTTCCGGTACTTTTGCCGACCGGTTCGGATTTAAAAAGGTTCTCATCATATCTTATCTGGCCTATTTGCCGTCCATTTTATTGCTTATCCTGACGCAATCATTTTCCGGTATCGTTCTAACCATGCTGAGTATCGGGCTTGCAGCCGGTATCTTTAAACCTCTGATATCCGGAACGGTTCGGGTCGTCACCGACAAAACCAACAAAACCCTGGGATTCGGCATTTTTTACGCCATGGTCAATGTGGGCGCGTCCTTTGGCCCTATCGTTGCCGGCCGGTTGCGCGCCATCTCGTGGAAATGGGCTTTTATTGCCGCTGCTATCAGTATCGTTATCATGCTTATCATTACCCTGATATTTTATAAAGAACCGGAACGTGAAATGGAGGGGACGACTCTGGGGCAAAAGTTTCGGGATATGGGCGTTGCCCTGTCCGATCTTAAATTTGCACTTTTTTTACTGCTGCTGGGTCTTTTTTTCTGGCTGCCGTTTTGGTCCTTTTTCAACCTGTTGGCGGTTTATATCGACAGCAATCTGGATACGGCTCATCTGTATCTGCAGATAAAAAATGTACTCGGCTCAGGTGTCGCCAATTTTTTATCCCGCGACGAAAACGGCACCCGCGTTTTACTGGGTTAAACCATTGCCCATACCGGTTTTGTTATCATGATTTTTCAAATTTTCGTTTCGCGCATTGCGGAAAAATTTAAAGCCATGCCCGCCTTCCAAGCGGGTCTGTTCATGGCCACCATCGGCTATGTATTGCTGGGAACAGCCAGAATATCGTCAGGTTGGGTCTTTTTAGGAATTTTATTCTTTGCTCTGGGTGAAATGACTGCTTCGCCGCGCATCCAGGAGTACATCACATGGATTGCTCCAAAAGAAAAAGCCGGCCTGTATATGGGATCGAATTTTTTAGCCATCGGATTGGGTGGTGCGCTGAGCGGTGTCACCTATACCTCCTTGTACGGATATTTTAATGCAATCAATCGGCCGGACTATATCTGGTACACCATGGCGGCGCACACTCTTCTCGCTATGCTGGTTTTCTGGATTTTTACCCGTGTCATGGGAGAGTTTAAAGAGTTGGATGAATAGGTCTGGTTTGAGGAATTTATTTTTTTTAGGTTATTAAAAAACACGGATCCCGCATTACGCATAGCCGTCAACCTTAAAAAAATACCTGCTGAAATTTAATGCTTACAAACCTTCTCTTAATGAATAATTTAGATATCGGCTTTGTGATTTATTTAAAGAATGTTTAGATTTTGACCGGATCAATCCCGCATAGCGCACTGGCATCAACCTAAAATGAAACATCTGTTGAAACTTTAATTTATAGACTTTTAAATTACCGAGACCGATGGCATAAATAAATTAATATTAAATTTTGATTCTGACTGGATTAACAGGATCAACCGGATGGACTTGATGGTTCAATAGGAATAACAATCAGAAATATAAATCAGTATTACTCGCATCCTGTTTATCCCGTTGATCCGGTCAAAAAGCATCATTAATATATGAACAAATATTTCGAGCGACATGCAATGTTACGGATACAAAAAGACCACTCCGACATCTCTTCACCATAAAATTGTTTTCTATCTCTCCTTCGTTCCGTCATCCGGGTCGGCAGTCGACAGTGAACCGCTGGTTTGCTCTGGCGCCTCGATGGACACAAGCTGTGATGTGGACGCCTGTAATCCTTTGTTATCCGTGGCGGTCAGAGTAACCGTATACTCACCGGGTGCTGAATAATAGTGGCCGGGATTTTGTGCCGGTGACGTATAACCGTCTCCAAAATCCCACCGCCAGCCGATGACATATCCGTCCGGATCGTAACTCGCGTCGGTGAAATAAATGATTGAGCCGCTGACGGTAAAGGTAAAATCCGCTACAGGCGGCTGATTTGCCGGCAGTTCGATGGTAATGTCCTGTGTTATGCTGTCGGTGGCGCCGTCGTTATCCGTCACCGTCAATGTCACGCTGTAAGTCCCGTCCGTTGAATAAACATGGATCGGATTTTGTGCCGGGGATGACATACCGTCTCCAAAACTCCAGTGCCATCCGATAATCGTTCCATCCTCATCCGAGCTGTTATCGGTAAAATTGACCGTCAGGTCAGAGATGTTATAATCGAAATCGGCAACCGGCGCTATATTATCCGCTCCACCGATGACCACATCCTGGGTGATATCCGCTTTTGCACCCTTGTTGTCCGTCACCGTCAACTTGACGGCATAGGTTCCCTGGGATGGATAAATGTGAATCGGATTCGTGGAAGGGGAAGATTTGCCGTCACCGAACTCCCACTTCCAGCCGATGATCCGGCCATCCGGATCCGTGCTCTCATCGGTGAATTTTACTGCGGTACCCGTAATGATATAATACGAAAACATTGCCGTCGGTGGATTATTGGGCGGCGTTGAAGTCACGGTAACCTGTTTTGTGACCGATGTTTCGCCACCGTCATCATCTGTGACAGTCAGCGTGACGTTATAAGTACCGGCGGACGTATAGGTGTGTGAAGGATGCTGCAGATGTGACGTACCGCCGTCGCCAAAGTCCCAGTGCCATGTTACGATACTGCCGTCGGAATCAGTGCTTTTATCCACAAATCCTGCGGTGAGCGCGGTTGTGGTAAAAGAAAAGTCGGCTGTAGGATTTAAATTGGCAGGTATATTTGTGACAATGACCGGTTTTACAACGCTGTCCGTGTCGCCGTCGTCATCGGTAACGGTTAACGTGACGACATACGTACCGGTATCGCTAAAAGTATGCACGGGATTCTGCAGGTCGGAGCTGCTGTTATCGCCGAAATCCCACAACCAGTTCACCACCTGACCGTCGGCATCGGTGCTGTTATCGGTAAAAGAGACTTCAAGCTGGTCCTGGAGATAATTGAAATCCGCATCCGGCGGTATGTTTTCACCCGGCAGCCGTCCGTCAACGGTCACATTAAACCGGTCGAGCACGGCGGTTATCGGGTTTGCCGTTGTTTTCGTGCTGCTGCCCGCGAACAGTAAAGCTACCGGTGAATTATTGACATCTTCCGTGACGATGAGTGAACCCGAATCCCCGCCGCCGCTGAATCCGCTGCCTGAAATCGAAATCTGGCCGGAGAACGTCGCTCTTTTACGGCACAGCCAGCACATGGGATCGCCGCATTCATAACAGACGGCCAGTGTCACATTTAATTCCGTCACTTGACCGTGGGTCAATCCGGTCGTGCGGCCGTACTTTTTCACATTCATTCCTATGTACGGCTGAACCACCGTGCTTCCGGGGAGCCCGTAACCGTCATCGCTGGGCGTCGCCCTTGCCAGGTTTTCCACCGACGTCAGGGCAATGGCCGCGTCGATGATATTTTCAGTGCCGTCGAACTTGATGGGCTCAAAATCAAACAGCTCACCGATGATATCAGCCGGATTTTGTCCGCCATCGTACACGCCGGGCTGCAGAACAGGATCGCCGATAGACGCTTCGTTGGATGCAGCGTATACGTGATTGTTGCTCAATGCGTAAACGTTTCCCTGGTCGTCTTTCACCCTGCAGGCGATGGTGCCCGCAGTGATGTCGGGATGCCCGGTCGAAACCCCGGTGGGAACCGGTCGGTCGAACCGGACCGTCGGATCCGTCATCGCCACGAACGGACCCGTGGCCTCCTCGACGACCTTGACGCCGTCCAGGTGTTTGGGAAGTTTTGCGGCTCCGTGCTGGATCGTGTAAACGGTTATGACAGCCTCCTGTTCCTGAACACCCGTCCCCACGCCGACCACGCCTTCCAGATTGAGTAAATCGTTGTTGTGCTTGGTTTGAATCGTCATGACCTGTTTGACTTTTTCATGGATCGAGGTCATGTCGGTCTGAAGGACTGTTGACTCTACCGGATTGCCCGGTTCCTTGCTGCAAAACATGAAAAAAAGTAAAGAGAAACAAAGAATAACGATGAATAACTTGCAGGATGCCCTTGATATTTTTGACATTTTGAACCTCCCTCGGTAAATTGCCAAAATGACGCGAATAGGGGACCTTTTCCCTGGGTCACCTGGATGTGGCGGATTCAGAATTGAATATTGATCGGTTCTTTTCTCTTATGGAGTCCCTGATGTAAAAATATAATAGAAATATTGAAAAATGCAAGTATAAAGAGTACAGGGTAGTAATATGTATGTCACTCTTGGGGGGACGGTGCGACGCATCTCCGTTTTGGGTGGGTTAGATATTCAAAATATAGGCTAAATAACATGCAACGATGCGTCGCAACTATAAAAGTTCCCCCCTGTTACTCACATATTACACAGGGTATCCCCCAAAATTTTATTTACATTAGAAAATATCCCGAAACAATCAACCTGGCTTTTACACTTTAATTCGTTTTTTTATCCTCGCGCAGGCGCAGAGATTTTGACCGGGTAATTTGGATTAATACACAGACTTTTTTTTCAATAAATTATAATAAATGAAATTTTCATTCAGTATCAACTTTTTAAAAACCTTATTTTTTTCTGTTTAACTTAGTAGGGAGTATATTTTAAAAACATCTCATCAAACCCCGGGTGTCCGCGCTTTCGAACAGTAAAATATTCTTGCCAGTAATAACTTTACGAGTCATTAACAAACAATCCCGGTCGAGAACCGCGCGGTCCCCGGGTGTTGGATGTAAGGGTACGGTTTTTACCTGCGTTTTGAAGGCTTTACAATGACACCCGGGCGGATTTGCGTTTTTGATTTCTGCCCACCTGTAACGAGGTCATACGCACACGGGTAAAACATCAACTAGCTTGATTTTCCGACACGCTCCGATATTCTGAAAGGCGTTTCTGCCCGCGGGATGATCGTGCTCCGTAGCTGCTGGAAAAAAAGCAATGTACTTGATAATAGCCCGGCGATTCAACGCCTGGTCTTAAGATGAGAAAATCGCGCCCCAGTGCGGTGCATGAAGATGAGATATCAAAAAGTTGAAGCATCAAAAAGTTTTGAGAATTTATCTGTCTGGGATTTCTGATTCGAGCACGAAAAGATGTATTCTTGAATCTTGTTGTTACTTTTAAACCAACATTCCACGTTAAAACCTGTTAAATGAAAAAATTATACTTGAACTTGACATAGAAATAACGTATTCTTTAAATTAATCAACTTAATACAAAAAGGATATACTTTGGGCTCAACTCTTTTACAAATCCTCCTGGTTGCCGCTTTCACATCGTCCAATCTACCGATTGTTTTTCTCGACACCGGCGGTAAGAGGATTCCGGAGTCGGATCCCAGGATCGTCGCTGAAATGGGTATAGTCGATAACGGGCTCGGCAACCGGAACAACGTTTCGGATGATTTGAACGGTTATGACGGCCTGATCAATATTGAAATCCGCGGTTCCAGCTCCGCCGGCTGGGCGAAAAAGCAGTACAATGTTGAAACCCAGCTGCCGGACGGCACGTTGAACAATGTATCGCTTTTGGGCTTGCCGGCGGAAAACGACTGGATCCTCAACGCACCGTATATCGACAAGTCACTCATTCGCAATGTATTGACCTATCACCTGGCCCGGAAAATGGGACGGTACGCACCACGAACGCGCTATTGTGAAGTCGTTCTGAACGGTGAATATCAGGGTGTTTATATTTTGATGGAAAAAATCAAAAGGGACAGAAACCGGGTCGATATTTCAGAGATGAATTCGTCGGATGTCACCGGAGATGCGGTCACCGGTGGCTATATGATAAAAATAGATAAACCCGGTGACGATTTTTTTGTTTCCGATTATACGCCTGCCAATGGAACCGGTTATCAAATAAAGTATCAGTATCATTACCCCAAGGACCGTGATATACTGCCGCAACAAAAAGTCTACATTCAGCAATTTATTAAGGAATTCGAAGACGTTTTGGCAGGCAGCAAATGGGATGATCCCGTCGAAGGTTATTCACGGTATATCGATGTGGATTCCTGGGTGGATTATATGGTGATTGCGGAACTTGCGAAAAATGTGGATGCCTATCGTTTGAGCCATTATATGCATAAAGACCGCGACAGTATAGACGGCCGATTGTATATGGGGCCGGTGTGGGACTATAACCTGGCTTACGGGCTGGCTAACTATTATGACGGTACCGATACCGATGACTGGATGCTGGAAGAACTGTCGCGGGGTAACGATATCCGGCACGACGGCAATCAGATTCCGTTTTGGATGGATAAACTATTTTTTGCACCCGAGGTCAAGAGGCGATTTTACCAGCGCTGGGATCAGCTTCGTCAGGATATTTTATCGCTGGATTATTTGAAAAATTATATAAACTCGGTGGCCGATACACTGGATGAAGCGCAAAAACGTAATTTCGAAATCTGGACCGGTCCGGGTGAACCGAAGGCCAGAAGGGATGGATTCTGGCCGGTTCCAGAGGTTTTCTATACTTTTCAAACCTATAGTGACGAGGTGAATTATTTAATCAGCTGGATCACAAACCGGATTCACTGGATTGATGAAAATATTGCCGTTCATGCCGGGGCATCGGAGAACCCCGGTAAAGTTACCACGAAATTGTCGCTGTTTCAAAATTATCCCAATCCATTCAATCCGGCCACAAGGATTGAATTTGACCTGATGGAAAATGAACGTTGTGATTTGACCATATACAATCTTTGGAGTCGGAAAGTCCGATCCTTTGTCGATGTGGCAAAAACCAAAGGCCGGTATTCCGTTGAATGGGATGGCAAAGACGATCGCGGTGCAAAGGTACCGAGCGGTGTCTATTTTTACCGGCTAAAAGCTGGTTCTGTGACAGAAACGAAAAAAATGATTCTTGCAAGATAAAGGTTTATGTATTCGCTACTTGCAATATGTCACTATCCGGGGGGATGGAAAGCGTTACTTTTATTGTTATTTGCGACCCAACCCCGCCAAGCGGGATTGGGCCGCAGATTTGACATATATCCCGCTTGGCCCTATCCGTTAACCTGAAAAATATACTTGTTGAAATTTTAAAAATTTACAGATATTCTATCAACGAATTACTTTTATCAATTTTGTAATTTATTTGTAGAATATTTAGATTTTGACCGGATCAACAAGATCAACAGGATTAAAATGATGGTTCAATCGGGAAAATATTCCGAAATAAGGACCAGTGTTTCACAGCGTATGCGTACGCCGCCTTTTGTGTGTTTTTCCCATTTTATTTTATAAACAACACTTTCTTCGTTTCACTTTTTTCACCAAAGTTTATCGTGCAAATATAAATACCGCTGGCGACCATACCGCCGTTATCGTCCTTTGCGTTCCATAATGTGCAATAGCTTCCTGTCTTTTTTTGTCCGTCCTCCAGTAATCTGACTTTTCTCCCTAAAATATCATATATGGAAATCTTGACCCTGGTATCGATATTCAAGTTATATTTTATGGAGAGTGATGAATTAAACGGATTCGGGAAAAGGGGATAGAGCTCATAAGTATCAATCGTATCAGTTTGATGTGAATTAACTTTAGTGTTTTCCGCTTGAATCTCCACATTATCGAAAACGGCGTTACAGATTAAACCGTCGTAATGGGCGGTAACGGCGAGGCCGGCGTAAATGGTCTCATTCATTGAAATGGAAATAGCATCGACTCTTTGCCATGTTGTACCGTTAGATGACTCGTAACCCGTAAAAATACGACCTTTCCGGGTGAGTTTGACCCAATAGGGGGCGTGAACGTTCGAACCGGCGGTATGCGTTGAAGAGGAGCCGTTTTCCACCCGCCGCTGGAAAGCGATGCCATTCGCCGCAGAAACGATTGTCATGGCGTGATTTGAAGTGGCTGATAGATAATTTCTCATCATGATACCGGCTTTGCTCCAGGGGTCCGTGTCGTCCAGGGAAACAACCCGCGCGGATATTTCGCCGTCGCCCGTGAATTTTTGATAGACGAAACCAAATTCATCACTGTTGTTCCAAATGTCGCTGCCGGAGGCATTGACGATAAATTTTTTCTTCCGGATTCCGGCATCTCCCTTAACGGCTGTTTGTCCGATATCCCGGTAGGCCCAGGGTTCCGGTAGTGCGACAAGTGCGTAATCGATCATAAAGTTATTCAGTTTAAAATCTTTTTCCTCCACGATTAGCTTTAATTCGTTCACTCCGGCCGCCATGGAGATATCCGATAAAATCGTGGTTTCCCAGACATTCGCCGCTCCCGTACCGGGAATTTGAAAGGGGCTTGTGAGCGTGTTTCCGTTGAGTTCGAGCGAACAGCGGCCGGTGCTTGTTGCTGCGGCGATGTTGAGGGATATGTCATACGATTCCGTTTCCGGGACATCGATCGTATACTTTAACCATTCGCCTGATTCGAACCAGCCGACATAATAGCAGCTGTTGTTTCCGGTTGAAAATCCGATATCCACACCGTCCCATCGATACAAACCGCCCAAATTGGCCTTTTCGCTGTCATGGTAAGCGTATCCTTCACCTCCGCCGTCATAATCTTCGGCTTCTAAAATACCCGGAATACTCGTGGGAGTGCCATAGAACGGGCCACTATCCGGTTCCAGATATATCCATATTGGTTGAGAAGAAGCGGATATTCCGGTGTTGTCCGTTGCGTAAGCGAAAATTTGATAAACACCCGGTTTGTTCGCTTTCCAGGACAACGACCAGCCATCGGTTTGCTCGGTATCCGTTCCGATCATTTCGCCGTTTGCGGTAATATCAACGTGGACGATCTCACCGTCTGCGTCCGATGCCGTCACATTGAACCGGATTTCCTGTGTGACTGAAAATCTGGAGCTGTCGGCCGGCAGGGTGAAGGACACCGTTGGAATTTCACTCGGCGGCGTTTTGGGCCATACACGAAGCATAACGACATCATGAGGCGGTACCACAGCCGAATAAAAAGTCTGTAAATATCCGGCATCCTGTTTTTCCCATAAATTTCTCACGAGCAGAATATCACTGGCGGCATAACCGATATCCTCCCAGTATACACTCATTGATTTTTCAATTTGGCTCCGGTTGAGCAAAATGACGGCTGTACTGCTGTCCAGCATGGGTTTGATCCACGTTTCATATGCACCCTCGTCTTTTATCTTGTATCCCTGGACGCCCAAAGAATCCTGATTGACGGCAATGACCTCTTTGTTTGTCAGAATGTCGATAATTTCACTGTTCATCGACCGAAGATCATTGCCCGCCATTAAGGGAGCGGCCAGTAAGCACCACAGTCCAAAATGCGCGCGGTTTTCTCCCAGCGTCAGGTTGCCGTTGCCCACTTCCAGCATATCCGGATCGTTCCAACCACCAGGTCCGGCGTATTTTTCCAGCCCCACCTGTCTGTCCAAAATATCCATAATGCTGTTCCAGTTTGCCTGAATATCACCGGTCGTCCGCCATAGATGACCGATTCCCTGCGCCCACAGCCACGGCTGTGTCGAACCCCATTCACAGATACTGAATACGATCGGTCTCCCGGAGGCCTGCAATGCATCGCTCATCAACTTGTACGATGTCCGCGTATTTTGGCCCGTTGTATTACACCAGTCGTATTTTAAATAATCCACTTTCCAGGCAGCGTATGTTTCCGCATCCTTGTATTCATAATCCTTACTTCCCGGCCGTCCGGCGCAGGTCAATGTGCCTGCACAGGAATAAAGGCCGAATTTTAATCCCAATCCGTGGATGTAATCCGCCAGCGCCTCAATCCCGGAGGGAAACCGTGCGGCATCGGCGATAATTGTACCGTCGGCATCACGGCTGACCTGCCAGCAATCATCGATGACGATATATTGATACCCGGCGTCTTTTAATCCGCTGGTTACCATGGCGTCGGCCATTGCTTTTATCATTTGTTCGCTGACATTACAGCCGAAATTGTTCCAGCTGTTCCATCCCATGGGAGGTGTCTGAGCTAAATCCGTAAATTTTTGGGAAAAAGATGGCTGAACAAAAAATAATAGTGTAATTAAGACATGCCTAATCATATCATCCTCCTCATGACGATTTCAATTTAAATTCGTCCGGTAAAATTCGCATTTATATTAAGAGTGGTCAATGTCTGCAAAAGCGGGTGATGAGTGATCTTTGTCATATCGCCTTGAATTACGCTTCTATTCCGAACGAAGAAAAAAGTAAAAATTCCTGCGGTGTGGTACAATTATCTATTGTTTTTAGGAACCATTTTAATCCATATCCCGCAATTTTTTAATCCGTAGTAACAACCGCTCCGCCTCGTTTTCCGCTTCAGTTCTGTTATCCTTTTGAACGGTTTCCCCCCTCGTGTATCCAATATATTCCAGCCATGCCTTTGAGCGGATTTTGCGCCGTTTTTCGACCAGGGAAAAAAGGGAATCTTTCGAAACCTCGTGAACCATTGTAACACGTTCATCCTGGGGAACGGCCATGTCCAATCCTTCAAGAAAAATCCGTGCCATCAGCAAATGACCGGCGCTGTCGGGATGCACGCCGTCCGGCGCCAGGCAAAAATTAGGCTGCAATAAACGCTGCCCCTCGATATATTCAACCATGGGCGTAAAAAAATCGATGATTCTTATTCCGGGTATTTTTTCGTCTCGAAGCCAAGCGGCATAGTCTCTCAAAACATCATTGTACCCGGCAAAAGGTGATGAATAACCAAAAAATTCGGCATCTTTTTCGACTGTTTTGTGTGCAATCGGCAGCGGATCGAAGGGGGGAGGTGTCAGAAGGTACAGTTGCGCCCCGGTTTGTTGTACGGTCTCAACGAGTGTCCTCATTCCTGTTTGAAACGCCGCGAAGCGCTCCTCGCTTTGGGGAAAATAAATACCATCGTTCATGCCGTAACACGCCGAGACGACATCCGGCTGGATACTATCTAGCGCCCTCTGCAACCGGTCGAGAATACACGGCCTCGGGTACGGATGGTTTGGTTCGGTCAAGCCAGACACCGTCTCACTGGACAATCCGATGCTGATGATGTCGAAATTCTGCTCCGGATTTTCGCGGCGAAGAAAATATTCGATATAGCCTACATATAATCCGTTCTGCGTGATGCTGTCGCCCAGGAACAAAATGCGTTTTCCGGCCGGTTGCTTGTATACAGGTACATCCCGGCTGCTCGGGCTGCAGGTGAGAACGATTGCCAGTAGTACAGATGGCATAAAGATTGTTTTTTTCATTGTTTGTTCCTAATCCGGCAAAGCGCCTTTCCACCCCTCTTGCAATATCCCCGCCATTTTCTCCACCAGGTCACCATTGGTTTCCAGCTCGGCAATATTTACATTTTCCCTCACTCACATAATCCTGCCATTGCCCTTCGGGATTCCAGGCGGATTCACTCCAGCTGCCTTCGCCGTCGGTGAGGTGATGGAAGACTTTGCTGTTGGAAATCGTCGTATAACCGTTGTTTTTGAAATATTTGGGCAGGCTTGTATTGCCCGGCAGGTCTTTGTCCGCCCAGGTATAATAGTTAACGAATCGTTCTCGTGTCGGACGCACGCCGGTCAGCAGGCTGGCCCGCGACGCCCCACATACCGGTACCTGACAGAAGGTGTTTCTGAAAAACGTTCCCTCCGAAGCCAACCGGTCAATATTGGGTGAAATCATCTGCTTGTGGCCGTAACAGCCAAGCTGAGGGCGTAAATCATCCACTGCGATAAAAAGTACGTTGGGTTTTGATTTTTTTTGACGGCATTGCAGCATTGTAACAAACGAAAACATGAACAAGCCGGAACTGCCGGATTTAAGGAATTGACGCCGTGTTTGATTCATTGCACCACGCCTTTTTTTACACTTTCATTTTTGTATGATTATCTTTATCGTTTTTTCCAATCCGTTTGCCTGAATTTTACAAAAGTATATTCCGCTGGGCAAGTTTTGCGCGTTAAACTGAACGCTGTGAGGTCCTTCGGATTTTTTACTGTGTACCAGGGTTTGG
>JAFGEC010000328.1 GCA_016931775.1 Candidatus Zhuqueibacterota bacterium | reverse complement strand
GGAACCGGGAAAAAAATGCACCGCACGGTACCGGCTGTTTAC
Source organism: Candidatus Zhuqueibacterota bacterium (assembly GCA_016931775.1). Taxonomy (GTDB): domain Bacteria; phylum Zhuqueibacterota; class Zhuqueibacteria; order Residuimicrobiales; family JAFGEC01; genus JAFGEC01. The sequence continues at coordinate 5,903 of JAFGEC010000328.1, read as the reverse complement.
TGAAGGAATCGATAACGATAAAGACGGCAAAATAAATGAAGATGAGCCCGGTGGGGTGGACATCAGCCGGAATTTTCCGTTTGGGTTCGTTCATTTCGATGCTGAAACCGGCGACTACCAGTTGTCCGAAAGTGAGTCACGTGCTGTGGTGGATTTTATGTTCGATTATCCGAATATCGCAGCCGTTTTTTCCTTCTCACAATACGGCGACCTGATTTTTCCATGGGAATCCTATTCCGCTGCACCACCCGAAGATTTACCTTTGACCAAAGTTTTTGCGGATGATCAGAAATATTTTACGAGTATAGCCGAAATGTATAAAGACTCGACCGGACTCAAAAACGCACCGGAATATAAACGCAACGGCGGTCAACTTGATCAGTGGGTGTATTTTCATTTCGGCCGCTGGTCTTTCAGTGCACCGGCCTGGTGGCCGCCGGAAATCAAAGAAAAACCGGATAGCACGAAAAATGGCAAATCCGATTCGATTAAAGTCGAAAAACCGAAAATCGATCCCAAAACGGATAGCATTAAAAATTTACGGCGGTTGTATAAATGGCTGCAGCACACCGGTCAACAGAACAAGTTTCTTGAATGGCAGGAGATCAAACATCCGGATTTTCCCCACCAAAAAGTGGAGATCGGCGGTTTTACACCGTATACCGAATTTGTACCGGTGGTTGATAGTTTGGCCGTCAGGTCAAAAAGAATGAATCGTTTTTTAATATTACTCGCACAAAAATTACCGGCCGTTGTTATCCAGAACATTTATGTCGAACACCTGGGGGCTCTGGTCTTTCGTATCCACCTGGTTGTCGTAAACAATGGCTATCTGCCCTCCAACAACAAGATGGGTGAAAAGCTCAAATGGGCGCGGTCCGTAAAAGCGGAAATTTTACTCGACAAGACGCAGGAATTAAAAAGCGGCCGTAAATACCACCTGCTGGAATCCATTCCGGGTGATGGCGCCGGCAGGCAATTAACCTGGATTGTGTCCAGCCCACCCGGGAAAAAGGTTACAGTGCGTGTCGGTAGTCCCATGACGGGAACGGTGGAAAAAACGGTCACGCTGAAAGAATAACTATGCTCCATGAAAAATATACACTTTTAAATCAAATCCTGGGCCAAAACGGTTTCAGTACCAGTGAAGTAAAACAGATTTCATACGGGATTCAATTTGCGGTGGCCAAGAACGATTGGACCGGTATCATGCGGATCTATCAAAACACCGAGGGCACGATAAAATACGACTACTCCCAGTTGAACAATCCCGGCTATACGCAAGAAATCATGCAGCTTGTCGAGTTTGCCAATCCCGATTTTATCGACAAACCCGGTATCGGCTGCGATGAATCGGGTAAAGGTGATTATTTTGGCCCGCTGGTGTGTGCCGCTGTCTGCGTTAATAAAGATCAGATGCTGCGTTTAAAATCCCTCGGCGTGCGCGACAGCAAATCCATCTCCGATGCGCGGATTGAAAGACTTGCGGACGATATAAAAAAAATCACCGGAACCGCCTGGTCCGTTTTTGTACTGACACCCGAGCAGTACAATGTTCAATATGCGCTGTTTATCAGTAACGGAAAAAAACTAAACGAACTGGTGGCCTGGGCACACGCACAGACCGTATCTGACCTGCTGCAGCGGATCCCGGCTCGAAGGATAATCATCGATCAATTCGCCGAGCCGTCGCTGATTCGCAGCGCCTTGTTTGGACCGGCCGAGGAACTGGAAATTAAAATTACGCCAAAAGCGGAAATTTTTACACCAGTGGCCTGCGCATCCATTCTGGCGCGTGCCGAATACGTTGCTTCCTTGAGGGCTTTACAGGAAAGATTTCGTATGGATTTCCCCAAAGGCGCATCTTCCCAGGTTATTCAGGCAGGGAGAGAATTTATACACCGCCATGGAATGGAAAAATTATCCATGGCGGCCAAATTGCATTTTAAAACCACGCAAAATATCAGTCCTTCTTAGGCTTTTTTTGTTTCGGGGGCTTTTTTTCTGTTTTAGGCTTTGCCTGCTTTGGGGTAACTTTCGCTGTTGTTGGTTCCGCTTTTTCAGGAGCGCTCTCTTCTTTCGGGGGCTTGTTCTCTGTTTCAGGCTTTGCTTTTTTCGGAACAATTACCTCTTTTTCAATCGGAACGCCTATATTTTCGATATATAATCGTGTCGTTTCCGCCAGAACATCCTGGATCCCGGCAGCCATGCGGTGTGGATCGACAAGCGTCCCGTCCAATATAAGCACACTTTGAAACAGCCCGTTCACGATCTTGGATAGCACCGGATCATTTACGTCCTTTTCGTAAATTTTTAACAATTGCTGAATCAATGTATGTTTGCCGTTAATCTCCATGATCCTTTTGGCATGAGCGGCACTTTTATTGTACAACTGCATGATTTTTTCCATTTGAGCGGAGATGTTCTTATTGGCCGCCACCAGAACCGCCGGACTGTCCACCAGTCTTTGCGAGACCACCACATCTTCCACCCGGTTACCCAGGATATCTTTCATGCGCCGGGCCAGATTGTCAAGTCCTTTACTGTCCTTCGGCGGCTCTTCCTTTTTTTGCTCTGAAGGGATCTTGGCCAGTTTTTCCATGTCAGCCTGATCGGCGGATAGAAACGTTTTCTTTTTATATTCAATCAGACCCGGCAGTGCAAACTCGTCGATGGGATCATAACAATACAATACCTCGATGTCTTTGGCACGGAAAATTTCCATCGTCGGATTTTTTTCAATGCTTTCCCGGTCGGCTCCGGATAGGTAGTAAATGTGCTCCTGATCCTTCTGCATTCGGTCGGTGTATGTCTCGAGGGAAATCAATTCATCCGCGTCGGCACATTTGGATGAATTAAACCTGAACAAGTCGGCAATTTTCTCTTTTTGGGTATAATCATTGTACCCTTCTTTTAAAATCCGGCCGTGCTCCTGCCAAAATTTGTGGTATTTTTCCGGCTCTTTGGACAGGTCCTGCAGGAAGGAAAGGAATTTGCTGACCACAACGGATTTGAGTTTAAACATGTAAGGATTTTCCTGCAGCGTTTCACGGGAAATATTTAACGGTAAATCGTCACTTTCCAGGACGCCTCTGACAAACCGCAGATAGGGTGGCAAAATGTTATCGGCATGTGCATCGATCAACACCCTCTTTACGAACAACTGAATACCTTCCGCTTCACGTTCGAATCCAAATAGTTCGAGATTTGCAGAAGGTATAAATAAAAGCGAATGAAACGACAGGGGAGCATCAGCGGTCAGGTGCATCCAGGTCAGCGGATTCTCCGTCTGTTTGGCGATAAATTTGTAAAATTCATTGTATTGATCCTCCTTGACCGACGTTTTCGGTTCCCGCCAGATCGCCGTGATTTTATTCACCTGTTCATCTTCCACGAAAATCTGAAACGGTACAAAGTTTGAATATTTTTCTACTATGGATTTAACGGTATAGTTATCTGTAAACTCTTCTGCATCATCGCGCAGAAAAACCGTAATACTGGTTCCCCGCTGCTTCTGTTCGGCGGCTTCTTCAATTTCAAAAGTACCTGTTCCTTCACTGCGCCAAATCAATGCTTTGTCTTCCAAAGCCGATTTCGTCACCACCTCTACCTGCTTGCCGGCCATAAACACAGAGTAGAATCCGACACCGAATTTACCAATCAGATTAATGTCGGCGCCTTTCTCCGGTTTCAACTGTTTGAGGAAATCGGACGTCCCCGAATGGGCAATCGTTCCCAGGTTGTTGATCAGCTCATCCTTGGACATGCCGATACCTGAATCGGAAATCGTAAAAGTTTTTTTGTCTTTATCAAGAGTGATTTTTATTTTTAGCTCAAGGTCCGGATCGGCTACCTTTTCACCTTTAAGGCTCCTGAAGCGTACCTTGTCCAGCGCATCTGCCGCATTAGATACCAACTCCCGGATAAAAACATCTCGGTGCGTGTATAACGAGTGGGTGAGAATATCGAGGAGTTGTTTGATCTCTGCCTGAAACGAATAATTCTGTTTGTTATCTGCCATTTATGTCTCCAATTTGGTGCAAATCTGACTTTACAAATCGGTATGCAAAAATTGTGCAAAAAAACTCGATATGTTTTTATTGATCTTACGAGCGCAATGTGAATAACATGTCTGTCAAATTGGCAGATATGGCAGACTTTTGACAGTGTAACTTTTCGGACAAATTTCCGTACTTTTATCTATATTTTTTTAAAAAAGGAGAAAATTATGAGGAAATTGATTTTTGTGTTACTGGTTTTTTTAATTCCCGTACATTTATTTGCAAGCTCGCTGGATCTTTCAATTCATCATACAGGACTTTCGTTTGGGAACTCTAAACAGCACACCGGTTTGCGTATTAATATCCGTGATAATCAGGTTAAAAATGTAAATGGTATCAATCTTACATTTTGGAAAGCCGGTAAAAATCCGGAATTTACCATGAACGGACTTGCTCTCGGTCTGGTTGGACCGGGTGCGAATGTTATCAACGGCGCCGCTATCGGTGGTGTGATGGTGGAAGGCGAACATGTCAACGGCCTATCGGTGGCTTTAATCGGTGTGGGAGGGGGCGATTTTCATGGCATCAATCTTGGCGGTATCGGTGTGGGCGGAGAAAGCTTGCAGGGCTTTTCATTTGGCCTTGTGGGTATGGGTGCCGAAAGAGTCGGCGGTATTGCCATCGGAGGATTGGGAATCGGCAGTGGTGAAAAATTTCATGGAATTGGCCTTGCCGGCCTGGGAATCGGCGGACAGGATATGAAGGGCATTATGATCGCCGGACTGGGAGTGGGCGGTAACAATCTCGAAGGCGCTTTTATCGCCGGATTGGGAGCCGGAGGGAACACCCTCCGTGGATTCGGCTTCGGCGGTATCGGACTCGGCGGAAATACCGTACATGGGGTGATGCTGGCGATTGTCGGTGTCGGCGGCAATGAATTGCGCGGACTCCAGGTTGCCGGAGGTTTTGTGGGCGGCAACGATGTCCGGGGGATTCAGATCGCCGGAGGTGGAATCGGAGGTAATAATCTTCATGGTATCCAGGTGGCCGGGTTGGTCATTAAGGGTAAAAATCTAAAAGGTTTTAAAATGGCCGGTTATTGCCAGGCCACGGAAGTGAAAAAAGGCCTTTCCATTGCGCTGATCAATATTGCAAGAAATTTGCACGGTGCGCAACTGGGCGTTTTCAATTTCGCCGGCAACAATGCCTGGCCGCTCAAGCTTTTACCGCTGTTGAATTTTCATAAATAAGATGAGAATTGAAGCTTGATCTATCTGAAAATAGTTTAATACTTTTAGAGTGCAAAACACTTGGATGACATCTCACTTTTCAGGGTAACCTTAAAAAGTGGAATAATTTGATTTTTGGGGACGGCTCCGGCTCCTGGCTGTTTTCTTTAATTCGTATCTTAAACCACTGCCTCTGGCAGTGGTACCTATAATTGGTTTGACCGCCAAATTAATTGTTGAACACCATAATGAAGTATTTGGCCAAAATTACAGCGAAGGAGAAAAAAATAAATGAATCAAACCCCGGGTGTTGGGGTGGCCCTGGTCGGGAAAGATATTTTTGTTTTTCCAGTACTGGGGCGAAGAGCAGTGCTGCGAGCGTTAACTTACCCCATCCCCGGGTGTTATTTACTACAGCAAAATCTATACATTGTGCACCGTTATGCAAATAATTAAATTACAAAAGGTTAAATTATCTCATTCGCTTTGTAATTTTTTGATTATTGGTGCTTGACTGCTCCTGATCCCTGGTAAATTGTATCAGTCTGTTTATTGATATTAATAAGATTTTGCGGGAATACCTCGTGGTAAAACCTCAGTCTCGGGTGGGATAGAACCGGTGCGACGCACCTCCTTTTGCCAAATATATGTAATTTTAAAATTTTGACAGATG
>JAFGEC010000327.1 GCA_016931775.1 Candidatus Zhuqueibacterota bacterium | reverse complement strand
TTTCCGCTTAAACAACTCGTTTTGCTCACGGAAAAAGCCGGAACGACTGCCGGTCACTGCGGGACGAAAACAAGGCGGAAGCCGACATCGCCGCCGCGAATCCCCGGCCTGAAGTCGGTACGCTGGGCAGAACGGCAGCACCTGGCAAGGAGGTTCCAGCCGCCGCCGCGCACAACGCGGTACGAACCCGTTTCCGGCCCGCTGGGATCGGTGACAACACCCTGTTTTTCACACGTTTCATAATACTTTTCATCGTACCAGTCCGCACACCATTCCCATACATTGCCGTGCATATCATATAATTTCCACTCATTCGGGTGATAACTACCTACCGGCCGGGTTTTGCTGAGATATTGTCCTTTGGGATAATCTTTGTACGGAAAATTCCCGTTATAATTCGCCTGATCCGTGGTCAAACTATCACCGGTATTGAACGGTCCGGATCTCCCGGCTCGGCAGGCGTATTCCCATTGGGCTTCCGTAGGCAGGCGGCAGCCCAGCCAGCGGGCAAACATACTCGCCTCGAACCAGTTGACGTAAATCACCGGTTGATTGCCGTCTTTTGAATACTTGTCTCTCGATCCGGAATGATAGGGATCAAATTGTTCATATAATTCGTTGGTTACGGCATATCGGCTCATGTAAAAATCGTTCACTTTGACTTTATGTAGAACCTCGTCATCCTCCCGGTCATACTCATCATCAGAACTGCCCATTTTAAATTCTCCGGTGGGAATGAGAATCATGTCTTTTTCCACCAACTTTTTAAATCGTTCTTGTGCGCCGTCATCCAGCTTTTGCCGCACGATTTCCGACGCGCCGGGGGTATCGTGCATCTCTTCCAGAATCTGCACGCCCCAGTATATCACCTCGCCGTTGGTTTCCAGCTTGAACAATTCACGCAACGTGGCTACAACCCTTTCCGGTTTGATCTTGTCCTTCAGGCCTTTAACCAATGATGCCGTTTCTTTAACATCCGCTTTTTTTAACAGTTCCTTAATCAGTTCCGGTTTAACAATTTTCATATCGGGATAACACCGCAGCGCCAGGGCGCGGTCCTGTTGCCATAATTTTTGAATAAATTCAGAGCCCTCCTCCTCCGAGTCTATCTGCGCGGCGTACAAACGGACCGGTTCTTCCCATCGGGATTCAAGACAGCGGGCCAAAACGGTTTCGGCAGTTATTTTTTCATCGTTACGCATTTTACGCGATACGTAATACTCGTAAAACGTCCTGTGTACGAACAGATGGTTGTTTTCGCTTTGCTGCAGCAGGCCGCTGTTTTCGCGAATTTCCAAAAGGATGCTCTCTTCGTTATTCACATTTTTTGTTTCTTCCAGCGTTTTTTTCACCTGTACAATGAGAGGCTCATAGGGAAACTCGTTCATTTTTTCACAAAAGAAAAAATAGGCCAGATCCTGCAATACGCGTTCTTTTATATACCGGATATAAACGTTTTCTTTACCGGCAAGCCTTTTATCATAGAGCTCCAGTAAAGTAACGGCACATTTTTCATACAAATCCACCCGGCGCTGGGGTAATCTTTGTTCTTTTCCATAGATAAAACACATGATCGAGAGCAAAAACGGATTCTGCGCCAGTTCGAACATCCTGGAATTATCCATGATACACTTGACCAGACTGTCCGGTTTTTCAAACCATTTTCCGATAAATTCTTCAATTTTTTTAATCGGTAACTTGTCGATCTCGTAAACAGGATAAGGCAGTTTGTGGCCCATAAAGCCCGCCTTGCGGGAGGTGATAATCACCCGGCAATTTTCATAACGGCTTACAAACGCGCGTATTCGGCTGACGACTGTCGAGTAATTCTCCCTTCTCACTTCATCCAGGCCGTCCAGCAATATCAACGCCCGATTATTCATAAAACTATTTTGAACTGCACTTTGCATTGCAGGACCGGAAATATAAGCCGACACAGCAGACAATAAAAACGATTCCAATGATTTATCAGTCTTGCCGAAATCGGACAATTTGACAAAAATCGGCAGATGTGACTTTTTTTTACCTGTGTTAAAAGCCAGATATTGCAGCATGGTTGTTTTGCCCATGCCGGGTTCTCCGAGCACAACAATATTTTTTTCACTCAACTTTAATAAATCCAGGGCGGTTAAATCCCGGTCTTTAAACGGGTGTTGTATTTTTTCTTTCGTACAAACGGGCTGCGATTCCGGTTCACAGTGCACCGTTAACGGAATATATATCCCATCCATATCAAAACTGCGTTCGACTTCGATCATGGATAGTATATGATAGTCATTAACAACGGCTTTACAGTACTCGTCAACCGGATCCCGGCCGCCATTCCTTAACTCACCGCGTGGAACGGGGCGGTTATCGGCAAGCCAGATACTCAGGTCTTTAATAATTTTATTTTCCAGATCTTTGACTTCCCTGAAACGGCCGCGTACATGCGCTTCAGAAATGTTTCCTTTAAATTTTTTTAATTTCTTCTCGCCCGGTCCGCTTTCGATAAAATGTGGGAGCCAGGCAAAATTTTCATCAATAAAATAACAAAGACACGGGATGCCCTTTTCAGCGGCAAACCGGTATTCCTGTTCGGTTATGGAATATTTTGCACCCCGGGGAATATGGCCATAACGCCAGGCGTATATGCCGATTAAAAGCTGGCATTGTTCGATTAGATCCGTGCACGCCTTCGTCGGCTCTTTATCCATCGCCCCCATATATTCCATTCCCTCGTATTTCTGCCTCAGATCGTTGATGGCCTTTTCCGCCGCTTTGCGATATTCTTTCAAATCCTCATAGGTGGAACTGACAAAAACGCGGAACAGTTTTTGGATTGGTTTTATGGATGATTCATTGGGATCCTGCGGCAGACTTTTGGCAGTTTCCGGCTTTTTGATATGCCGCATTAAAAATTTATACAACTTGATACCGGCACAAATCAGTACCAAATAGATAATTCCCTCTATCGCCATACTTGTACCCGAATTTAACCCCAATTTTTCCAGCCAGGGTGTCAGAGGCATTAAATTTTGTAAAAGTTTTATCACATAATCCATTCCATCGGCCTTTCTGTTTTGGTGGATTATTCGATGTATTAGATGTGAAAATAAATATCAATTTACATCTAATTTTTCGGTGACGGCTCAAGCGCTAAATTTCAACATTACTATCTTTTAAAAAAAATAAACGATGGGGAAAAACACCCAATAATCTTCAACATTCCGGTACTAGACCTTTAGCCGGAATATTATCCCCTTCGTTTTCCTCCATAATAATAGTTTAGAAAAATTTTATCAAACTTTCAAGTAAAAAGGTCATAAAGACTCAGTTATAGTTGGAGCCGTTATTAACATCAGAAAGGGTGTTAGATGTTTGCTGATTTTTTTTACCACAAAGCTCACAATATGAGCAATACTGATCCTTATTACCTTATTCAGAATTTTACTTTGTTTCGGATGAGACAGAAAACAGAAACAGAAATCCTCCCGCACAGCGGGATTGGGGTGGCCTTTGTCCTGCAGGCCTTTGTAAAATTAAAAATGAGATATGTATAAAAAATTTTGGCCGTCTCCAGGCCACCCCATCCCCGGGTGTTATTGCAGGACCGGTAAAACGCCGGTAAAAATATTCCCCTTACATCTAATACCCGGAGACCGCGCGGTCCTCAACCAGAATGCAATGTTGAAAACTCGTCAAGTTTTGCCCCGACAAATATTTTTTCTCTCAGCGTTTCTTGGCGGCCTCGGCGGTTAAATAAAAATATTCATTTTTCGTAAGAAGCTTAAAAAAATGTATATTTGAAATCAAACTGACTCTTAATATAGTTTCGCCGCAAAGCCGAGTGATATCCATTAAATATGCCCCTCTTTCACCCGCCATCACATCGGATCATAAACCGCCACGGCAATCTTGGAATCCGCGGTGCCGTAGTACAGAAACCACTTTTCTTGAAAAAACGCCAATCCCTCGAGAAAACAGACGTTGTTGATCTGTCCCGTGAGCTCGTAATCGCGTTCGGGCTTGAAAAAATAATTTTCAGTGCGTTTTAAAAGACGGGTGGGATCCTGCGGATCGATGAGCGCCTGTCCCGCCGCATAGGTGCCTGCCGGCAGGGTTGAATCACCCACAGTTGCACTGTTTTTACTGTTATAGATAAAGAATATCCCATCCTGCCGCAAAATCGCCGGTGGGCCGGGTTCCACCAGCTCACTGTCGTGTTTATACTGCCGGACGGAAAAAACATAGGCCGGCTCGCCCGTCTCGTCTTCCAGCGGCGTCCAGTCGATCAGATTGTCCGAGGTGGCGATATAAATTTTCAATTCACCCCAGTACATCCAGTACTTGCCGTTGATTTTTGCCGCCACCAAACGGGAATCCTTTACCGTACTCACAATAGAACCGGCCTTTGACCACTCATTCAAATATTTACCGTTCAGAGCATCCTCAAAAGCCGGGCCGTGTTTTTTCCAGGCCAACAGATTGGAGGACGTCGCCACGCACAACCGGGCGGTTTCTCCGTCCCAGGCCGTATACGTCATATAGTAGGTACCCTCCTCATCCTCCACAATACGCGGATCTTCGCAACCGCCCTCCCATTCATATTTTTTCATAAAATCATTGGCAGGATATAAAACGGGCTTGATCAGCCGTTTAAAGTAAAGCCCGTCCTCACTCACAGCCAGGCCGATCCGCGACGTACCCAGATGTTTTCCAACCGTATCTTCGGCCCGGTACAGCAGATACAGCTTGCCGCCGCGAACAACGGTAGCGGGATTAAAAACATCCTTTTTCTCCCAAAGAACATCTTTGCCGCGCACGGGACAGTAAAACCGGGTCTTGGGATTGGGTGCCAGCACAGGATTGACGGCATCCTGTTTGACAAACAGTTCCATGGTCCATTGGGAATCTTTTTGCCGTGAACAAAACAACAGGGGCAGAATGAAAAAAATCGAAAATTTTAATTTTACGAACATTTTGACCTCTATTTTTTTAAATTCTTTTGGTGTATTTAAAAACAGATAAACGCAGATCACAGAGAATAGGAGCCTGTCGGACTTGAATCGTAAGTATTTGTTTTTTCTACATCATTGATTTTGAGGTTAAATTTTTAAATGCATAAAAATCAATTATTTATAAAAATGAAAATCGTCGAGTCCGGCAGGCTCCTGGAAAAAGTTAATTGACATCATATATTTTGCTCAAATTTTTTCACATTCAAAATTTTTCCGTTTCGATTGCTGCGTATTAAATGAGTCAGTTATCGGCACCGATGTCAGTCGCATTTGTTGTGCAACAAAATTTTTTGTTTGACTTTATGTAAACGCCTCATGCGTCATTTTTTCAATCATTTCCCGGTGTTGCGGATATTCAGCCAGCAGTTTTTCTCTCTCCGCCAATTCATAGTCCTGATAATCAAATCCCGGCGAAACAAAACAGCCGACCAAAGTATATGTATCCTTGTTATCAACCGCCGCACCGAACCAGCAACCGGCCGGGACCAAATGCAAAAACGACTCTGCCTTTTCAGGATCGGGGCCCAGTTTTTTCTCAAAATACCGCCCCTGCGGATCGATGCCGTAAATGGTGAGCGGCCCGCCGGCGTAAAAGTCCCACAGTTCATCGGATTTCAAACGGTGTAACACGGATATCTGGCCGCTTTTGAGTAAATAATAAATGACGGTATAGGCATGCCGCGGGCCGGAATAACCTCTTTTCAGATGCCCGGTTTTAATCATGTCCGCTCCGCGAAAAGTCTCTTTAAAATAGCCGCCTTCGGGATGCCCGGACATACAAAGATTTTTGATCCAGTAATCGGCGTTTTTTTTTATCATAATTCCATCTTTTCATTTTTTGTAAATTATAACAAACACCTCTCATTATTGCAAGAGAAATTTACCATTTACAGTAATATGTCACTCTTGGGGGGGACGGTGCGACGCATCTCCGTTTTGGGTGGGTTAGATATTCAAAATATAGGTTAAATATCATGC
>JAFGEC010000326.1 GCA_016931775.1 Candidatus Zhuqueibacterota bacterium | reverse complement strand
GCATGATATTTAACCTATATTTTGAATATCTAACCCACCCAAAACGGAGATGCGTCGCACCGTCCCCCCCCAAGAGTGACATATTACAAAAAACTGCCTTGGAGCGACGATTTTCAGATAGAGTTTTTGTTTGATTTTTGCCGTCGAATTTTATATATTTGACGACTATAACAATAATACCCCCAGATTTCAGAAACAAAAATATATGGCGTTTCTTAGCGATATTACTCTTGGTCATTACTATCCCAGTGATTCTTTTATTCATCGTTTGGATCCAAGAACCAAACTGTTGGCAACCATGTTACTTATGATGACGTGTATGATCTCGCAAAAACCAATTGTGTTGGCTGTATTTGGGGTAATACTCCTGGTCGCCGTATATTTATCAAAAATTCCCGTTCGATTTATATTAAAAAATTTACGTCCGTTTGCCGTACTTTTTCTGATTACATTATTTGTACACATGTTTTGGACATCCGGAACCATCCTTTATACCGTTCCCGAATTAAATATTGAAATTACCCGTGAAGGATTATATATGGGTGTTGTGTATTCGGCACGATTGGCTCTTTTGGTTGTTTTTGCAGCCTTGCTCACTTTGTCGACATCACCTATAGAGTTGACAGATGCAATGGAGAAAATGCTGGCGCCGCTGAAACGGTTGCGGGTACCGACCCATGAAATCGTTATGATGTTGACACTTTCCTTGCGTTTTATCCCAACGCTTATGGAAGAAGCCGAACGTTTAAAAAATGCCCAGATATCGCGTGGTGCCACTTTTGATGGACCTGTGTATAAAAGAATAAAAAATGTCATTCCATTGATTTTACCTCTTTTTATTTCTTCCTTTCGTCGGGCGGATGAGCTGGCGCTGGCAATGGACGCTCGCTGTTATCATGGCGGTGAAGGGCGAACGAGTTTCAAAAAATTAAAATACACCCGAAATGATGTGGTCATTTTTTGTTTTTGTTGTCTGTTTTTCATTTTTGGTGTGTGGAAAAGGTTCTAAAGCTTGTTAAAAAATGCGTAAAATTAAACTGGTTATCGAGTATGATGGAACCGATTTTTGTGGTTGGCAGTCACAACCCGGCGTTCGGACCGTGCAGGATGTGCTGGAGAAAGTTTTGTTTTTATTAACACAAGAGTCAATTCGTACCATTAGTGCAGGAAGGACAGATTCTGGCGTTCATGCCCGTGGGCAGGTTGTTCATTTTGTTACAGAGAAATCGATGCACCCGGAGGTTTTTCAACGAGGCGGTAATGCTTATCTGCCATCCGATATTCGAATTTTAGATGCTGAAGAGGTTGATGAACGGTTCCACGCACGGTACAGTGCAAAAAAGCGCACCTATTCCTATACAATTTGTTTCAAACCAAAGGCGATCAGCCGCCAATACGCATGGTTTGTTCCGTATCCTCTGGAAGTGCAAAAAATGTGTCGTGCGTGTTCGGTCATTTTAGGTGAACATAATTTTAAATCATTCTGCAAGGCAAATTCACCGGTTATAAATCATGTTTGTCATATTTACCATGCGGAATGGAAAGCGATTGCGGATGGTTCTATATTTGTGATAACCGCCAACCGGTTTTTGCATAATATGGTCAGAATCCTGGTATCCGCTTTTGTGGAACTGGGAAAAAATCGATTTACCATGCGCAATTTTCGAGATGTCATAGAAGCAATGGACCGTACGTGCGCACCTGCTACGGCACCGCCGTATGGACTTGTTTTGGAAAAAGTTGAATATTAAAAAACGGAGAACAAATGAAATTTTTTATCGATTCTGCCAGTGTTGAAGAAGTAAAGAACGCCGTGCGATTAGGTGTTGCCGACGGTGTCACCACAAATCCTACACTTTTAGCCCGGGAGAATAAACCTGCCGAGGTAATATATAAAGAGTTGTGCAAAGTGGTAAAGGGCCCGGTGTGTGCGGAAGCCGTCAGTATCGTTGCGGATGACATCATTGCTGAAAGTCGGAAACTGTCGGCAATTGATGAAAATATCGTCGTCAAAATTCCGGCCACAAAAGACGGATTAATTGCGGTCAATCAGCTGGAATCCGAGGGCATTAAAACCAATGTGACGCTCATCTTTAGTCCGATGCAGGCTCTGCTCGCCGCCCGTGCAGGTGCAACATATGTGTGTCCCTTTGTCGGTCGACTGGACGATGCCGGGCATGTGGGAATGGAACTTATCGAACAAATAATGCAGATTTTTATCAATTACGATTTACCAACCCAGGTTGTGGTGGCCAGTGTGAGGGGTACTCTTCATGTAAGTGACGCTGCAATGATCGGCGCACATATTGTGACGGTTCCCTACAATGTTATAGAAAAATTGATCAAACATCCGCTTACTGATGCCGGGATTCAGACTTTTTTAAAAGATTGGCAAAAAGTAAAGGCTTCCTCATAAAATGATTCGATCAGTATACGACATATCGTTTAGAATTTGTATAAATATCGTGGCGGTATCACTTTTGATCCATATGATAAATGGAATACGCTTCGAACAACTTATATCCTCCCAAGCCTATGCGGACACCATAAGTGATCCAATAACAGAATCACGTCATAATGCCATTACTCGAGCTGTGGAAAAAGTCAGTCCTGCTGTTGTTGGGATCAATATTATACAAGTGAAATACTATATCCGGCCGTCGCCGTTTTCCGATGATCCGTTTTTCCGTCATTTTTTTTCCGATATTCCCATCAAGAAAAAAGTTAAAAGCCTGGGATCGGGTTTCCTGTTTCAAAACGACGGTTATATTTTAACCAATCAGCATGTGATTCAAAACGCCACTGAAATAATTGTAACCGTCGCCGGCGGCCAGCAATACATGGCAAAGGTTGTCGGAGAGGATATCGTTACCGACGTGGCCGTGCTTAAAATCGAAGGTAAAAAATTTCCGGTTGTGGAATTCGGGAATTCCGATGAGGTTTTAATCGGTGAATGGTCAATTGCGCTGGGGAATCCGTTTGGATTATTCGACCGTTCCAGCAGTCCCATCGTCACAGTGGGCGTAATCAGTGCCAAAGGACAGGATTTCGGGCGGCTGGATAATGAACACATATATGAAAATATGCTGCAAACCGATGCTGCCATCAACGGCGGTAACAGCGGGGGACCGTTAGTCAATTCCGATGGGAATGTGATTGGGATGAATACCTGGATTATTTCCGGGAGTGAAACAAAATCGGCCAATATCGGCATCGGCTTTGCGATCCCCATCAATCGTGTGAACCGAATTATCAATGATTTAATGCTATACGGCTATGTGGATCGAAGTTTTTGGACGGGTATTTATTACCACCCCATGACCGTTTCCGCTGCCCGCAAACTGGGATTACAGAGTGTATACGGAGTATTGATAACCGGTATAGACAAGTCCAGTCCCGCCGAAAAAGCGGGCTTGAGAGTGGATGATATCATTGTGGCGATAAACGGTCAGGATGTCAATGATTATTCGGATGTAAAAAATATACGTGAAAATTCTGATTTAAAGAAAGGTGATACGATTACCTTGCGAATATTTAGAAAAAAGAGTTTTTATACAAAAATCGTTCAATTGGAGGCTCATCCTGATACATACAAAAGGTAAAATCGATGATTGACAGATATACAAGACCCGAGATGGGTGATATATGGAGTCAACAAACAAAGTATGAGACCTGGCTAAAAGTTGAAATTGCTGTGTGTGAGGTGTTGGCGGAATATGGGCAAATACCCAGCGACGCTTTGAAGGAAATCCGGCAAAAGGCGAATTTTTCTGTCGAGAGGATAAACCAGATCGAGGCGGAAGTGAAACACGATGTGATTGCTTTTTTAACTTCGGTCGCTGAATTTGTCGGACCTAACTCCCGTTTTATTCATCTGGGAATGACATCATCCGACCTGTTAGATACCGCGTTGGCGCTGCAAATCCGGAAGGCCGGTGATATACTGATCCGGGATGTGGAAAAATTCCGTGAGATTCTTAAAAAACAGGCGAGAACTTTTAAAAACACCATATGTGTCGGCCGCAGTCACGGCATTCATGCAGAACCCACAGTATTTGGATTAAAATTTGCTTTGTGGTTCGATGAGATGGGGCGCAATCTAAGGCGATTAAGGACGGCGCTGGAAGCGGCGAACGTAGGTATGATATCCGGTGCGGTAGGGACTTATGCCTATATAGATCCCGAACTGGAAAAAAAAGTATGTGAAAGACTTGATCTCGTACCGGTCGCTGTTTCAACACAGGTTGTTCAACGTGATATTCATGCCGAGGTGATGACAGCATTGGCTTTTATCGGTGCCACGGTAGAGAAAATAGCCATTGAATTAAGACATTTACAGCGAACGGAAGTCCTTGAAGCGGAGGAGCCGTTCTCAAAAGGACAAAAGGGATCCTCCTCAATGCCTCATAAAAGAAATCCGATTGGAAGTGAAAATGTGACCGGATTATCCCGATTGCTGAGGAGTAACTTAATTGCCGCTCTGGAGAATATTGCACTCTGGCATGAACGGGATATCAGTCATTCCTCTGTAGAACGGATTATTATGCCGGATTCATTTATTCTCGCGGATTATATCTTGAACCGGTTGGGAAATATTTTGGATAATCTGGTGGTTTATCCGGAACAAATGATAAAAAATATGCAATTGACAAAAGGATTGATTTTTTCTCAAGCTCTTTTGCTCCAGTTGGTGCAAAAAGGTTTTTCCCGCGAGGACGCCTATAAAATCGTTCAGGAAAATGCGATGCGATGCTGGAAGGATAATCTGGACTTTTACGATATGGTTAAGTCGGACACTCGAGTAACGAGACTGCTTTCAGAGGCGGACATAAAACAATGCTTTGATCCAAAGCTGGGTGCGAAACACATTGATGAAATATTTTCCAGAATCGGAATTTAACTCCCTTGCAGAATATCGCTTTAAGAAATTTTGGAAATTAATCTGAGGAGATGAAAATTGAAAAAAGGGAAATTATTGTACAAAAGCGGAGCACTCCGGATTCATGAAACGGACAATGAAAATGAAAATATCGTCGAGTTCACTGATGAGGTGGTCACGGATACAAAAAAACAAAAGATCTCTTTTAAAGGCAAGGGTACTATTAACAGTCAAATTTCCGCTTTTTTATTTCGGTTTCTCGACAGCTATCATATAAAATCCTATTTTATTCGGGGTTTGTCCGAACGAGAAATACTTGTCAAAAAAATAGAGCCTATCACAATTGTTGTTACCATCCGCAATGTGGCGGCCGGCAGTCTTGTAGAACGTTACGGTGTAATGGAGGGTAAAGAACTCGATTGTCCGTTGTTTGAATTTTACCTCAAGGACGAAGAACACGAGAATCCGATGATCAATGAAGACCATATTGTCTCGTTCGGCTATGCTTCTGCTGTAGAATTGAAAGAGATACACAGGTTGGCTTCCAAGCTTAATGTCATTTTGCGGGATTTTTTCCGCCGCCGGGCTTTAAAGTTGATTGACTTTACCGTTGAGTTTGGTCGTTTTAAAAACAAGGTGGTACTGGTCGGCGGACTGTGTCCGGACACGTTTCAGTTATGGGATTTACAAAGTGATGAAAAATTTGATGTTTTTCGTTTAGTTGATGATGCGCAAAAGTTAAAAAATGTGTATCAGGTTATCCATGATCGATTATTCGCCTGATAGAAAGTAAAATTGTGAGTAAAGAAGGCCTGGGTACGTTGATTGGCCTGTTTGTTTTTGCGATTGTACCCGGATATTTTGTTTTTTTTCAGAATAGTCTTGCTATGACTGTCTTGTTCGGGATCGTATGTGCTTTGATATTGCTTGTTGTGTATTTTTTCAGAGATCCGGTGCGACATGTCGATGCGCGTCATGACGAAATCGTTTCCCCTGCAGACGGTCGGGTTATTGATGTTATAAAAATGCACGAATCGGAATATGTCGGTCATTGTGTGCGAATTTCCATTTTTTTATCACTATTTGATGTTCATATTAATTATGTGCCGTTTGACGGCACTGTGGATTATATAAAATACTCCAGGGGGAAGTATTACAGAGCGCATAAGGAAGATGCCTCCAAATATAATGTCAGTATAATCGTCGGGCTTGAAACCGCGTTTGGAAAGATAGCATTTAAACAGATAACCGGATTACTGGCTCGCAGAATCGTTTGTCGGTTGAAGCTGGGAAAGGCGGTCTATAAGGGTCAAAAATACGGAATCATAAAATTTGGATCCCGGATGGAAGTGTTCCTGCCGGAAGACGCTCAAGTTTTGGTACATAAAGGAGATCGATTGCGCGCTGCTGAAAGCGTTATCGCAAAAGTGAATGAAAAATGAAAAATACATGACGATTCCCAATCTGATAACGGCATTGAATTTATTTTGTGGCTTTTTTTCCGTCATTTTAACTTTCTCTCATTATAACTTGTTTGCCGCCTGGTTGATTGTTTTTGCTGCGATTTTTGATGCTCTTGACGGCCAATTGGCAAGAATATTGAAAAAAGAATCTGATTTTGGAAAACAAATGGATTCCCTCGCCGATGTCATTTCCTCGGGTCTGGCACCGGCGGTTTTAATTTACGATGTGTTTTTCTTGTCTTTTAAATGGGCCATTTTATTTTCTTTTTTATATGTCCTTTTTGTCTCCTTTCGGTTGGCAAATTTCAATGTAACAACCGCTGATGGGAAAACTTGCAAATATTATATCGGATTACCCGCTCCAGCTGCGGCACTTACGTTGGCGGGGTTGGTTATTTTGTGCAGTTGGAAACCGCTGCAATTTTTCGGATATTTGCCTTTTTTACTTATACCTTTGATATGCTATCTGATGACAAGTTCCCACAGGTATGACTGCTTTCCACGGCTGAGATGGAAGGAGAGGGGGAAAAATCGCACCAAAATTATCATTGTTGCGGTATCGCTCCTGCTGGTCGGCGTGACAAAAGGGCTTTTCCTGTTTCCGGTTATGTGTTTTTATATTATATTGGGAATTGTTTTAAATAAAAGACGGTCATAAATTTCACATGGAGTCGTTTTGTTGAAAAATCGGTCAAAATTAATGTTTGTTTTAGTGATTTTTGTCGGTGCTTTGGTAGGGGCCGTGCTTGGCGAGCTTGTCGGGCTCGTTCTGCCCGACGGTGTTGTAAAAGATTTTTTTTTGCGCTCGGTTAGCTTCGGATTCAGCCCCACCACTATTAACCTGGTACTGTTGACTTTTACTTTCGGAGCGACGATAAAATTAAACATTATCGGAGTCATCGGCATTGTGCTGGCATCGTATGTGTTTAGATGGTATATGTAGGTGACGAAAAAACAAAGATCCGTCGTTTCTTTAACGAAAGCGGATTAATTTTCGGATATTTGTCGGCGGGTGAGTAAATGTGCCTGGTGGACTTAACATAATGCTTGCAATTAACCGAAAACGTCAATATATTTAATTCTTGAAATTTTTGATATTTTAAGGAGATTGTGTTATGTTTCCGTCAATCGGCATGCAAGAACTTTTGGTCATTATGGTGGTTATTCTATTGCTGTTTGGGTCAAAACGGCTGCCTGAACTGGCTCGGGGCATTGGTAAGAGTATTCGTGAATTCAAGAAAGCAGCCGACGACGTAAAGCGAGAAATGGACATCGATAATTTATAAAATTAACTTTTTGTTTTACTGGAGGTCAATATGTTAGGTATGAGTAGCCCCGCAGAGCTTTTGGTTGTATTGTTTGTTATCTTGCTGCTTTTCGGCGCAAAAAAGCTGCCGGAATTGGCTCGGGGCCTTGGCAAAGGTATCAGCGAGTTTAAAAGTGCAACGAGAGGTGAAGAACCTCCCAAGGTCACAAAAAAGAGTGATCAGCAGGATAAGGGCGAATAATTGACGGATCGTGCGGATATAACGACACTTGACTATACACGGGCACGAGAACTTTTAGAGAAAAAAGAGATTACCTGCAGTGAGCTGGTGGACAAATATTTTCAGCGTGTTAACGTCTCTCAGCTTAACGGATTTATAACTGTGTTTGAGAACAGTGCTCGAGAACAGGCTGCGCAGATTGATGAAAAACTGAAAAACGGTCAGGCTGGACGATTGGCGGGTATGGTGCTGGCTGTTAAAGACCTGATCGCCATGGAGGGTAAAAAAACAACCTGTGGCTCGAACATTTTATCCGATTATATATCGCCCTTTGACGCAACTGTCGTTCAAAAACTGCGTGCGCAGGATGTGATTTTTCTCGGCAAGACCAATATGGATGAATTTGCCATGGGCTCGTCGAATGAAAATTCGCATTATGGGCCGGTTAAAAATCCGCATAATCCCGAATGTGTCCCCGGAGGATCGTCGGGTGGTTCCGCAGCTGTTGTGGCAGATAATCTATGTATTGCTTCACTGGGCTCCGACACCGGCGGTTCAATACGCCAACCCGCTTCATTTTGCGGTGTTTTGGGATGTAAACCAACATATGGTCGTGTGTCACGATATGGATTGGTGGCCTATGCTTCTTCTTTGGATCAGATCGGACCCATTACAAAATCGGTTCCCGATCTTTCTGTTTTGCTCGAAGCAATATGCGGTCACGATACAAAAGATTCCACCAGTGCCGATCAGGCCGTTCCCCGTTTTTCCGATTATCTGAATCGGGATGTAAAAGGATTACGGATTGGACTTCCCCATGAATATTTTACTGACGGTCTTGATGCAGACGTTGCGGAAAAAATTCAAAAGGTCATTGATTTTTTAGAGCAATCCGGGGCGAAAATAATAAAACTGTCATTACCTCACACCGAATACGCTGTCGCCACTTATTATGTTATTGCAACAGCGGAGGCTTCTTCAAATCTCGCCCGGTATGACGGGGCGCGCTACGGCAGGCGGGCGGAAAGCACTTCCGCTTTAGAGGAGATGTATGTAAAAAGTCGCACCGAAGGCTTCGGCAGCGAAGTAAAACGTCGAATTATGCTGGGCACCTATGTTTTATCCGCAGGTTATTACGATGCGTATTATCGTAAAGCACAAAAGGTGAGAACACTGATCAAACAGGATTTTGATCGTGCTTTTCAGGATGTCGATTGTTTATTGACGCCCACATCTCCCACAACGGCGTTCAAAATCGGAGAAAAAGCGGACGATCCGTTAAAGATGTATTTGTCTGACATATATACCGTTTCTTTGAATTTAGCCGGATTGCCGGGTGTTGTCGTGCCGGTCGGTAAAGATGGTACCGGTTTACCTGTTGGCGTTCAATTCATCGGACCGGCTTTTGAAGAAAGTATTTTAATTCAGATCGCTGATTTCATTGAAAGAGAATTCGAACAATAAGAGAACGGTTTTATGAATTATGAGCCGGTAATAGGATTAGAAGTTCACATTCAACTTTTAACAAAATCAAAAATCTTTTGCACGTGCAGCACACAGTTCGGTGCGGAACAAAATACACAGGTTTGTCCCGTCTGTCTCGGTATGCCGGGGGTGCTGCCCGTACTCAATGAAAAGGTTGTGGAGTATGCCATTAAACTGGCGCTGGCTACTAACTGTAAGATAAATCATCATTCGGTTTTTGCACGAAAAAATTATTTTTATCCGGATTTGCCCAAGGGCTACCAGATTTCCCAGTTTGAGGAGCCTTTTTGTGAAAATGGTTATATATCCATTTTACAGGAAGATATTGACAAAAAAATCGGATTAACAAGGATTCATTTTGAAGAAGACGCCGGCAAGTCCATGCATTCAGAGCATTATGTCGGCAGTGATGAGACACTTGTCGATGTCAATCGGTGCGGCGTGCCTTTGCTGGAGATTGTAAGCGAACCGGACATCCGGTCACCTCAGGAGGCATATTCCTATCTGGTAAAACTGCGGCAGATTGTGCGTTATCTTGGGATTTGCGACGGGAACATGGAAGAGGGAAGTTTGCGTTGTGATGCAAACATATCGGTACGGCCTGCCGGTGAAACCAGGTTGGGCGTAAAGACAGAATTGAAAAATATGAATTCATTCAAGAGCGTTGAAAAAGCTTTGGAATATGAAATAAACAGACAAATTTCTACGTTGAAGGATAACGAAGAGATTGTTCAACAAACTTTGCTTTGGGATGCGGACCGCAATGTGGCCGAACCCATGCGCTCAAAAGAAGATTCGCATGATTACCGTTATTTCCCGGATCCCGATCTTGTACCGGTGATTGTTGACGATGAGTGGATCGACAGGGTGAAAGCGGAAATGCCCGAGCTGGCAGGAGAAAAAATCAAGCGGTTTGTGAATAACTACGGTTTGCCGGAATATGATGCCCAAGTGTTGACTGAGGATATTGCTGTGGCAGATTATTTCGAAGCCGCTGCTGCAGGTGTAAAGGATAAAAAAACTGCCAGTAATTGGGTCATGGGTGAAGTGCTGCGCGTTGTCAAAGAAAGCAGTGGCGGCGTAAAAAAGCTCAATGTGACGCCGGCTTTTCTCGCCGATATTATAAATATGATTGAAGAAGATATGATTAATACAAAGATTGCTAAAAATGTTTTTGAAAAGTGTTTGCAAACGGGTAAAAACCCGCGGGATATTGTAAAACAGGAGGGAATGCAGCAGATCAGCGACGACAGTGAGATCGAAACGTTGATCGAAAAAGTGATTCAAGAGTCACCCAATGAAGTGTTGGCTTTCAAAGCCGGGAAAACAAAAATTCTCGGATTTTTTGTCGGTCAAATTATGAAAGCGACACAAGGCAAAGCGAATCCCAAAACGGTTAATCAAATATTGATGAAAAAATTGAACGAATATAGAGGATAAAGTTCTATGGCTAGCACATCAGATTTTCGTACGGGTTTGGTGCTCATTTTAGATGGCGAATTGTTTGCGATTGCCGAATTTCAGCATGTAAAAATGGCAAGAGGTGGTGCGTTTGTACGAACAAAGTTGAAAAATTTCAAGACCGGACGGGTCATTGAAAGGACTTTTCGTTCCGGAGAGAAAGTGGACGAAGCACGGATCGTACGCCGACGTATGCAGTTTCTCTATCGAGAGGGTGAGCAGTTGGTAGTTATGGATAATGAAACGTACGATCAGGTTCATATTGCAGCAGATATGTTGGGAACGGGTATTGATTTTTTAAAGGAAAGCGAAAATATTGACGTCCTTACACATAATGACAATCCTGTCGGTGCAGAAATGCCGACTTTTGTGGTTTTAACGGTCGCATCGACTGCGCCCGGTTTAAGGGGCGATACGGTTTCCGGTGCAACGAAAAAGGCTAAATTAGAGACCGGGGGATCTATAAACGTGCCTCTTTTTGTTGAAGAAGGCGACAGACTCAAAGTTGATACACGGACCGGTGAGTACATCGAAAGAGTAAAAGAATAAAATGGCTACGTCTGGAATTTAATCTGACAAGGAGAATATATGCGGGCAAAACAAATACGCGAACTTGTCAAAATCGTTGAAGAAAGTACTATCGGCGAATTGGAAATCACTCGCTGGTGGGGACAAAAAATCCGCATCAGTAAAGGGAGTGGTTCGATGGCAAGTGCTCCGGTGAGGGAAATAGCCGTTTCACCTCCGGCACAAGCTGAAACACCTCCGGCACCTCAAAGCGAGGCGTCAAAACAGCCGGAGATCAAGTCAAATCAAATTGAGTTTAAAGCACCCATGGTTGGAACGTTCTATCGTTCGCCGTCTCCGGATTCGGAACCTTATGTGAAAGAAGGCGATATTATATCTCCGGGTCGGGTTCTCTGTATCATCGAAGCAATGAAACTGATGAATGAAATTGAGGCAGAGTCAAATGGACGTATTGTAAAGATATTGGCGGAAAACGCCCAACCTGTCGAATATAATCAGCCGTTATTTTTAATAGAAGTTGATTAAAAAAATAGGTGAGATTTGTTTAAAAAAATACTCATTGCCAACCGAGGTGAGATCGCCTTACGAATAATACGTGCTTGTAATGAGTTGGGTATTTCGACTGTTGCCGTCTTTAG
>JAFGEC010000325.1 GCA_016931775.1 Candidatus Zhuqueibacterota bacterium | reverse complement strand
TCACTCGGGCAATAGCCGCTGTTGCAGGAGCGACAAATGGTCACAACGGCGGGCCTGATCTTCTTCTCGGTCAAAACGGAGATCAAAGTGTCGATCTCGTGCTCGATTTCTTCTTTAGACGGTAAATGGGATATTTCCGGCATTTTTTTTCGCTTGATCTGAGCGAAGAAGCGATTTTCCCGTTCGATAAATTCGATATCGAGTCCGCTGAAGGGAAGGGTTTTGTTGCTGAGAAACAGGTCTTTTTCGTTATACTGCGCGCGGGTGATCTCCAGTTCAAAACTCAGGTGATTGGTGATGGAATCGCGGCAGGCAAAATAATCCAGATCGATATCCAGAATAATCCTGCGGTTCTGCGGCAATCCCTGGACTGTGCCGGTAAAATACTGAAAACGGGTCAGATCGGGCACGGATTTAAACAGCAGCGGATTGTCGGTTGCTTTTACTTTGATGCCGTATTTCAGGATTTTACCCTCTCCGAACAATGAGCAAATCGTCAACCGTTTGCGCGAGGGCTTGAACTTGCGCCATTTGGGATAGGTAAAATAAACGTTCCGAACCACGCCGCTGAGCACGGCCGGAAGGATAAAATCGGCAATCGTGAGCTGGCTGGCGGCAAAACGGCGGTAAAAATCCGGATTTGAGGCTAGAGCGGCATCACCGGCGTAAAGGGATACGGAAAAATCCGCCGGCTTGGCCATATCATGGTGAGCATCTACATGGATCAAATCCGTCGGCCCGGTGATATATGCCTCAAGCCGGGCCCGGTGCCAGTAGTAATAAGCCTCATGGTGCTCGTCAAAACAAAAAACCGGAATAGGCTTCATTTTATGACGGGGCATATCGATCACAAGGCACCCCTACTCGACCTCCCTTTTCCCACTGGCAAACAATTCCTGCAACTCTATCGGGTGGACTTTTTCGGCTCCTCTGCTTTGCAAATTGTGGATACCAACAAATTTTCATCAGGCGGCTTCGGTACAAAACTGGTAATTCCAGTTTTCTCCATAAAATTATCACTGTCGATTTTTGCTCCTCTACGTCAATTTTTCGGTTATATTACGATGGTGCATAATCATAACACGGGTCGCCAACTCGACCTCCATGTTCGAACTGACAATAAATACCTGCAGCATTGTCGGGCAGATTCTTTGGCGTCGTCGTTTTGCAATATACGCGTCCCAGCAAATTTTCATCAGGACGTCCCCGGTATAAAACGATTAATTCTGGTTTTCTCCATAAAGGCTTCATAATGTAACTCCCTTCTTAAGATATTTTTATTTTATATAGCTCCTGATCCACTTTCAATGTTTTCGCGCGGTCATGCGCTGTTTGGCAAAAGTACTCGACCGGTAAATCCAGCGATCCGGTCTCGAGATGCGCCAATGCGGGACACCAGCGGCACAGGTTGATGATCGGGCATTCGGCACAATTGTCAATGTAAACTTTGCGGCTCGACCTCATGTTGCGAATCTTTGGAAACAAGATCTCCCACGCCTCTTTCAGACTGCCGTTCTTGAGATCATAGACACAATCCGGATGCCTTAACGAGGAACAAAAACTGAACATACCGCTGGAAGAGACACAACAATTCTCCTTGCCGATACCACATCCGAATATACGGTAAACGTCAGGTTTTGCAGAACCGGGATCGCCGGGAAATATTCTGGCGTGACGCAGACCTTCCAAACGTGACGGTTCGGATTCTTCCAGGGTGATTATCTGCTCCGGAGAAAGCCGCTCCGCAATAATTTCCCGGTTACGATTCGCATCGTTATCGTATCGCAGATGCAGGAACGGATCGAAGCGGTAGTCGCGTGAACCGTACTGCAGACAAAATCGTGAAATATCCGCCATTTCGTGATAGTTGGACTGCATGGCCATGGCCTTGAGTGTCACCTGGATTCCGGAACTCAGCAGCAAATCCAATCCATGTCTGAAGGCGCGATAAGATCCCGGCCGTCGCGTTATTCTCTCATAGGTTGTCTGGGTGACGCCATAGACCGTCATTTCGATATCACGGGGCGGATAATGTTTGAAAAATTGTACATGTCGATCGCTGATCAGAGTACCGTTAGTGAATACCGTAACCAGCAATCCTTTTTTTTTCAGCGCCGTAAAAATGTCGAAAAAATCTTCTCGCAGCAGCGGTTCACCACCGTTGAGCAGGCACCAGATGGCGCCCAGAGATACGGCTTCGTCCGCAATCCGGCTGATCTGATCGAAGGCAAGTTCATTGCTCCTTGCTTTGCGGTCTCCTGCCGGCAGATTAATATAACAATGTCTGCAGTTCAAATTGCAACGGGCGGTGAATTCAAGTTCAAACGAACATAACGTTCGCTTATCAACAAGCTTTTCCCACAGAGAAAAGTCCGGCAAGGATTGGTTGGAAACGAACGCGTTCGCCATCAACGGATCCTCCTCTGTAACAATTGAAACACTTTTCGCGCTGACTTTATCATCAGGGAGAATCCTCCGCTGCGGTTCAAGAATCCGATTAAAATACGTTCCGGCCCCAGGCCAAAATGAACCGCTTTGCCATTACGTTCTACACCTGTTAAACGGCCGAGGATCTGGTCAGCGGCGGCGACTTCTACCGTTCCTGATGAGTTATCGCCGCGAAAAAAATAATCATCACCTTTTATACGGATCACCCGGTGTACCAGCAAAGAATTGTTTAAGCGGTTTACAAATGCCAGCACATCGCCGCACACAGCCTTACACCCGGCCAGCGGAGAAATGGTGATGACATCCCCATTCCTGATGACCGGTGACATGCTGCCGCCCTTTGCCTGAATCCGAAACGGTACATCCCGGAGCAAAACCGCATCCGCAAGTGTCATAAGAGCATCTTTATCCAGACGTAATTCGCCGCTATGTATATTCGACAGCACTTGTTCAACCTTCAGACTTGTCCAAAATGAGCTGCCGTTTGAGCAGTTCGGTTAAAAGTCCGACGACATCTTTTTCGATAATTTCTGGCAGGGACTGAAATTGGTCCTCCAGTTCGATAACAATCTCCTTCAGCGTCCGGGTGCCGTCCAGCTTGTGCCAAAGGACTTTTCCGGTATCGTTCAGACTGAATAACTCATTCTCCAGATCGCCGATACCGGCGGTGATCGGAATGATAACAATAGTTCCTTCGATTTCCCGGGATACCACATCCGGAGATTGGCAATATATATGATCGAGATTAATCTTTGGGCTCATCAGAGACTCACTTCGGCATAGGCCTGTTTCGTAAATTTCTCTTTGTTATTATAAGAATGTATTGGATTGGAAAGGCCTTTGATTCGTTCCTTCCAGTCAGCAATCATCCACGATTTTTCGCCTTCCCTTAACAATCCGATCCGTCTGGCCTGGGCATGGGTAAAAAGACAAAAATGTTCCGACCAGCCATCCAGCATTCGGTTTTCCATCCATGAAACAGCCGGACACTGTTCACACAGGTCAAAAAGAAAACAGCGCGCGCATCTTTCGAGATATACGGCGTTCCGGGCTTTTTTCTGCCGAATCCGGGGAAAAAATGTCTGCAGGGCTTCGGCGAGCGATCCATTCTTCAGGTCATACACGGTCTCGGGATGCCTGAGCAACATACAAAGCTGCAAGGTACCGTAAGCATCAACACAGCCCCGGCCAATACCCGCACTGCAGCTGAACAGGGTGTCGCCTGGAATGCGGCAGAATTTTGAACAAAATTTTTGCAGGCCTGTATCGTACGATTCCGGTTTTCTGGCCTCGAGTTGCAACTGTTCCGGTGCCGGGAGCCTCAATGCTTTAATGAGGTCGTTTTTTCGTGCATCCCGTCCGCGACACCTCAAGTGGAGGGTCGTTACCGGCGGTTGCGGGATATTGAGGTCTGTCTTCGTTTTAGCCCAGGCTTCAAATGCACTGAATGTGTCGATCTTTAACGGTAGCAGTACGGCATTCACCACAAAGGGAACGTTGTTGTCCATAAGCAGACTCATTCCCTTTTGCACGGCGCTAAACGAGTGCGGCCGGCGGCTCGTGGCTTCATAGGATTCACGAGTGTGCCCGTAAAGCGAGATCTGAATGGAATCTCCGGTCGGAATCCTCTGAAAAAGTCTGGCAAGCCGCGGCGTAATCAGGGTTCCGTTGGTAAAAAGTTCCACTTTGAGCCCAAGCTTCCTGGCATATAAATAAATATCCTCAAAATCATATCGAAGCAATGGTTCGCCTCCGGTGAAGCGAACGAATTGACACCCCAGGCAGGCAGCCTCCTGAAGAATTTTCTGGATTTGCTCAAAGTTCATTTCCAACTTTTGTGCCTCGGCATCATCGGCAGGTCGATTGATGTAGCAGTGCATACAGTTGTTATTGCAGCGCTCGGTTAGCTCCATATCCAGTCGGGAAAGGGAACAGGTCGCCTTAAATAACCCGAATCCGGTAAAGGGGATTGCTTTTATATAAGAATTGTTATTCACGATTCAAATCCCCTTAACAGATCAACTACCTCACCGCTCTTGTCGAATTCCAGGATCCGGCAGGGGACATTGCTCACCAAATCATCCAGCACTGCCAGCGTTTTTGCCCACCAGTCGCTCGTACCCAGGGGTTTAATCGCTCTGATGGTACAGGCGCTCAAACGGCCGATCAATTCTGTCGTATTGGTAAAGGGCAGTATGCGGTTGTGGGAAGATTTTTCCAATAGCAGAATGGCCTTGAGGGGCGCCGAATGCGGCGAAACAACCGGTATTTCGCCATGGTGCCAGGTGCCGTAAATCCGGAATTCATCCTGTGCCTTGCGGACGATGATCCGGTCGTCGCATAGAATTTTCACTTTTCCATTGAGCATTTTAATCATGGTGGATTTGCCTGCTTCGGAATGCCCGACAAATAAAAATCCCGCTCCGTCCAGATCGACTCCGGATGCATGAAACATGCAACCGCAGCGCTCAGCCAAAACTCGTGTGATAAATAATTGATCCGTTTGATGAAAGGAAAGGAGAGGGATATCTCCATTCTTGAAATTATCATCCCGTTCATTGTAGACGTCTATACGGGAGTAGGTGGGATCGACAAAGGCAGTCTGCCGTAATGGAATTGAATTCTTGTCAAGAATTGAACATGAAAAAATCCATCCGTCAACATTTCGGTAAATGGACAGGTCTTGCCGCTCGAATACTTTTTGTCCCAGTTGGTCATCATTCAGATTCGGCAAACCAAAATGGTGCCTGATATGTATCATTTCCTTGTCCGGACTCCCGGTTTCAAAAACAGCGATGTTCGGGCTGAATGTTGCCCCCGACAATGGAATTTCGGCATCAACTTTGATAGTAATACCGCCTATTTTAAAATAACGACGGTCTTCTGTCATGCATTTATCCTGATCCGGTTGGAATTATAAGAACATGAGAGCGCCTTTGCATTCAGAAAACAGGCCGCAAGTATAGCACATTAAGAAAAGCTTGTCCTGAATACCCCATGTTACTGCACTTACTATTGTAGCATACATTGTGACCACTATCACAATAAAATCTACACACATACTTTTTACCTGCAACTGGATCGTTAAACGACAAGTTGCAGCCTACTCACAAGAAACCTGATTCAATAAATCCACTCGATCGAACCTGTATACGGGTTGTTGGCCAATATCATAAAAGAGGCCTTTCGGTCTACTTGTAGATTGATGATATGATATTTTTAGCAACCTTTTAAATTTAATTACTTTATAATCAAAAATCAAGAAAAAAAACAATTTACGCGAAAAGCACGTAAAATGAGGATTTTGTGTTAGCCTTTTTCTCCAACAATAATAGCAACGCCTGGTTGCACGGTATTGCTGACTTTGCGGCAAGATGAAGTGACCGGTTTCACGATATGCGATTGTTATCGTCAATCTCATAGCCGTCAACCTGATCAAGTACGCTGAAATAATTTAAGAAAATTTAACATTGCGGGGTGTGTTATAGATATCTTGAATCGCGCGGAAACGACAAACAACAAATCCAACTACAAAAATCTGCCGGGATAACCGGTTTTATACTTTAACATCCGGAACGAAGGCATCCAATATAAGCACTTGTTTATAAATCAATTATAGTTATTTGACCGGATCAACAGGATCAGGATGAACAGGATCTGAATGATTATGAGCAATACCGGTTTTTAGTTCGAATTATTTTTCCAATTGAACCATCATTTTGATCCTGATCTTGTATCCTGTCAAAATAAAAACAACTTTTAATTCATCTGTCCCGTCAGAATATAAATCATTTGCAATTTAATCAGCTTTTTCATAAAATTGAATAACCAACATAAAACAATATGCTGAACCGGTCGGCGACCGCTAAAGCCTGAAAATAAAATGAACGCTCTAAAAAATAAAACACACGCCTTTTTACCACTTTTCGCCGCCTGTTGGATCACTGCCGTGCTTTTACTGCTTGGCTGCTCCTCCGACCGGACCGGTAAACTCGCGGCGCTTTGGCAACGACAACGGGCATTGAAAGGTACACTGGAAATCACCTATCCCCGCCCAGGCACCCTGTTCCCTCCCGAAATCGTGGCACCGACAATCGTCTGGTCGGACTTTTCCACCACAGCAGATACCTGGCTGATCGCTGCCGGCGGCCAGGATTCTGCCGATGTATTTGCTGTCACAAAGCAAAATTCCTGGCGGCCGGACTCGTCACTGTGGGAGTTTTTGAAGCAGGAAGGATCGACAAAAGATATTTTTGTATCGGTTATCGGATTTCAAAAAAACACCATTGTTTCAGGCGCTCAAACGGTTTTCCGAACCTCAAAGGACTCGGTGAATGCGGCGATTTTTTACCGCGCCGTTCCCCTTCCCTTCAGCTTTGCCCTGGAAAACCTCGACAAAATCCGCTGGCATCTGGGAGAAATATCTTCATACCGGACTGCACCCGCCCTGCTGAACAATTTGCCTCTATGCGGTAACTGCCACTCTTTCACAAGCGACGGCGGCACAGTGGCCATGGACGTGGATTATGCCAATGATAAAGGCTCATACGTCATTTCGGTAATCAGCAAAGAAACCGTCCTCACCCCGGAAAAGATCATCACCTGGAGCGACTACAGGCCTCAGGACACCCAGAAAACCTTCGGATTGCTCTCACAAATTTCTCCTGACGGACGTTATGTTGCCAGTACGGTAAAAGACCGCTCCATATTTGTCGCAAAAGACGATTTAGCCTATTCTCAGCTTTTTTTTCCCATAAAAGGCATCATTGTGTTATATGACCGTCAAACGGGTCAATTTTTCGCATTACCGGGCGCCGATGATCCCGATTATGTGCAGAGCAATCCGGTATGGAGTCCCGACGGATTATATATTTACTTTGCCAAAACCAAACGATACTATTCGGAACGGGCCGAGGGTTCGGAAAGTGCTGTTTTACCGACCGAATATGCCAGTGAATTTATCGAGGGTAAACAGGATTTCAAGTATGACATTTACCGCATTCCCTTTAACAGCGGCCGCGGCGGCCGGGCGGTACCGGTACCCGGTGCATCGAACAACGGTAGGAGCAATTATTTCCCCAGGATTTCACCGGATGGCCGCTGGATGGTTTTTACTCAGGCGGACAATTTTATGCTGTTGCAGCCGGACAGCAAACTTTTAATTTTGCCGGCCCAGGGCGGCACACCCCGTCTCTTAACATGTAACAACGCTCAAATGAACTCGTGGCACAGTTGGTCGCCCAACGGTAAATGGCTGGTGTTTTCATCCAAACAAAAAGGCCCCTACACGCAGTTATGGCTGACACATATGGACGACAACGGCCGGGACTCTCCGCCGGTGCTGCTGGAAAACATGCAGTTTGATGACCGTGCCGCCAATATACCGGAATTTGTCAACAGAAAAAACGGTGATTGGACGCGAATTGTCGATCAGTTTTCACATCAAAGCTTTTATTATATGACCATTGGACGCCATCATATGGGTGAAGGCAACTATACCCAGGCTCTCGAAGCTTTTGATCAGGCGCAAAAACTCAATCCCGGTGATCCTTCGGCCAGTGTTTTCAAAGGACACGCATATTTTAAACTGGAGCAATTTGCCAGGGCCGTTGACGCATATGACAGGGCGATTGGTTTAAACGCAACCGAGAGAGATGTATACGTCAACAAGGGCGCGTCCCTGTATAAAATGGCACGCTACAAAGAGGCCATCGAAAGTTATAACCATGCATTGGAATTAGACAGTGAATTCAGCTATTTGTGGTTTTCCCGCGGTCTGGCCAAGGCAAAACTCGAGGATGTAAAGGAAGCCATTTCCGATTACGACCGCGCCATTCAATTAAATCCGAACCACATGGCCGTCTATTACGAACGCGGTATATGCAAGGCACTTTTAAAGGATTTTTCCGGCGCTGTCCGGGATTTCGAGAAAGCCGTTTTATTAAAACCGGACAATCAAATGGCGGCCGTCAAACTGGGTGATGGCTATTACAACCTGGCGGCATATAAAAAGGCCATTGAAGCATACGGCCGAGCAATACAGCTGGCACCCGGGAATGCGGAATCCTATGCAGCCAGGGGATTATGTTACATCAGACTGTCGGATTATAATAGCGCGTTGTTGGATTTTAACGAAGCCATTCGCCTGCAGCCTGATTCGGGATTGTATTATTGTCAGCGGGGTGTTGTCAGGACAAGAACCGGTGAAAAGGTAAAAGCATGTGAAGATTTTCAATTGGCACTGCGAATGGGATTTACGGATGCGCGGCGGGAAATTGAAAAACATTGCAAGTAAAATCTGATTTTATAAAGGCTGTCTTGAAGCGGTTGCCTGCGATAATCACAAATCAATAATCAACATTTCAAAGTTGCTGGAAGCAATCCAGCGGATTTATTTTTATGGACGGCTCCGGCCTCATCGTGCCGCTTGGCGGCACTGCGGGGTCCTCCGCCGCCCCGTCGAGCGGGGAAGCTTCCCGTGCCGCAATTCGGGCCGGCGATCTTGCTCCGCTTTGAATTTCTCCCTAAAACATAAAACTAAACGTATACGAATGTGTACTGCCCAGTATCCCGATATCCCGGTAAGCATAGTCCACCCGGAATCCGAGATTGTTCATCATACTGTACTTTAATCCGGCGCCGAACGACGGGCCGTATTCGGTGTCCTCCATAAACAGCGCCTTGTATCCGCCGCGCAGGAAAAAAGTGCCGAATGTGGGTATATGGTACTCCCACTGGCCGCCCAGATTGACCGACTCGCTGTTATTATTGGGATGTAAGGCATCCACTTCCAGCGTCAACCGCTGGCTGGCCGAGGAAATGGGGTAAACCGCCGCGCCGATACGGAATATCAACGGCAGTTCCCAGGACTGGGTTTCGAACTTGCCCTC
>JAFGEC010000324.1 GCA_016931775.1 Candidatus Zhuqueibacterota bacterium | reverse complement strand
ACAAAATTATCCGAATCCCTTCAACTCGGCCACGGAAATACGCTACAATTTGCCAAAAAGCTGTTATGTACAACTGACGGTTTATGATATCCTGGGGAAACAAGTGATAAAACTGGTCGATCGAAAAGAGACATCCGGAATAAAAAAGATACAGTGGGACGGCAGAAATGATAAAGACAGGTTTGTTGCAAGCGGAATCTACATTTATAAGATACAGATAGATGATTATACCGACATAAAGGCCATGGCATATTTAAAATAAGACAGTGGATTATAACAAGATAAAAGCGCAACATAATTTAGAACGGCACAAGTATTGTGTGAAACAGGAGGTATAAAATGAAAACACTGCATTTTTGTTTTATATTACTTTGTCTCATGATTCTATCGGTTCGCTGTACAAAAGATAATCCCACCAAGCCGTCGGCCACCTCAACTCCAACTGTAACGATTAAAAACATCTGGTTTTCAGAAAAAATTGATGACGACAAAGATGACTTTTATACATATGCCAGACTGAATTTTGATTTGGATACCAACATGGATCACTACGAGATTATCGCCAAAATCGGCGTGAGGAACCATAGCGATAAAGCCAGCGACCTCTATGATCTCTATTTTGAATCTACGTTATTTACAATAAATGGAGAAACAGTTGATGATGCAGTCTATATGGAAATCGGTAGTCCGAATGATGAATTAGATAAAGGCAATTATGACTTTTTACTGCAGATATTCGCCTCATCAGCTCCCAAAAAAGTGATTGCCGAAGCATCTCCAACGACACACCTGGTTCTCAGTAATGTTCAGTTCGAGAAAACGATTCAGGAGACTGCCGGTAAATGGCTTACAAGCTCTGATGATGGTATTTTTGAAGGTGATTACAACTACTCTCCCAGAACGGGGGCCGGGACAAATGCTATCGCTCAAAAATTTGAAAAACCTGTCTCTACGGCGAGTAAGATAACAAAAATCCGGATTCATGTCGCTGAAACAAATATCAGTGGAGGACGTGAATTGGGCGGCCCATCTCCGGCAACTTTTACAATATATTCCGACCAAGGTAGCCTTCCTTATAAGGCATTGTATTCCTCAGAAAGTTATTCTATCCAGTCTACCGGATGGTATGAGTTTAACGTCGAGTTCGATATAACAAATATTCCGGTTTTTTATGTTTCCATGCCTCCTCCCCAAGGATGGGCAATCAGTACGGATCACAACTCGATATCCACGAACGGATACCGCTATTATTGGGTCACATCCAATCCGCCGCGGGAAGGTTGGGAAAAGCTGGATTATAATTTTGGAATTGATGTTTTTACGGAGTAGCACAGAAGCCAATATTGCAGGATTGAATATCATTCAAGATACGGAAGAAAGTGGAGAATATATTAAAATAACTGAATTTTTGATTCCGGCACGTGGCGATTCCATAACAGGCGCGATTTATCGATATATAGATATTCTGGAACAGTCAGACGATTACTTTTATTAATTGCAGTTTTAATGAATGAACACCATTTTTCGAACCTTTGTCAACTGATCAGCCGTCAATTTGTAAAAATAGACACCACTGGGATAATCATGACCATCAAATTTGACCGAGTGTTCACCGGCACTCTGCGTGCCCTCTACGAGTGTCTTTCCCAGCCGACCGTTCACGTCAAATATCTGTAATTTTACATTTGTTGAATGCGGCAACTGATACCTGATCGTTGTGCTGGGATTGAACGGATTAGGATAATTTTGTTCCAGATGGAAATCATGAAGAGAAATCGCTGGGTTCTCATGAACCAAATTACTACCCGCAAACGGAGGCGGATTTTGCCTCACCTGACTTTCAGACAATGAAATCATATTGTACCCTTTCCATTCCGTTGTCACAAAACGGAACCGGCCGATTCCCATGTCGGCATTGGTTGTCCAATTATCCCATTGCGCCGATAGGGACTCCCACCAGTCTCCTCCCACACTCATCAGGTAACGTGCATCATAGCGGTCGTCCACACCCTCGGGATCATCCAATATCAAACGGCACTGTAGCGTCACAAAACATCCCTCAACATCGTCTTTCGGTATTTCAACGCGCCCCGACGACGGCCAAAAGTGAAAATTATAACCTTCTCCGGCTGTCACTGAAATGCTGCCGTCCGGTTCCGAACGAATATCCGCAGGCCGGCTGATATCACCGACAAAATCCTCTCTGTATGCGGCACCCTCCACTCGAAGGGATTTCTGCAGTTGATGCCACTGACCGTCGGATTTGCTTAAATAATTCATCTCCATGTCCCGGATTTGAACGCGAGTATTGGTCGCAGGATTTCCCTCCGCCCATTCGTAAAGTTGCCCCCAGGCGATAGCGGCCGACCAGCCGTCAGGGGGTTGTTGAGCGCCTTTTCTTGGCAATTTTGCCCAGTCGTAAATATCCGGGACACCGTGCGGTTGCCCTTCATGCGGCAATGTAATATCGCCGATGATATCCTCGAGTGAATTGTAAGGAGTATAGCCACCCTCGCCGGATGTCTCGAAAATCTCAACATCATCAACCACAACATCGCCCTCCATTCCGCCGAATTGTATCTTGATTCCTGGCTGAGAAGGAGCCGGTTCATACAGAAACGCAAACGGACCGTATTTTTTGTCTTCAGCGGAAATTTCAATCACTTGAGTAAAAAACGGACTGCCCGACGAAATATTTTCAAATACGCCCACTGAGATGGTTCTCTCCTCATCGGACGTCACCCGAAGATAAAGTTCATACATTTTATCCTGATTAAAGTCTACGGCTTTGGAAACTAGAATATACCAATCGGATTTCCCCGGTTCAAACACTTCAACCAATAACGCCTTTTCACTGCCGCCGAGTCCCGGACTGGTGATTGAAAACTCTGCATCCGCTGTTGGTGGCTCCGCCCAATCGGCACTTTCATCAACGAACCATGGGTACCATGTTCCCATGCCGGTTTCAAAATCACCGCCGCTGACAAGGTTTTGGGCGGTGAGAGGAATATTTATGCCGACAAAAACGAGCACGGTTAATATTTTATTTAATGGTTGCATGCCATATCTCCGTTATGTTTTACATAATTTTAAATATAGTATTTTTAAAATTGAAGTCAATGTTTCTATTACCGTCATATTCCCAATGCCGAATAAAGAATGTATATTTTCCCCAAGATTTTATTTTTACAATTATTAAATCTTTTACAAAAGAATAGCGATAAAAATCCCCAAATAATCATCCCCCCTTCAATTCAACAATCGTTGCCCCCCAACCGCCGTTTTCCGGCGGCGCATCGTAAAAATTATCCACACAAGATTCCTTGATCAGTACCTGGTAAGTCAAAAATTTTAATTTACTTTTGCCCTTGCCGTGTATAATGCGAACCCTGCTGTACCCCAACTCAAGCGCATTCTTCAAAAAGTCTCGAATCATATCGGGTATAATCACCGGATCCGTGCCGTGCAGATCCAAGACATCACAAACAATAATAAATTCAGGTATTTCATCAGGTATTTCTTTTACCATAAAATCCTAGTTTTTTGTATCAAGAAACGCCCATAACATCAAACCGCTTATACCGCCGACGATTACCGCCGTTCGAAATTGTGACGAATCTCTTCGTTCGATTTTACGCTGCACCTGCAGGTTCTGCTGCTTTCGGATGGCATATTTTTTGGCGTCTTCCCTGCTGTTTATTTTTATCCGACCGTAGTTAAGTGCGTTTTCGTCGTATTTATCCCGCGGATATACAATCTTACCCTTTTGATCCACCACAGCCATTAAATTTTTTTTCTCAACTTTTATCCATTCCTGTTTTACCGGATTGTCCAGCTTGAACTCGATATAAGTGTCTGCAATATTCGATAATGTACCTTCAATCTGTTCATTCTGGACGGTTACCAGTATATCCGCTGCAGCCAATCCCACCCACACACATAGTAAAAAAACTATTTTTTTCATGCTTTGCTCCCTAGGTTTTACACATTTTTAGGGGCAAGAGTCATGCCAACAATGCTGTGACCAAACGGCGGCAATTGCCGAATAACCTGAAAAGGAATAAAATGTCAAAAAAAGTTTATATTCTTAATTTATTGTTTTTAAATTAAATAATTAATCATATCGAATGCAATATGGTTTTTAGTTTCACACCATTTAAGCCAAAAAGTTCAGTAAAGGCGAGGAACAATCAAAAATTACACAATTGAAAATAAAATTACAATTTTGTCGAACAATGCATCATTTCAATACATTTAATCCTTTTCCAACACGAACAAACGCAGCAATCGCCCGGTCGAGCTGTGCCCGGTCATGCGCTGCCGAAAGTTGAACTCGAATACGGGCCTGACCTTTGGGTACCACAGGATAACTGAATCCTATCACATACACACCCTCCTGCAGTAGCTTGTCCGCCATTTTGAGGGCCAGCCGTTCATCATATAGCATAATGGGAACAATCGGATGCACGCCGGGTCTAATGTCAAATCCGGTTTGCGTCATTTGTTCCCGGAAATAACGGGTGTTTGTCTCCAGCCGGTCGCGCAATTCGGTGGTATCCGACAGCATCTCCAGGACCGCCAATGTCGTACCTGCCACAACGGGCGCCAGGCTATTCGAAAAAAGATAAGGACGGCTTTTTTGGCGTAAAAACTCGATCATTTCCTTCCGTCCCGAAACACAGCCCCCCGAAGCACCGCCCAGGGCTTTGCCGAAAGTGCTGGTGATCAAATCCACCCGCCCCATAACACCGCAATATTCCGGCGTACCGCGCCCTGTTTTACCGATAAAGCCTGTGGCATGACTATCATCCACCAGCACCAGGGCATCGAATTGCTCTGCCAAATCGCATATTTTGTCAAGTTTTGCTATATCACCGTCCATGGAAAAAACACCATCTGTGGCAATCAGGCGGTAACGGGCGGATACTGCCTCCTGCAAACATTCTTTCAGATGATCCATATCGTTGTGTTTGAATATGACACGGTTCGCTTTTGTCAACCGAATGCCGTCAATGAGAGACGCATGATTGAGCGCATCCGTAAGAATAGCACAATCCTCGGACATAAACGGCTCAAAAACACCGCCATTGGCGTCAAAACAGGCGGCATAGAGTATGGTGTCATCCGTCCCTAGAAACTCGGACACTTTTTTTTCAAGATTTTTATGCACTTGCTGTGTGCCGCAGATAAATCGAACAGAGGATAAGCCGTAACCCCATTTATCCAGTGACTCATGGGCCGCTGTGATGATCCGGGGATCATTGGCCAGGCCTAGATAATTGTTGGCGCAAAAATTTAACACCTCCCCCGATTGAACCTTTATGGAGGACGATTGAGGTCCGTAAATAATCCTTTCATTTTTATACAGGCCGTCCTGTCGGATTTCCGCCATATTTTTCTCAAGATCGGATCTTATTTTGCCGTACATATTTTATCCTCCAGTATCTTTTTTCTTTAATAATTTTTACAATCTATTTAATTGTCAGATCGATACATCATTTCGTTCGGGAACTCATTTTGCGTACAACAATAAAATAGACCGTGACTCAAGAGTAACGGCCGTTGATGTCACATGTGGGGCATCCTTGGGCAATTGAATATCAAAAGGAGAATCAGCGAAAGTATCCACAATTTTAAGCCATGACCGCTTTTTTTTCAAGGGGGGCAACTGAAATGTTAACTTTTTCCAATAGGCATTACAAGCAATATGCATTGTATTGCCGCTTTCCGGGTGGTTGAGTGTAAAAGCCAGGCTGTGGGAAAAATCACTCCAGTCCGGTTTGAACAGTTCCGTACCATGAAAAGTAATATGCGGCTCTTCACTTTTATCAGATGGAATCCAAAATCGTTCTTCACGGAAGATATCATGGGTCTGAGTAAACCGGATCAACAGTTTGACAAAGCGCAGCATATCCTGGTTGTTTTGTACATCATCCCAATTCAGCCAGCTTATTTTATTGTTCTGGCAGTAGGCGTTATTGTTGCCATGCTGTGTCCTTTGTAATTCATCGCCCATAAGAATCATAGGTGTGCCCTGTGAGATAAAGAGCAAGGTCATCATATTTTTCATTTGACGTAATCGAAGCTTGTTGATTTTCAGGTCAACTGTCGATCCTTCCGTACCGCAATTCCAGCTAAAATTTTCACTGTGCCCGTCGTTATTGTTTTCCTTATTTGCCTCGTTGTGCTTTTCATTGTAGCTGACCAGGTCATTCAATGTAAAACCGTCATGACAGGTTATAAAATTAATGCTCCGGTTCGGCTCCCGATTCTTCCTTCCGTATATATCCGGACTTGCATTGAGACGTGCCGCCAGTTTGATGACGGTTTTTTCATCACCTTTGGCAAATTTACGAATGTCATCTCGAAACGGGCCGTTCCATTCTGCAAACCGGTCGCCGATAAAAGAACCCACCTGATACAGACCGGCGGCATCCCAGGCTTCGGCAATAATTTTTGTACCTGCCAATACAGGATCGGAATCAATGGACCATAGTATAGGCGGATTTTCCAGCAACTCTCCCTTTTCACCACGGGCCATAACAGAGGCCAGATCGAAACGAAAACCGTCCACATGTAATTCGGATACCCAATAACGCAGGCAATGACGGATCAATCTGCGCACAATAGAGTGGTTGCCGTTCAAAGTATTGCCGCAACCACTAAAATTTGCATAACGGGACTTGTTATCCAGCATATAATAGACATGATTTGCTAATCCTCTGTAGCAGATCGTCGGCCCTTTCTCATTTCCTTCTGCAGTATGGTTGAAAACCACATCAAGTATTACTTCTATGCCGGCTTTGTGTAATGCTTTGACCATATCTCGAAATTCATTAACCGGTGCGGCACTATCTGTTGAAAAACAATATCCTCTGTGAGGTGCAAAAAAGGCGATTGGACTGTATCCCCAATAGTTCTCCATTCCATAGGGTGCA
The DNA here is from genome assembly GCA_016931775.1 of Candidatus Zhuqueibacterota bacterium. GTDB lineage: Bacteria > Zhuqueibacterota > Zhuqueibacteria > Residuimicrobiales > JAFGEC01 > JAFGEC01. Next base: position 2,814 of record JAFGEC010000324.1, on the reverse strand, counting down.
TCCTGTTCATCAAATTGCTGCACCGGCATAAGTTCGACTGCGGTTATCCCAAGAGTCTTGAGGTAGGGAATTTTTTCAATCAGGCCGGAAAAGGTGCCACGTTTTTTTTCATCAATGCCCGAGCCAGGATGCCGGGTAAATCCTCCGACATGCATTTCATAGATAACCGAATCCGAATAAGGTATTTTAGGGGGCCTGTCGTTTTCCCAGTTATACTGAGTCGTGTCAATAACCACACTTTTCATGGCATATTGGAAATTATCACCCGGTCGAATGGCTGCCTGACGATCGTATTTTTTTCCCTTTACCACGGCGCGTGTATAGGGATCCAATAGCAATTTGCGATGATCAAAATAATGTCCTTTTCCAGGTTCATATAGCCCATATGCTCTGTAACCATATATCTGACCGGAGTGAATTCCGGGAACGAAGACATGCCAGTAATAAAATGTTTTATTGATTTTTGGATCCAGTTCTATTGTACGCGAAGGACGTGCGGCATCTACATCGTCAAATAGCACTAAATCGATTTTTTCACATTTTTGGGAAAAAATGCAAAAATTCACCCCATTTTTTAAAACAGTCGCTCCGAGGGGAAAACTTTTACCGGGCCGGATATCTTTTGTCATATGGTCAATCCAAATTTGCTAAAATATGTTCACGATTTTCGAAAAACTTTTTATAAAACATAAAGTACTCGGTTTTTTCATAGCTGATCTGCTGAATACATTTACCGTCAAAATTAAAAATAACGGCGCCGGGACACGCCAACAGTATCGGAGAATGAGTGGCAATGATAAATTGAGCTTTACCGGTACGTTCGGATTTAGCGAGTATTTTCAATAAATCCATTTGACTTTTCGGCGATAATGCCGTTTCCGGCTCATCCAATAAATATAAACCTTTGATTTTATATCGATTGGTAAAAAATGACAGCAATGATTGTCCGTGGGATTGAGACATTAATGATGATCCGCCGAAATAATCAAGCAAGTTGGCATCAATGGAAGCCCACTCGTCCAATAATTGTGCAAAATTCCGAAACATCTGTGATGAAAAAAATGATCCCGGGACCATTCCGTTACGCCATTGAACGGAAATTACCTGGTGAAATGTTTCTTCATATGGATTTTTATTAAATCTCGCGCGTTCGAGTCCGCCCCAGATATGAATTCCGCATTTTTGTGCGAGAGCTTTTAGCAACGTTGTTTTACCTGTACCGTTTTCACCGGAGAAAAATGTCACCGGTGTTTCAAATTTAATGGATGGCGTTTGTTCAAGAATTTTTAAATTGAATGGATAATAATCCTTGGTCGGGTAAAGTGACGGTAAAATGTTAACCATTTCGAGATGCATTGCAATAACCTTCCAAGACTTAAAGTGATACTTTATGGATAAGCTATAGAACTTTTGAATTTAAAAGAGTTTTATGTGTTTTAGTTAATGTATTACTTTATATCCTTAACAAGTCGAAATCCAACTGCAATATCGACCCAGCTGAGTTTTAGACAATTTCGGCCATAGACAGTAGTGCACATTTTGCCGGAGTGCCAGCCGCCTCCTCTGATGACGACCAGTTTTCCCATTTCAGGACCTTTGGGATTGTCGTGTGGTGATTTCAAATAATAGTCTTTTTCATAATAATCCGCCACCCATTCAACCACATTTCCGGCCATATCATACAGGCCAAAGCCGTTGGGCTGCAGGCTTTTCACGGGGAGTGTCCCCTCCGATTTAAAGTTACCCTGTTCTGCGGTCAAATCATCACCATATGGAAATTTTTTGTCAACCAGTCCGCCACGAGCCGCATACTCCCATTCCGCTTCTGTCGGAAGCCTTTTCCCGATCCATTGAGCATATTTTTTTGCGTGGTAAGCGCTTATTCCCACAACGGGATAATCAGGAAAATATGAACCGCAATGATATTTATCGATTCCCCAAAATTCAGGCAAAGGATTATTGGTTTCTCGGCAAAACTGTTCGTACTGTGCGTTGGTCACCTCATGAATATCCATGTAAAACGAATCAACACTCACTTTATGCGGCGGATTGTCGTCTTCGGCATTTGCCGCACCCATTGTAAACTCTCCAGCCGGTATAAGGACCATTTCGGTAACATTTTTTTCACCGGAAAAGCAAAAAATAGTAGCAAAAAGAAGTATATAAAATATTCTTAGGATCATGATGACACTCCATGTAAAAGATAAACATCATGTGACGACAAGAGCATCACTTATTATACCAAAAAAATAATAAATTCGCAAAGGGAAAAAATTTCAGGTTATCCCCTGAAATAGGAGAACAGTCATAAATTACTTTTCAACTTTCCCCTTCATCTTCGGCTGGTTCTTTGACCTCTTTATTAAATTCCTTATCCCTTACCCACTGGAATTTAAGACGAAGGGTCTTTGAATAATATTTATCCAGAACATTATAATTGACTTTTTGTCCCCAATTAAAATAGACACGGGGATCAATATAAGATTTCTGGCTTGTCCCCAGATTCCATGTACGGTTCTCGCTGGCTATGGCTTTTTGTACTTTTAACTTACCATATGCGTGCTGGGCTTTTTCTTCGCTTATTTTTGCGGCTTCAATACTTTTTAATTTTGATTCGATACGCGTTTTATACCGCACACGGATTTTTTTCTTTTGATTGCTCTTGCTTGTTTGGGACAGCTTTAATTTTTCCTCATTTTTTAAATCTTTGACACTTTGTTTCATTTCGGCAAGCCGGGCCTTTATTTTTTCAATCCGTTCTTGAGCGTTTTTTTCGCGATCTCGATATTTTTTCTTACGCTCTTGCCAGTTTTT
>JAFGEC010000036.1 GCA_016931775.1 Candidatus Zhuqueibacterota bacterium | reverse complement strand
TTTGATTACGATTTAAAAAATGAATCCGTTTTAAAAGGTCTGATGCGTGTGCTTGGGGGGAAGAATACGACCAACATTCTCAAAGTTTTAAGAATGGTTAATGAAATAAAAGAAGAACGCTTGCTTCCATTTTTTGTCAGACTCATCGAACACCCATCCTTGGAAATCAGACTGGAAGTTTTGAAAAATATTTATAATTACCCGCACGTCGACCTTCGTTCCCGGATTGAACCGTTATTAGGATGTGCAGATCAGGCAATTGTCTCTGAGGCAATGTATTATATTTTTCAATTTACACCCTTAAATCGTGTCGAACTACTTTTATCGTTTTTCAATCATCGGGAAGATTCACTGAGGTATGCCGCCTTATTATGCGCCGCAAGAGAAAGCAAGTTAAGCCTGGAATATCAGGGAATATTCCATACAAGCAAAGAATCGAGGAAGCCTTTAAATCCAATTTGCATTTGCAGGATACTTCAAGGCAGACCTTCGGCAAAGTACAATTGGCGAAATGCATCAGTGCATCCGGGTTGGAAGATATATTTGCCTATCTGCACATCCTGCTGCGGGATGATAATCCACAGGTGGTGACTGCTGCCATTCAAAGTGCCGGCCAGACCAGGAACAGACAATTTATACCGGTTTTAATCGGCAAACTGGCGGATCCTCGTTACAAAAAAGCAGCCGCCGAAGCGATTTTTAATTTTGGTGCAAAAACAATGGATATCCTGATTCATTATCTCAACGATCCCAAAGAGGAAATTCAGGTAAGATTAAATATCCCTCCCATTCTCGCTGATTTGGGCGGTCAACAGGCAGCGAATACATTGATTCAAAATCTTGATCAACCGGATGCCCGGCTCAGAGATGGCATTATTAAGGCTTTGCATGATATCTCCGGGCGTTCCCGAGAGATCAAGCTGGATGAAGGTAAGATTGTAAAAATCATACTGGATGAGGCTCAAAATTGTCTGCAGACTTTGGCGGTATTGTATTTTGAAGCCGGATTGAATCAGGATGAGGGTAAAACATCCCGTATTAAAGAAAAGAGAATTCGCAAACGGCTGATAGCCATATTGGAAAAAAGATTGGACGACGACCTGGAACGAATATTTCGCTTATTGGGATTAAAATACCCTCATGATGATATCCAAAATATTTACCTGGGTGTTCGAAGCAGGAAATCAGACATTCGAATTAATGCGGTCGAATTTCTGGACAACCTGTTATCCGCTAATCTGAAAAAGGTGATCATTCCTATTATCGAAATGACATTAGTGGATGGATTGGTTAAAAAGTCTCTTGCGAGACTGAATATTCATGTCAATACAGAATTTGAAGCACTGACATTGTTGCTGAACGAAAATGATGTTGAAATTTTATGTCTAACGCTTAAATTAATGGCGGAATTGAAGGACGAACGTTATGTGCCCCATGTCGGCTCGCTCATTCATCATGAAAATGAGGAGATCAGGAACAACGCGGAAGCCGTGCTGAAAAATTTGGAGATATTGAAATGAAAAGAAGGTTGTGGATTTTCTTATTGTGGCTGAGTCCATGCCGGGCACAACCGTTGAGTGATGCACAATTGTCCGATTTGGTCTTGTCATTCAAAAATGACGAACGTGGTCCCTATCAGGCCATTCGCTGGTTTTGCCCCGACGGTTCGGTCCTGCCGCCCGATCAACGATGTCCTCAACCGGGTGGAATACAACATGGTCTGCTCAAAGACATTGTGTCGACAATCGCTCTGGAAAAAAAGATATATTTCGGGCAAATACTGGCCGGTACGTCTTTTCCGGATTTTTGGGATGCGGAAAATCAAAATGCCCGCGCGAAACAGTATCAACTGGAGCGATATCTGCAATTGGCTGATGACGGTTGGATTTTTAGGAAAGCGTGTTATTACCGCGGTGCCGTACAGGCAGAAGATGAGGAAAAATGGGGCCAGAACTTTTTACAATGGCTTTCGGCCGACCGGGCGGTGCTGGAACAGCAATTTTTTCTTATCCGTCAGCTCAGCATCGATATTCCCCATCGGACCAACGATACACGGTTGGGTACCATACGTGCTTTGGCAAAAGCGGTTTCCGATTCATTGCCCGCCTTTAACAATATTCGGGTCAAAATACACGGCCAGCCTGATGGTTCAGATGCAGAGCGGGTAAAAGATTTTTACCTGTCCGGCGCGCGACAATTATCCGCCCGAATGAAGGAAAGACTGGTTCAACTGGAAAATCTTATTAGAGATACGTATGCCGCTCCCCATCCGGCCTTATTTGAAAAATATCTCGACCGGATCCCACAAAACCTGCAAACCCATAAAAGACTTTCAGAGGTGATTGGAGAGGGCGTCATTCCATTGACATCGGGATCACCGGATACATTAATCAAAGCCAATTGCAAGGCTATTGTCAGCCTCTTATGGACAATACGGATGGATGTCACCAGCGACATCCGACCCGGAACCCGTTCTGCTTTGCTGGATCTCTCAACTGAGATGGAAACCTTTTTGTACAAACAAGCTGCACTTTGGCAACCTGAATCAATCCGGGATTTGCTCGACAAAAATTATTCATTTTTACATGCGATGGCCGGGTGCGGATATATCGAGGTTTGGGAATGGCAGGCTGCCGAAAAATTACTTTATCCTCAATCTGACGATAAGATTTCACTCACGGAATTCATGGACATTTTCCAAACCAGCCGGCGATGTGTGGAATGGGGCGCCTCAACGATCTCTGCCGTTTATCAACCTGTCGTCTCCCTATTTAATCCGTTTGAGCCCAAAGCGGCCGGTTTTATCGATGAAAAGATCCGTGCTTCGATTTTATTGCGAGCCGGTCAGTGTATTGATGTATTAGCGGCTGTTATTGCCAATTATGAAATATCGGCGAACAATGTTTTGAATCTTAACCGGCAAAACCGGATCCGGGGATTAAATCCCGGATTCACCCTGGCCGAACTGAATGTGATTACCGGATCGGCTGAAAACGTGGATTTTCAACCGGATAAGATTTATGCCATGTCTCAACCGCCGGTAAATCTCAAGCCCGTTTCCGGTATTCTCACGGTTTCCGCCGGAAATCTTGTCTCACACGTCCAGCTTTTAGCCAGAAACCTCGGCATCCCTAATGCTATTATATCCCGCGAGAATCTGCAAGAATTGGCCAAATGGTCGGGTCAAAACGTGTTTTATGCCGTGTCCCCAGGAGGAACCGTCGTTCTTAAACCGGCAGATGACATGGATAACAGTGAAAAACAACTGGTCGAAAAAGCCAAACATCGGGATAACCGTATTGCCGTTCCGCTGGATAAGTTGAGGCTTGATGATACGGAACTGCGCCCGCTTGCACAACTGCGTGCAGCTCATTCGGGCAGAATCTGCGGACCAAAAGCAGCTAATCTGGGTGAGCTGGGATACTTGTTCCCTGAAAATGTCGTATCAGGATTTATCATTCCGTTCGGTGTCTTCCGGCAACATATGAATCAAGAAATGCCAGGGGAAGGGATTTCCTATTGGGATTTTCTTTTACAAACATTTTCTCAACCGGGAGATAACAATCCATCGAGCGATCAATTTATTCTAGAACGGCTTGCCGTTCTTCGTGATGCCATCAAAAAAATACCATTTGAACGGGACTTTGAATGGAATTTGCGATGGACTTTTCGCTCGGTTTTTGATAAAGAAATGGGAAATATTCCGGTTTTTATTCGCAGCGATACAAATATGGAGGATCTGAAAGATTTTACCGGTGCGGGATTGAATTTGACTGTTTTTAATGTCAGGGAAAGTCAGAAAATTTTGCAGGGAATCAAGGATGTCTGGGCATCGCCATTTTCCGAACGCAGCTACGGATGGAGGCAAAAATTCCTGCTCAATCCCGAAAATGTTTTTCCATCTATATTGATCATTCCGACAGTCAATGTTGAAAAATCCGGCGTTTTGATAACAATGGGTTCGGGTGCTGTTGCCGGATCGAAAATTACCGTCGCGTTTAACCGTGGCGCCGGCGGTGCGGTTGAAGGTCAAATTGCCGAGACCCGTTTCCTGTTTGATAACGGAATCGACCGGCTGGTTTTTCCCAGCCGTTCAATCCTGTTTTCTGTTTTGCCCGAGACAGGCGGTACCCGGAAACAAGATACCTGGTTTTTTGAACCGATATTAACCGGTGCTGATTTAAAAAAATTGCGTGAAATGGCGGGGAGAATCGATGAGAAATTTAAAATGACATTAAAAGGCCCACTGGATGTGGAACTGGGATTTCTCGGTGGAGATATTTTCCTTTTTCAGGTCAGGCCTTATGTTCAAAATAAAAATGCCCGTTCCAATACCTACCTTCAGTCACTGGACAAGCCGGTGCCGGACAAGATCATTTCCTTGAACAAAAAAATAAAAATTATCTCAACGACAAGGTGAAAAATGAAAAGATCGCATATAACATATATTTTTTTCTTACTCCTCTGCATGGCCGGAGTATTGTGCGGCTATCCGATCGATGGTTATAAAACCACCGGAATCCGTCGTCTCGAGCGGCTCTCCGGGATTATCGGTGGTACTTTGAAGGGAACAATGCCGGTAGAAGGTGCCCGATTGTCTCTGGAGCAAATTAAATTAAACCTTATCGGCACCTTGGAGGACAGTACATTTGTACTTCCTCCGGTCGATGCGGAATTTCAAAAGCGAATCGACAATCTTTTTCCGAACAGGCATGAGAGCTACAGCCTGGCGGTTCTTGAAATCACTCCCGGAAAACCAAAACGTTTTGCCCAACGGCAGGCTGATAGGCAATTTTCACCGGGAAGCGTCGGGAAACTGGCCATTGCTGCCGGATTGTTTGCAGAGCTGAAAAAAATATGCCCCGATTCCTTTGAAGAACGCTGCCGGATATTGAAATCCCGAATGGTGACTGCCGATGAATGGATTTTATCCGATACCCATGAAATACCGGTCTTTGATACCGCAAGCAAAAGTTTCGCCATGCGTCCGGCGCGAATAGGTGATGTGTTTTCACTCTATGAATGGGCGGATCATATGCTGTCGGCCAGTGCAAATTCAGCCGCCAGTATAACGTGGAAGGAGGTTGTTTTAATGCGGGCGTTCGGTGCCGGATATCCGCCGTCCGCAGAACAGGAAAAAGAATTTTTCCAAAAAACGCCTAAAAGTCAAATTGCGGAAATAGCGTTTGCCGTGGTGAATGAACCTTTACGAGCCGCCGGTATTGAAAAAGAAGAGTTCCAACTCGCCAGTCTCTTTACAGGCACCGGAAAAAGAAAAATACCCATAAGCGCCGGCAGTAACGCAAGTCCGATTGGTTTGATAAAATTTTTGCTCGCCCTCGAGCAGGGCAGGATTGTGGACAGGCCATCCGGTCTTGAAATAAAACGTTTGATGTACATGACGGCGAAAAGAATTCGTTATGCGTCCGCTCCGGCCCTTACCGGCGCAGCGGTCTATTTTAAATCCGGTAGTCTGTACCGGTGTAAGGAAGAACCCGGGTTTTTGTGTGGTAAATATATGGGTAATGTGGAAAACGTGATGAATTCCGTTGCCATCGTCGAACATCCCGACGGCCCGGTTTACTTGGTCGTGCTCATGTCCAATGTTTTACGTAAAAATTCAGCCGTGGAACATCAGACCATTGCGACCTATATTGATAAAATTATAAAGAATTGAGCCGCGAAATATAGGCTGGATCGAGTATCCGGATTTTTATTGCGTGAGAATGGAATTCTCAAGTTAGAAATTATTCTTTACAGGAAACGGTAATTATGAATAATCAATTGTTTTTGACGGCGTCCCCGCCCCGCTTTCTCGGGGTCGTATTATATATTATATTCACCCTTCATGCTGGTGCCCAGGAGCCGGTCAAGCATCTTTATCTGGCCAACGATACCCATACGGATTTCATGTGGAACGGGGATGAGGATGAGTGGTACAAATATAATATGGATATGGCCGAGTTCTATCTCAAACTGGGTGAGTCCACAGTGAATAATCCACCGGAAGCCAGAAGCAAGTGGAATTACGACGTCGCTTGGACACTGTATATGATCGAAAAACGTGCTCCAGAGGCGTTTTTTAAACGAATTTTAGAACAGATTAAAAACGGACAGGCCAGTGTGCCGTTTAATTTTACGCTGGCGGTTTACGGTGCATCTACACTTGAATCCGTCTTGAGAAGTTTTTATTATGGCGGATACCTTGAAAGGAAATATGGTTTAAACCTGGATTTGGCTGTTGCTCAGGAAAACGCCACAATACCGCTGGGACTAGCATCGCTTTGGGCCGGATCAGGGGCCCGCTACAGTTGGAAGGGAGTCTGTAACTGTGCAACAAAAATAAATACGGTCGGGGTGCGCGATCATGAAATCTACTGGTACACCGGACTGGATGGCAGCAGGATCCTTATGAAATGGTACTCGAATTTTGGCTGGAACGCCGAACTGGGCGGATACAGTGAAATGCTGGAACCAACTTTGGCGGTTATGCAAATGGATACACTATGCGGCTCGAAACGTTATCCATTTTATATTGCCGGTGCTTTCGGAAAAGGTTGGGACAATATCCATAATTATTCTTACGATTTGGTCTGGGGGCTGGGACGGCGAACCCTCCCCGGAACAAAAGTTTGTCTTTCCAACCAAATTGATTTTTTTCGGCATTTTGAATCCATTTATGGTAATCAGCTTCCAGAGGTTACCTTGGCCTATGGAAACGAGTGGGATTTGAACCTGGCATCTTTGTCGGAGGTCAGCGGAAAATTAAAAAGATCTATGGAAAAACTTCGTGCCGCAGAAGCTATGGCGGCCATCGTCTCGGTCGATAAAAACGATCCTTTTGAGGAATTGGAAGAGAAAAGGCAGGATTTTTTATATGGTATCAGTGTCTATAACCTACACGGTTGGACCGCAGACGGCCCAATTGATAGACATCGATTTGCAGGTTATATGCGCCATCAACAGCAAAAAGTCACCGAATATGTGGACACTCTCTTTGACCTGGCTATCGAAAAAATGGGGGAAAAAATACAGTCCGACGGCCTTGATAATGTGGCTTTTGTATTTAATGCCTTGAACTGGGAAAGAAGCGGTATGGTTGATATTCCGGTAACCAAAGATGTGAACGGTGCCTGCGATTTGGCCAGTAGTGAAATTCTTGAAAGTCTTGTTATCAATCATGGAAATGAAAAATATCTGAGAGTATGGATTAACAAAGTCCCTTCCACAGGATACAAATTACTGCAATTAACAAAAAAAGAGATTCCAATATCCGATGATTCGTTTACTTTTGCAGACAATCATTTGGATACTCCCTATTACAGCGTTCAATTATCAAAATCAGGTGCCATTTCTTCGCTTTACGATAAAATCAATCAAAAAGAATGGGCAAAGAGCTGGTTGAATGACTTGGGGCGTGGAAATCATGATATCGGAGAGGATATTATAATTACTGATAGAGGGGAAAAGTTCATTACACTTTTA
>JAFGEC010000323.1 GCA_016931775.1 Candidatus Zhuqueibacterota bacterium | reverse complement strand
TTTTTATCAGCCAAATAACAACATTTCACTGTAACTTTTAACCAAAAAGATCGTTTGAATAAAAAAAACTAAAACTTTTTTAAAAGGGCAGCTGTTTTATTATTTAAAACTGCAAGGCAAAGCGGTAAACACCGGCCATCTGTGGGGCATGTAATAACACGGCACCTATGAGCAGTCTTTGATTGACGTTTATTTTCTTTCTTAATTCCAACAAGGCGTTATTTGGTGATTCTGCCAAATTTTACATATTAAACTTCAAATGATGGCTTGTATTCATTCTCATCCTGCAATTGCTGAACGATGGGCAATTTAATTGAGAAATTTGCACCTTCTCCCGGCGAGCTCTTAACGGTCAAGCTTCCGTTATGATTTTCAACAATTTCCCGGCAGATACCCAGCCCGTAGCCATGACCACTGGCTTTATATGTACGATAAAAAATCGAATTTAAACTTTCCCTTCTAATACCCGGACCATCATCCAATACGGAAAGTATTACATGATTGGTTTTCAGCGACATTCGTGTTGTAATCCGGATTCGAACACCTTCCGGTTTGGCTTCAATAGCGTTCTTTACAAGATTATGCAAAACTTGAACGATTTGTTGAATATCCACTTTTACCAAAGGTACATCTCTTAAATCTGTTTCAATTATTGCCTTTTTACGAATATAGATAGGTGCAATTGTTTTTACAAATTCGGAAACCGCTTCATTTATCGATAAAAGCTTTTTATCCGGAATGAGTGTATTGTTTTCCGTCAACGCATGAGAAAACCGGCGCATGTACAGGAGCTGCTCCCCGGCGTTAGATAATCGTTTTATAATTTCTTTTGAATTTTTATGACTTTTCAGATAATATAAAGCTATTTCAACATTTCCAAAAGCAGCAGTTATCGCATTGTTCATCTCATGCGCAATTCTCGCATCTTTCTCTTTTTTTTGACGTAGCTTTTCTGCTTGTCTAAATTTTTCTTTAGACCAGGCATTATGTATAATTTTTCCGGCAAATTGACTGAATAAATCAAGAATTTTTATATTTACATCCAGCAGTTTGGGGTTGGTAAGATATAGAACGCCGATTAATTCGTTGTTGTGTTCAACGGGACAACAATAGTGAAAACTGATCCGCTTCGTTTTTGTATTGAAAATCGATGGTTCCCTATTCAAGTGTTTATCTTCAAGATAATTTGTCGTAAGCGATTGAATAGTCTTACGAATCAGAGTTGCAAGAATACGGAAATTTTCCTTTCGTAAACAGCGCCCTTTGTCGTCAAAAGCGCTTTTAAAAATGTATTTTTCCTTATTGCGGATCAGAAAAAAACCACGCTCAGCATGAAAAAAAGAAAGTGCTGCTTTAACGATACGATCAAAGCTCTCTGGCGCCGTCGGTACCTCCATTAATTCATTCACGATCGCCAAGAGTTTTACATTTGAATCATCTTTTTTTTCAACGTTGTCCGGTTGATTGTCATTAACCCAACCGGATCCTGCTGTAGTACCAAAAAGCGAATTCACCATCATCCCGTCCGTTGCCTCACCCATCATGATTCAGCCTCCTATGAAAAAATAAATTATTTACCTGGTATGAAAAAATTTTTTTCCAGTATTAACTCATCCATCAAAAAATTATACTTATGTTGACTTTAAGACATTTATTTTCAAATTATGTCCCATAGAGTCTACAAAATTTGGCCTGTAACTTAATAATTCGTTCTTATTGCGTAAATAACAAAAAGTATGCCAATTATGTGGAATCGATTTGTTACAACGAGTCAACCGAATAAAGCAGGCGGTACAAAAAGTGGCCGCTTTGTTTGTATTTTTTTTCAAACGGGGAAATGGGGTATTGGGGAATAAATTTTTCAATTTGGCATATCCTGCCAGTTACAAATTTTACGGCGTAAGCGAATTCCAAAACATAAATTTCCCAATTACTTGTCAATTCGAGTTTTGTAGAAAGATTTAAGAGTTCAAAAAAAACAGGATGGCCGTGAAATCGCTTTTTGATATCACGTTTTTTAGGCCATGGATTCGGATACAGTATGTAATTTTTATTAACAGACCAACCATTTTGAAAAGCAAGCCTCCAAAAATCAATTAAATCGGCCCGTACCAGCAATAAATTTTTCGGTTTTTGGGAAAAATGGGCGTGAAATTTATTCAAACGGTGAGCGGATTTATCAATACCGATCACAAGTTGTTCGGGATGCCGTAACGAAAGATGGAATGAGCTTACTCCTGTGCCGCAGCCCGAATCCAGAATAACGGGCAGTTTGCTATTTTTTACGACACTGTTCACTTGATCAAATGCGGCAAGAGTGTGAGCAGAAAGTGGTTTACAAAATGGTGTATTTTTATGTTTGTACAGTATGTGCTCCAGTTCCGGATGGATGCATGTTTGATTGGATTTTATCCTGCGGCTGGGTGTAAACATTTCATTTGATGGATTTATTTGCTTTATAGTTTTCCAAAATCAACCAGGGATCGTCGGTCGATTTTCTCATTTCAGTTAATTATTCTCGTAACCGATTTAATACTGCATGATATTTCGTTTTTTTGACGAGATTTTTTACTTCATATGGATCGCTCTGTAGATCGTACAATTCTTCCGGCGGACGGTGCAGATAATCACTTACTTTACGGCGTCCCATTGTTTTTGTTTTGCTTTTGAGAATATCCTGCCAGGTTTTTGAAGCATACAGATCACTGGCGAACGGAAACGCCAGTTCCGGAAACAGATTCAAGATGTATTTATATTGAGTCGTACGAATACACCGCATAGGATAGTACATGGTTATTTCATGGAACGTATGGGAGCAATATACTTCATTCCAATCTTCGGGGTTCGAATCATAATTATCCTTTGATAAATAATAAATTACGGCATTTGTCTCTGGTCGGCATGAACGAGTCAAAAGGCCTGCAGATTAAATTTTGTGTGTGTTTTAATATACCAATTACATTTATATTTCCAAGTTGAAAAAGAAAAAAAATGAGCAAAAATTCTTTCCAAGGATATTTAAAATGTCGAATAAAATACAGCGCAAAATGTATATTAATATAAAAATAACTTTTAATTTTGAAACATTATAAATATATTAACGTTACAAATCTAGATTTTCAAAATTTTCATCAACCGCAAGTTAAAAAAAAATCAAAAGGCGTGCTATAAATCCAATAACAATATCACGGAAAAAAAATGAAAAAAATTATAATATCGATTCTGTTAATGGCTTTCACCGCCGGTAATACACTGGCAATAGATAAAATTGCTGAAATCCAACAGGCCATCAAGGCCAAAGGTGCTTCCTGGCAGGCCGGTGAAACCTGGGTTTCCAGATTATCTTATGAAGAACGGCAAAAATTGTATGGCGCCGATCTTACCCCTCCGGAAAATCCAAAACTGATTACCCTCCCCCCTGTTGATACTCTACCGGCTTCTTTTGACTGGCGGGAACAACCTGGAAATGTTGTAACACCGGTTAAAAACCAGGCATCGTGCGGAAGTTGCTGGGCATTTTCTGCAACGGCACAAACGGAATCCTGGTGGAAAAAACATTACAATTTACCTGATTCTACTATTGATCTGTCGGAACAGTTTTTATTATCTTGTAGTCCAGGGAGTTGCGATGGGTATGGCACACACCTTGCGTTGGAGTTCATCAAAAATGTCGGATTACCAAAGGAGACCTGTTTCCGGTACCGGGCAAATGACACCATCCCCTGCGAGGACGCCTGTGATGAATGGCAGGATCAGGCCGTCACAATCCCAGGATGGGGTTTTATTACATTGGATGAACCCGTTGTGGAAAACATAAAGCTGGCGCTGCTCTACCATCCGGTTTCAGCAAATTATATTGTTTACGAAGATTTTAACTCCTACACGGGTGGAGTATATGAACATGTTTGGGGAGAAGTGGAGGCCGGACATGCCATATTGATCGTCGGCTGGAACGATGAAGACCAATGCTGGATTTGCAAAAACAGCTGGGGCCCCGGTTGGGGTGAGAATGGTTACTTTCGTATTAAATGGGGTGATTGCGGCATGGGCGAGAATATGCCCTTTATTTATGACGAAATCTCCGGTGATAATGCATTTTCGGTCGAAACTCAATCCGTGCAGCTTGAATTGACCCAGGGTGATTCAATCGTTCAGGATGTCGTGATCAAGAACAAGGGACAAAATATATTATACTATGCGGCAGTCGATTATCACACCGGCGTTTATTTTCATACCAGCGATTTTAATGCCTACGACAGTTTGTCGTGGTGGTGCGGCGATGAAGATCTGAAGGGTTATGGAGATCACTGGCTTCAATATATGGATACGCCCGTCATCGATCTGTCAGATACTGAATCACCTGAATTGTCTTTTATGATGTATTATGCGATTGAAAATCCGAAAACTGCGGAAGATCCGTATGACGGCTGGGATGGATGCAATGTATGGATTTCATCGGATAGCGGCCGTACTTATCGTGTTATTGAACCGGTCGCACCGTCTTATACATGTACAAGTCTATGGGCATTCGGTGAACCGGAGCAAGGTTGGGATATGGGACCGGGTATTGCCGGCTGGGCAGGTAAAAGCAACGGCTGGAAGAATGCACAATTTGATCTGTCGCTGTATACCAACATGAGTATCATTCTCCGGTTTGCATTTGCATCCGATATGGCCGAGTCCGCTGAAACGGACACGACTTTGATCGGTTTTTTTGTGGATGACATTACGGTCAAAGACCAAAATAATGTCATATATGCAAACAATGGAGATAATAATCAAGGTATAAAACGGTATGGTTATGGATTGAATCCTGCGAATTGGATGACATTTAATCCGGGTATGGGAGTCATTCAACCCGGAGATGAATATCATCTGGGTTTGACAATCAACACCCGAAAAATGGACCCCGGGCGATACAACGGACTGATTCGTCTCCTATCAAGCGACACGACTACTGCACTTGTGGAAATTCCGATCGATATCACCGTAAACCAGCCGGAACACGATTTGGCTGTTTCCTCCGTTCAACTTCCAGGATCAAATCTTGTGGTCATTTCGTCCATGGATTTGGGTGCCGAGATTAAGAACATCGGTAAATATACTGAGACAAATTTTACCGTCATCTGCACGGCAGCAAAGGGTACGGATACCGTATATGCCGATTCTATGAAGGTGGCATCATTGGACGCAGGGCAAACAACGACTGTTTCGTTCAAACCGTTTCTGTCAATGAGCGGCGGTGATGTCGTATTCAGCGTTTTGCTCAAACAAGTGCATCCCGATGATTATAATAGTTTTAATAATACCATTCGTTCTTTGACGTCGGTAACCAACATGGTTGATGATTTTGAAATTACATCCAAGTTTTGGAAATACAAAGACGGGTGGGGTGTTACAGGTGCACACAGTACCGCAAGTGGTGTATTCTGCGCCCATGTTTATGCCGGTATCACCCCGTATGCGGATAATATGAATACCACAATGACTTATATTCCAGGTTTTGAGCTGTCATCGGTTGAAAGGCTATTGCTGTCGTTTAATACACGATATTCGATGGATAAAAACAAGGACTTTATGTTTATAGAGATCAGTGCGGACAGCATTTCCTGGACCAAAATCGATTCGTTAACGGGATTGTCACCAAAATGGACCCAATACCAACTTGACTTGACACCTTTTATCCAGGAAGACATGCCGCGTCTATGGACAAGATTTCACTTTATTTCCGATGAGCAAAAGACAAGTTACGGTATTTTTATCGATGATGTGGCAATCTATCCAAATCTGCCACTTGCAGTAACCGATAACCGGGAAACAGTAGTTCGACCCACACAATGGGCATTGGGCCGAAATTATCCGAATCCGTTTAATCCTGCAACGACCATTGAATATCAAGTCGCTCAAAAATGTCACATCGAAATTGAAATTTATGATTTACTGGGCCACAAGGTAGCCACATTGATCGATAGAGAACAGGATACAGGCCAGTACCAGGTTGAATGGAATGCGAAAGATCATCGTGGCCGGACCGTTCCCAGCGGAATCTATTTTTACCGAATGGTAACGCCCAATTTTACTCAAACGAAAAAAATGACATTGCTGAAATGATCATTAATGGTTTTATTAGTACCAGAGAATGTACGCAGAAAAGCAGCGGAATACAAAGATATATTTGACAAAGTCGATTCACACTGCAAAAATATTCTAGCTCGTAAAAAGAAAATTGTTACAGCTAGCAAGCGGAATAACGTACCTAAAATTATCTGGAAATTTAAAACTTATGAGCAGTTGTCCATTCACCGAGTTTTGGATTTTGTCGAATTATGCCATCATGCATGGATGCTTGAAAAGCCGGCGAGTTCTTTTATTCTAAAACGAGCAATACTCGAAAACGCTGTTCTTTTATATGATACGGTTATCCGTCTTAAACCGCTGCTGACCAAAGACGCTTTTTATGAAATAGACAGCATCGCGATGGAAATACTTTTTTCCAATCGAACAGACAGAACCTCTCCTTATCAAGCGCGCAACATCCTTACGATTTTAGACCATATCGAAAAAATATTCCCCGGTATACGTCAGATATATAATTACAGTTCCGAATATGCACACCCCAATCGTAACGCTCTGCTTGGACTCTACGGAAAAATTAAAAATGGGGAAAAATGTTATATCGATCACAGGAATGGATTCACCAAACTCAATATTATGCTGTTTTATAAAGGTCTGGAAACCAATTTATCGCTTTTTATGCTTGCAATAAAAGAGTTGGATCTGTTTTTGCCCGATCTTTTTTCACTTGCCCGATATTATGACGATTTGACTCAAAGAATCGCCAACCTGCCAAAATCAGGCATGTTCCCAAATAAACTCCTTAAACTCTGAAAATGAAGTCGACATATCCGTTTTTACAGGTTTTGCCTCCAATAGTGCCGCTAGATGGGCGGGAAGCGTAATATTTATATTAAGAGCTTCTTGCACGATTTCTAAAAATTTTCCCGGATGGGCAGTTGATAAACTGATAAACGGTAAATCTATAGCCTCAGGATTCTGTTTTAAATATCGACGAACTGCTTCAAAACCCACGGCAGTATGCGGATCAATAATGTAATGATAACGCGAATAATTGTATTTTATAGATTCAAGCGTTAAATCATCACTTACGGAAAATGAACACAATTTTTTTTGTATCGTGTTATGGTCATCGTCGTATAATGTGCGAATTCTCTCCCAGTTGCTAGGATTACCTACATCCATAGCGTTTGACAATGTTTGTATGGAAGGTCGGGCGCGATATTTTCCTGTTTCCAGATACTCCGGGATAACCACATTGTTATTTACTGCAGCAATGTATTGTTGCACCGGCAAACCCATTTTACCGGCAAACAAACCGGCCGTCATATTACCAAAATTTCCGCTTGGCACGCAAACCAGCATTTCTTTGTATCCCCGTCCTATCAGAAACAATCCGCTCCAAAAATAATAGAAGGATTGCGGTATTAGTCGGCCAATGTTGATCGAGTTTGCGGATGTGAGCCTTTTTTTCTGTCTTAAATCCTTATCGGAAAATGCCTGCTTAACCAGGGCTTGACAATCATCAAAGGTGCCGTTTACCTTGAGCGCCGTGATATTATCTCCCAATGTGGTAAATTGTTTTTCCTGCAGTGGACTGACTTTTCCGCCCGGATATAAAAGAAAAACATCAATGCCTTCGACGCGGTGGTAGGCATGCGCCACAGCGCTTCCGGTGTCGCCCGACGTAGCAACAAGTATGGTTAATTTTCTGTTATTTTCCTTATTAAAGTGACACATTGATTGTGCCATAAATTGGGCGCCAAAATCTTTGAACGAAAGTGTCGGGCCATGGAAAAGTTCCAGGCAGTAAATATGGTTATTTATCTGATGTAACTTGGGTGAAAAATCGTATGCTCTTTTAATAATTTTTTCTATCGATGCGTCATTCAATTCCTCAGCGAGCAGCGAACGGGTTAATTCGAATGCCAGTTCTTGATAGTTCAATTTGCTTAATTTTAACAAATCGGCTTTATTAAACTCAGGCAGTTTTTCAGGCATATATAATCCACCGTCTTCAGCCTGACCACGCAACAAAGCGTCTTTGAATGTCACCCTGATTTTTTTACTCCTGGTGCTGTAAAATTTCATACCTATACCGCCATTAAAAATTGTTGTTTTAATTCATCATAATTCTGTGTCACCGGGAATTGTGGAAATTCATCTATGACATTTTGCGGAGGGCGGAAAAGAATGCCTATATCTGCTGCGGCGAGCATTGATGTGTCATTATAGGAATCTCCGGCAGCTGCCACTCTGAAATTGAGATTTTTAAATGCCAGAACGGCTTTTCTTTTTTGATCCCGAAGCCGAATAGCGTAATCGGTTATTTCACCCTGGCTGTTATAAACCAGATTGTGACAAAACAAAGTCGGATAATCCAGTTGTGCCATTAAGGGTGCGGCAAACTCGTAAAAGGTGTCGGATAAAATGACCACCTGGAACTTGATCTTGAGCCAATCAAGAAATTCACGTGCTCCATCAAGCGGTTTCATTTCCGCAATTACATTTTGAATGTCCGGCAATGTCAATTTGTTGTCGCCAAGTATTCTTAGCCGTTGTTTCATTAAAACATCGTAATCCGGAATATCCCTGGTTGTCGCTTTGAGTTCTTCAATGCCGGTGGCTAGTGCGAAATTAATCCAGACTTCGGGTACGAGGACGCCTTCAAGGTCAAGACAGGCTATAAGCATATTGTTCTCCATGTTTAAACAAGATGAAAGCTGAGACTGATAATATCGGCAAAAACACCTCCGGCAGTAACCTCTCGGCCGGCACCTGGTCCCTGGATAATCAGGGGATTCTCGCAATAGCGTTTGGTTGTGATCTGGATGATATTATCTGTTGCACCAGACCTTGCCAGCGAATGCTCTTTTGGTATTTTTTCAATCGCGACACGGCACTCGTTGTTTTCCAATGTTGCAATATAACGGAGCGCAAAGCCCGAATCTTGTGCTGTTTGCCGTAAATTTTCATAATATTCATTCACAGAAGGAAGCTTTTGCCAAAAAGATTCGACACTCCCCTTTGTTATTTGAACCGGAACGAGGGATTCGACGATCACATCCTCAAGTTCCATTTCAATGCCGATTTCCCGGGCCAATATCAGCAGCTTTCGGGCAACATCCATACCTGAAAGATCGTCCCTTGGATCAGGTTCAGTGTAGCCTTTATCGTATGCATCCTTTACTACTTTACTAAAAGGTTTATCCTTGTCAAGAGTATTAAAAAGATAACTGAGAGTACCGGACAATATTCCTTCAACTTTAAGAACTTTATCGCCGCTATTCCGCAAATTTTTAATTGTGCTGATAATCGGCAATCCGGCACCGACAGTGGTCTCGTAAAAATAGTGCAGCCGGTGCCCTTCCAGCATATTTCGTAATTTATTATAATAAATCTGATTTTTTGTATTGGCTCTTTTATTTGGCGTAACGATATGAATACCCGCAGCGAGGAATTTTTCATATCCATCAGCGATGACATCACTGTTGGTCACATCAACAAAAATACTGTTAACCAGTTTGAGTTTCTTAATTTTTTCCAACAAATTGTCCATGTTGAATTGGATATCACTGGAGGTCAGCTGTTCCCGCCATGTTTTTAGATTGATGCCATTCTCTTCAATGAGCATTTTTTTACTATTGGCCAGCCCACAAACACGGATAACAAGATCGTTTTGTTCCGCCAGTTCCTTTTGCCGGTCACTGATTTGGTTGATCAATTCCGAACCGATGGAACCAGGCCCGACGATAAACAAATTGGATATCCGGTGCGAAAGGTAGAACGCCGTATGAATGACGTTAACCGCTTTTTCAACCTCCACCGCTTTCACGACCAGAGAGACATTCCGTTCCGATGAGCCCTGTGCAATAGCGACAACATTGATAGAATTTTGCCCCAATGCGTTAAACAGTTTACCCGAGATACCGGGTGTTCCACGCATATCGTCACCCACAGCAGCGATAATAGCCAGATTACTGTTAATTTCTATTTTATCGATCTTGCCCGAGGCTATTTCCCCTTCAAATTCAACTTCAATGGCTTCCTTGGCAGCTTGGTCGTCCCGACTTTGAACAACAAAACATATACTGTGTTCAGAGGATGCCTGTGAAATCATAATCACATTGATCCCGCATCGAGCGAGTACGCCGAATAACCTGCCGGAAATACCCGGTACACCAACCATTCCGCTTCCCTGTACATTAAGCAGAGAAATGCCCTTAAATGAGGCAATGCCTTTTACCGGATGGAAATGATCGGTTTTACCTGAAGCGATGATCGTACCGGATTTCTCAGGGGCATAGCTGTTCTTTATCAGTATGGGTATTTTCTGCTTTACCGCCGGAGCAAGTGTTTGCGGATGAATAACCTTGGCGCCAAAATACGATAATTCCATGGCTTCTTCATAACTGACCCTCGGCAGGACGAACGCTTCCGTTACCAATCGTGGATCAGCACTCATAAAACCGTCGACATCGGTCCAGATTTCAATTTGTTCGGATTTAAGGGCAGTGCCGAAAAGAGCGGCTGTATAATCCGAACCGCCCCGGCCCAGTGTTGTGGTAATACCCTCTGTTGTCGATCCAATAAAACCTGTTGCGACATAAATGATATCACGAGTGACAATACTTCTTATTGCAGTAAAGGTCTCGTCCAGAAAAACCCTGGCACCACCGTAAGTCTGATTGGTGAAAACACATGACCGTGTATCGACATATTCTGTTTGGATATTGTTTTTTTGGAGCATTGCCACCATAAGGCTGGCGCATAACCGTTCGCCAAAGCTGAGAATCAAATCCATCGTTCTCGGACTACACTCACGCACAAGAGAGACACCCTTAATAATATCTGTTAGCTCCTTGAACCGGGCATTCAATTGATCTTGTACGGATTTTTCCCGTAAAACATCTGCAAAGACCTCACGATATCGCTTTTCAATTTCCTGAACTTTTTTAACAGCTTGCTCGCCATCGGTTACAGCAGTAAAAGCGCAATCCAGCAATTGATCCGTAACACCACCTACTGCAGATACGACCACAACGAGCTGGTTGGCGTCCTTCATTCCTTTTAAAATATTCACTACATTGTGGATGCACTCGGCAGAGCCTAAAGACGTTCCGCCGAATTTAAGTACTTTCATTTCGCGTTCCTGCAATTTCAATAATGTTTAATATGAAGCTATTTATTTTACACGAATTATAAATGATGTGAAAAAGGCACAGCCATAAACTGTGCCTCGAACCGGCAAAAAACAATACAAGATATTTTCAATTGAATAGAAAAATACTTTTATTGTTGATAAATGTCAAGTAAAAAATTTACCGGGTGGTAAAACCTCAGTTTCGGGTGGCACAGGATAGGTGCGACGCACCTCCTTTTGCCAAATTTATGTGATTTTAATATTTGTAAGGAT
>JAFGEC010000322.1 GCA_016931775.1 Candidatus Zhuqueibacterota bacterium | reverse complement strand
TCATTTTCAGAAGAATACGCACCAACAATTTTCGCGGTTGTTTGTGCCCTCATCATGGTTTTACTCGTTTTTTTATCCAGAACGACTAAATCACAGGTAACACTTCCCGATCCCGCAAGGGCGCCAAACAAAAACCTTACAAATGCATTACCTTTTTTATACTCCCTAAGGATGACCTCTAAAACAGCAGTGTTTTCCAAATTATCACCTGCCTCATCAGCACTACTTGTATTCGATAGTATATATTCATCATTGGTTTCTATTTTGGGTGATATGGAAACTTTTTCAAAACGCTCCAATTTGACAATACCTCTTATGGATTTTTCCATGATTTTATTCATAATGAACGTATTAATCTCTCCAATAACATCATTTTGAAATTCTAAAACTTCAAGATTTGTATAATGATTGATTGGATGTCTTTCTGTGTTCATCATAGTAATGGGCGCCGCACAAGCAAAAATCAGTATTGCCGGCAAAACAATATATATTTTTCTTTTCATGGCATACCTTTCATTATTGAGATTGAATGAATAAATGAAATCTTAAACCCGATACCAGGCTTAATCCACTAAAGTCCAAGTCATAATTTGGGATGTCATGACCCAACAATTCCAGGTGTGTGATTTTTCCCGATAAATATCCGACATTAAAATATATCGACGCATTTCTGAAAAAATAGGCTGTGCCGATTTTATAACGGCTGGCAAAGATAGTGGCCGAGGCTTCAAAATCCATGTCATTTAAATTATAGGCATTTTCTTTACCATTTAAAAAGCCGAAATCAATCCCTGCATAAATGTTGAGGTTTGGTTCACTTTTTAGACTTTGGCCATAATTAATCGTCGCATAATAAAATGATGCGCTTACTTTATCCTGCAAGCTGGAAGACTCGGTCATGACCTCTATTTTGGGAAGAAAAAAATGATCAAATCCAGCTCCAATTGTAAATAAATTTGTTGAAAAACCTATTTCACCACCCAATTGAAATCCGTTCGTTAATGGGTGGTTACCATTTTCAAAAATAAACTGCTTTTTCCATTTATCCAGGGAAGCAAAGTGAATGGTATAATATCCGCCCAGATAAATAGTATTAAAATTTTTCCCTGCACCGATATATTGACGGGGATCATTTTTGAAATGACGATCCGTAATGGAGAGAGAATTGACTTTTAATTCCTGCCCCATATTATATCTGACCGTTTTGATATCCGTGTTATTAATTGTTCTTTCTCCATCCGTCGTAACGACGGTAATCAGACTGCCTTCTTTCCTCAAAATTTTACATTCAATTATCTGGCCATTTTGTAGGTAAACAAAGTCTGAACTGGAAAAAAATAAGGATAATACCTTTTCTTTTGGAATTTCTGCAATATTTTTTTGCAAGAGTATTTTTATTTCGTTTTCTGTTGAAGCTGATATTTTCCCTGAATATAAGGAACCGTCATCTAGCACGATGGTATCGGCATGACTCGATAAAGCGAACAAAAACAGAAAGGTAATGAATGGAATGAATTTCATACTCGTAACGCCCTGGTTGTATACTTTGGTCCGCAGCCCGGAATTATAACCAGTTTAAAAATTATAATATTGGAAAATTTAAGATAAATCATGTATCTGACAATTTTTCATGTCCTATATTTTCCCTGTACCCACATCGAAAAATATTCAACTTTATTTTTAATGTCAAGGAAAAATTGAACATATTAAATTAATCCCTTCCCATCACAAATATTTACCTGGTTAAAAAAACGATTTTAGATATAATCGTTAAAAGAACATTGACCAAACACTATTTGATTCGGTGGCGGTTTTCTCTAAATTTTGTGTTATATACGGGTTTTTAATTTAGTGCTTCGCCGTCACTGAACGTGCGCACCGAAAACCAATAGTTAAATCCGTTTGCATGGGATCGTAATACGACCGGGAACAGACGGTAAGGTATTGATGGGCATGCCGGTATGAGCCGCCCCGTACTACCCGGTGCGTTCCTGTCGCCGGACCTTGCGGATTGTTTGCCGGACTGATGCTGTAATAATTATCTGCATACCAGTCCTGACACCATTCAATGACATTGCTGCCCATATCATAAAGGCCCAATCCGTTGGGATTTCTGGTGCCGACCTGATGGGCGTCTCCGTCCCGGTTTGCGATGTACCAGGCATAATCTGTCAATTCAAAGAGGTTATTGGTGCCGGGGTATCTTTCGTGCCCGCCGCCGCTAAGTGCAGCATACTCCCATTCCGCCTCGGTGGGCAGGCGATAGTTGTAAAAATTGCAAAATTCGACGGCGCTGTACCACCTTATGGTAATGACAGGATGATTTTCATAACCGGATGCCGCCTGCCACACGCCATTGGTTTTTATTCCAGGCGTGTTGAACTGGTGGTTTGCTGTCTCTATACCGGTATTGCCGGTATCATATATCCCGTCGTTTTCCCAGTCCCAGCGCACCTGCAGACCGTCCGGATGATCTTCCAGGTCCGAACAACCTGATGTATCAAAAATGAATGGATTCTGCACCTGGCCCAAAACTTAACCTTATTAGTTTATTAATTTTATAAATACAATAAAAATAAGCTAATAAGGTTAATTTATTGTTCCGCTTTTCTACTAAGGTCGGAAAGACAAAAATAAGGTTAAAAGCCCCAGCATATCTGACATCGATACTGATTCTAATCACCTGTTTTATCATGGTAATTATTCAGATTAAAGAACGGCTGTTAATTATTTATTTAAGTTTTTACGGAATGATATTTATAAAATTGGGGGAGGGTACCCTGGTATCACGTCAGGGTATCTTCCCAAATTGCCACTTGACAAAATATTCGATATATGATATATTGATAAATAAGGACTTTACAAAACCGCTTTTGAATTGGTACTATTCCTCTAAAGATTCTTTTTTATCGGTTTTGAAAACCTGCAACCCAGTAACTATGGAGTGATGACGATAGTCCAGTGAAAATAATGATGCGCATCAATATTTGCATATTACTCCTGTTTTCCTTTTTTTCTGTGAATGCCGAATGGCTGCACCTCCGCGAATCCGGTGTTTTTAATACGGTTGTTGTTTATGAGCGCAATCCCGCCCATATTTTTGTGTCTACAAAATTCGGGATCGAGTATTCAAAAACCGGCGGTGAAACATGGAAGAGTATGTCGAATCCTACCACCGAAGAGTTTGTCCGGATTTCCGTGAATCCCTTTAACGATGCCGGCATCATCGTGCAAACGCCATGGAATTTTTTTATTTCATATGATTATGGTGAGAATTGGCAGCGGATAGAAAACCGTCCGCCCTCAAATCTGTTATCCGCGATTCGATTTTCTATTTGGCATGAGGGATATGTTTATTATACAACGTATACAGGAATTTATAAAAGTTTGACCGGCGGCAGGGAATGGGAAAAGCAGTGTGACGGTAATTTCAGAGCCCTGGGGCTTTCCGCTCAGGCTCGGGATCTTTTGATCGCTCATCCCCAGAACGGTACTATTATCAAAAGCACTGACGGCGGGATTTCGTGGCAGCCTACCGGACCTCTGGAAGGTGGACTTTTCAGTAAAGCGCTGTATATTCATCCTCAGGATAAAAAAAAGATGTATGCCATGGCGTTCCCCTATGTTTACAAAACAACGGATGGGGGAGACCATTGGCAAATTGCGGGCAATTGGAGTACCATACCGGAGGTTCATAACGTATACGACATTGACTTTTACGAACACGATCCTGATGTCATTATTATGGGGACCGATAAAGGCGTTTTTCGCACAGATGATGCAGGGCAAAAATGGTATAGACTGGAACCCGGTATACCGCACCATAATG
>JAFGEC010000321.1 GCA_016931775.1 Candidatus Zhuqueibacterota bacterium | reverse complement strand
CCCGGCATACCTTTGATGATCGTGCCGGCTTCGATGTAAAGTGTAGCGCCTTCATCGACAAAAACACGGCCGTCAAGATGGTAAGTATTATCTGCGGTCCAGTAAACCGTGGAACCAGCCGGTATATCGGCATCCGTTACAGTAACATCATTCGTTGCCGTTGCAGGGGCAGCCAAAATACCATACTGTGAAAGACCGGTCCAGTTCTGGGCCCAGTTTGTAACACCAAATGCACCCTTGTAAGGCACGTTGTCAAAATAAACGTCTTTTGCCATCAGGGATGCAGGGATGACCACAATTAGGGCAATCATAAATAGCTTGTAAAGTCTCACGTTTTCTCCTTTTGTTTGATTAAAGTTTGTATGATTTAGAGCTATATTTTATAATCAAGACCGACGGAAAACGAACGGCCGATTTTATATGTCCTGTAAATATATTCCTGTTCCTTGTATTGCTGCGTCATCTTCATTTCGCTGTTCAAAATGTTTTTGGCCGACAACTTTAATCCTAAATATTTGGTAAATCGCCATGAGAACGACCAGTTCAACATACCTGCCGGTTGTTCGAAAACGTCCGGAGTGCCGCCGAGACTCACAACCGATAATCGCTCGCCAAAAACGTTATAATATAGACTGGTAACAACACCGCGTTCAAAATTATCATAAGTTACATTGACATTCACGATATAGGGCGATTGGCCCTGAAACGGCCGGGTATTTTCCGCATCCGGCCGTGTCGCTTGCATCAATTCCAATTCTTCCTGCGTGATGTCAACACGCGAATCTACAAAGGAGAAATTACCACCGACTGTAATATCCTTCAGTAAAGAAGAAACACCGTCCAGGCGTTTACGCGCTTCAAACTCCATCCCCAGCACCCGTGCCTCGTCGACATTTTTCCACATAATTTCATGATTGACGTTAAGAATAGTCAACTCGATGGGATTGATAAAATCTTTGTAAAAACCACTTACTGCAAATATTTCACCCGGGCGGGTGAACCACTCCCAGCGCAGGTCAAAATTATCTATCAATGTTCTTTGCAGGTTATTGTTACCGATATAGGTGTCACCACCCATAAAATCAAATGAGGCATAAGGCGCTATTTCCCGAAACAGCGGCCTGGCGATGGTTTTTCCGTAGGCAGCGCGCAAGTTTGCATTTGGAGAAAGAGTGTATATCAAATTCGCCGATGGCAGAAGGTCATCGGTTTTCAAGTGGCCTTGATCCAATTTTTTATCTTCCGTAACAACCAGCATATCCGTACTTTCCAATCTTGCCCCGCCGATAAAACGCAGACGTCTGACAATCGGGACATCGACCATGGCATATGCAGCGGAAATTTCCTGATCCCCTTCGTATTGGTTGGCGGGGAGAAAAATTTCATTCATCACAACGCCAAAATCATACCGTTTATATGTTACACCACGGACTGTTTTCTTTGTGGTATCGATCAATCCGATATTATCCTCGCCAAACAAAGTATTGATGTCACCATCATAGTTGTAAACCGGATTCTGATGATATTCAAATAATCTTTCGTAATAATCCCGGTGCTTTTGCGCGTAAAGACCGCCAAATTTTATATTGCCCTGTTTGGTTGCACCCAGTTTGAAAGGAACCATAAGATCCAGTGAAAATTCATTACGGCTTTCATCCATAAACCGGTAATATCTTGATGGCGGAACGTTGGGTTTAATACCGTATAAATTCTTTTTTGTCTTGAAACTCGTAAAATACCGGTTGTCAGGCTCATCCTGCTTTGACGAGCCCACCGACGCTTTCCACGATATCCGTGATCCGAAAATTTTTTCGAACTGATGTTCCCCGCTTAACTGAAAGGAGGTCAGGTCCCGCTCCAGATAGCTCAAAACACTGGTTCGGAACGTTGCACTGGGATCCAGATCGTAAGGATACTTGCCTTCGAGATAGCGGGCCGTGCTTTCACCGTTTTGGTTGTATAATCCATTCAAACTAAAAACATGTGACGGTGTGAGTTTATAAGAAGCCTTGAACAAGCCGCCCCACAAAACTTCTTGTGAACTTTTTTTGTCGGTCAGGCTAAAATCATTTCCTAACGTTTCGGAAACTTGGGCGCCTAAATTCCAGCGGTTTAATTCACCGTCGTTATACGAAGAGTAACTGTTGCTATATGTTAAACTTGCCAGAAATCCAAAAGGCCTGCCTAAAATTTGCATTTGATTTCCTGTGGAAAATGAATAATTCTGATTTAATCCCGGCGTTTTGGCAACGGGTGCCATCTCAGAATTAAATGATTTGACAATCCGGTCCAGTTTTAATGCTGTTTCCAGATCGCTTCCGGCTTTGCCGATATCAGGAATGACCACATCTTCATTCTGCACGGGTCCCGGAATATCCCTGAAACCGTCATCCCAACCCAGCCAGTCACTACCGCTGCCGCTGTAAGAGATCGGCCCGTTGTTATTAAAAGTAACCTGATCGTTAAGGGAAGTCGATGCGGAAAAATTCAAACTAAACTTGTCGGG
>JAFGEC010000320.1 GCA_016931775.1 Candidatus Zhuqueibacterota bacterium | reverse complement strand
GTCTGTTGAACGTGTTGTTAAACTGTTAAAACAAGGACATAATGATAATGATCTTGATGCGGACATTAGTGCGGCGATACAGGTAGGTAACGAAATACGGCAATCAATCGACCAATCAGAGCATCAGCAAACAACAACAATATCCGGACTGGAATCAACCGGAGTTCAGAGTTATCCAAATCCATTCAATGCCTCGACTGCGATTTTATACAACCTGAAAAGTGCCAGCTATGTGACCATAAAAATATACGACATATTAGGCCGGCTAGTCAAGGTGCTGGCGGATAGTTGGCAAAAACCGGGTCAACATGGTCTTGTCTGGAATGGCCGGAACGATAACGAAAATTTTGTCGCCAGCGGTGTGTACCTGGTGACGATAAAAACGGACCAAATAACAAAGACACTCAAAGTAGCCTATGTAAAATAAAGTGCGACGTTTTTTCGTTATTAATGAAAATAATAGTAAAAAGATGCTGTGAATACAGACTGTAGGGTGCGGTTCTATCTATTTTTTCAACTGATTCTCCTTTTGGTATTGTGTTCGATATTTTTGACGTGCAAATCAGAGAAAAAACAAAACGTTAGTATTGAGAAATCCAGTGTTGAAAAAACAAATAATTTGAGTGAAGAAAAAAAGCGTGCCGAGTTGCAAAGGCTTATTATGGATATCAACATTGATAAAGTTGATCAGCATATTATCGTTTCTTTTACTGTTCCTGCTTATTTGCAGCCAGAAAACATTTATACAAAGCTAAACAGGAATCTTGTGGGTGAATGTGTAATTGACCACGGTGAGGGGAAAGCAAAGGAGATTGAATGGAAAAAGAAATTCCCATTTCCAATAAAATTGTAATACCGGCAATTAATGACCATTATAGTATACAATTGGGCTGATTATTTTGGATGATAGCGTTCTTAGCAATGGTTTATATTTTTTAATTGGGTAGTAAAAAACAAAACTAATGACGGGGAGAACGCTATGAATTATTTTAGTAAATTAATATTAAGAATAAAAGGGTTTTAGCAAAATAGTGGAGGCAAGAAAATGGAAAAGAACAAAAAAGCCAAAAAAACATCCGAAAATAAGGGTTCCGGCTCTAATGATAATATGGAAAATTCTCGTAGTGCCAATACCGACAAAAAGAATCCAACCACCACAGAAAACAATAACACAACCAAGAAAGAAAAAATTAAAAAATGGTCATGGTCTTTGATCATTGCCATTATCGCTTTGATTATATCCTGTATTTCTGCCGGCTTTAGTTATAATCAAAACGCCATTCTACAAGATACCGCAAAGAGACAATTGCGTGCTTATGTTTCCATGCAAGAATCTGGATGGGATGGGGATATGATACATAAAAAAATTAGGATGCGTTATAAATTGGTAAATCATGGACAAACCCCTGCGCAGATTACTAAAGTTGCCGGAGAGATTAAAATTCTTCAAATTCCCTTAGACAAAAATTTTAAGCCAGAATATCCGATAAGCGGAGATTTGAATGAAAGTTATACAGTTTTCCCCAGTGAAATTAAAACGCCGCAGGGTTATATAGCGGCTGAAAAAAAATTTACTAAAGATGAATTTTTGAAAATTGATTCCCCGGATAGCATGTTCCGCGCTTTCTTGTTCGCGCAAGTTGAGTACGTAGATGTTTTTGCTGACACCCACAACACATATATTGGTAAATTCTATAAACCCCGCAGTTATAGAATAATTGAGGAGAAAAAAGGGAATAAAAAAATTACAAAAATAGAACATGAATGGGTTGTTAATGACAAATATAATAATTCCGATTGAGGCAAATATAAAAAATAATATCAAAACAATTAATATGCATGAAAATTGCCAGTTTCACACAAGATTCTGATTTATGAAATATTTGGAAATTCGTCTTAGTTTTGTGTGCAATCAAGATTCATGGGTATTGATGAGCCGGATTTTAGAAAATTATTTTTCTATGGAAAACTTTACGGATGAGTCACCTTTATACTTCTGAATAGATAAATTTACTCGTGTTTCCATTCTCTGCATTTTATAGAATTTTTTACATCCTGTAACTCTGCTGATTTTAGACCATATTGAAAAAAAGCATTTCTTAAAAGGGGGTAGCATTCAGAATAGATTGACATGGTATGATTGTCATCGGCGATGAACAATTCATAATTCTTAAAATATTTTCCAAGCTCTATCCCAATACGGTAATCTGAAACGTGATCGTTTCTGCCCGCTAAATAAAAGACTTCCGTTTCGACCTCTGTTAATGTCTCTAAAGGCGGAAATGAAGGTATAGATACCTTTCCCTCCTTTATCAAATTCAAATAGGGTTCGCAGAGTTTTTTCAGACATGCATAAAAAGGATCAATAAATTCAGGATCAGGATTTAGCATATATTCAGCACTTACCTCGATGGGAGCAAATGCCATTCCTATTTCCCTCTGGCGCATTTCTTTTTCCGTCCTGATTCTTTTGGAAAAATCAAATTCTTGCTTCTCAAGGTATTTTTCATAAAGGATTTTTTCCCCCTTGTATAATTCATTTAATAGATTCTTCAACTCATTCCCCGGATTCTCACTTGCATAAGGAATTGTTTTCAACATCCAAAAGAGCTGATAATCAGGTACAACATTTCTTTTCAGAATATCTTTCAATTTAGAGTACAAGCTGGGGTCGATTTCATTTAATAAGTTGAAAAAATATTTGGATTCAGGATACCCCAGTTGTTTCATGATAACTGAATTGGGGGCAGCGCGGATAAATGCACGGCGCACATATTTTGAGTACTTTGCTAAATAACGCTGTATTGTAAATCCTCCGCCAGACCGGCCGTACACCAGGATTTTCGTTTCCGGATTTTCTTTGAATAAATCCCTGCGGATGCGTTCAATGTCTTCTATGATTAAATCTGCGGATAAAAGCTGATACGCTTTCTCCCAATTCACCGAACCATCCGGATGCTTGAGTTCAATGTAGGAATATTCTCTTCCTCGCACCTGGTAAAAAACAACATTAAAGTGATCGTAAAAATAATACGTTTTTGCCAGCTTGTCGACCTCGCCGGGGACCGTATGTTGCTGTGCGATATCCTGAAAGAAAAATAATGTCGGTCTGCTAAAGTCAAAATTGCTGCTGAGTTGATAATACTGAAAAAATGTGCCCGCTTCAGGATCTTTATAGTCGATTGGAAGTTTTATGCTTCTATTGTAAAAGTCTTCGATGGGATATTTATGATCCTGAGGGGATGATACCCTGGTGAGGGATAATAATAATATCATCAAAATTATTGAAAAAAGTCGCATGTTTTTCCTGTTGATAAAATTGCTTGTTTGTGAAATTTTGTATTTATTGGTTATCTATCGTCTTTACATCACTCAATCGTCCACAGCGTGATGGATTCTTTATCCCTGATAAAAATCTGATTTCCGGCAATAATTGGATGAGCCCAAATTTCCGGTTCACCCACCATATAGTGGGCCAATTCGATATATTGCGTGTCACTGGGACGGTAAACGGACATATCGCCATTGATTCCCAGGGCAATCAGAACGAAACCGGCGTCAACAATCGCACAGCTTTGCCCCTTAACGGACGCATCTGCCCAAAGAACCTTGCCATCACGGGTATCCACGCATATCAATTCATTACCGGCATGGCCGTACAATAATCCATCCTTTAACACCGGCGTCGTATATCGTGATCCAACCTGAGCAACACTGTTCGTCCAGACGGTTTCAGCATCAAAGTTGTCTTCACTCCGGATGATTTTAACGGCCAATATGCCCATTCCCTGGCCGGTAACGTAAACCGTTTGGCCGTCGACTACCGGTGTGGTCGAATTGACGGGCCGGGATTTGAACGGAACACTCCATAGGAGTTTATGACCGGAAAGGCCGGCGCCGATCACTTTTTTTTCATTGATCGTTACAATTTGTTTCACGCTATCAACAGTCATCAGCACAGGAGATGACGGAGAGGGGGCATCTCCGGTAAAATTCCATTTTGCTTTGCCGGTGGTCAAGTCGAATCCAATTATTGCACCTTTGCCGTCACCGCCGATGTAAACGAAACACATGTTTTTCACGATGATCGGAGACATGGATGTTTCGAACTTGTAAGGGGTGTTCTGGTAGTCGGCTTCGGATTGCTTTCGCCATAAGAGTTTGCCGGACGTTGCATCTAAACAAGAAAGGATACCGCCTATTCCCAGCACGCATATCTTGTCGTCGGCGACAACCGGAGTGCTGCGGGGGCCAGGGTGACTGGAACTCGGGCCTGTAGCGACAAATCGAGCGGGATAGACGTGCTTCCAAATCACTCCACCGTTGGAAGGATCAATACAGAGTACGACCTCGTTTGAGTCCTCTCTACCAAATGTGTATAATCTGTTATCGACCAACACAGGGGAAGCGTCACCCAGTCCGACCGGGATCGTCCATTTTTTGTTCAATTTTTCCGGCCATCTCTCCGGTACGGTAAAGTCTGCTATCCTGGCATCTCTGCTGGGGCCGCGCCATTGCGGCCAATCCTGTGACCAACAAACTGTGCAGGAGAGGAGAAAAATAGTTACTGCGATTGCTGATGTCTGTATTTTTTTTATGACCATCGTATTGGCCTTTCAATTTAATGATTGGTACGGTGAGTTATACCGATATGTTTCGAACCACTTTGATATTTAACCGGCAATATATATGCCAAGGGCTAAAGCTGTCCTGAAATTGACTTTTAACAAATGTCATCTTAAATACTGGATTACAATCTATATTTTCAAAGGCTTACTTGGTTCTCGAATGCCTAATTTAATGAATCCGTCGATAAGGCCTTCCAGCCGTTGTTTTTGATTTTCTTTCGGATGTGTGCAAATTCTTTCAATTCCCGGTACTTTTTCATTTACAATTTTAAGGAATTTCCGGGTGGTCATCACCCTGTCCTTTTCAATGGAAAGATAATCAAAAAGACGACAATCCAGTACATCATTATAGGCTTGTTTTGAGGGAGAAGGATTGAGCTGTGCCAATACATCCTCGCATTTACCATCCGTTAACAGGTGCATGCAACCTTGGCAAATATCATCCGCTTCAAGAACGAGTTTGATTTGTAAATCCAGATGAGATAACAGCCTGGGAGCCACAATATGTAATGAATGTCCGTATGGGTGCGGTTGATAATTAATGCCTTGCCCAAGATCGGAAATGATGTCCAAAATATGATGCGGCCTTAATCGCATATCAAACTCCTTTTTTAGTCTTGTTTCATCAGAGGGGTTGTTCAAAGATTGAGCAAAGATATGGGAAAATGTCAATCCTGATAGTCCTGCAAGAAAAACTCGACGATTTAAAATCATATTTTACTCCTAAAAGAATTGTCTGTGTGAAAACGAAAAAAAGTATCTTGTTGGTCATTCCTTTCTCCAACGAGTCTGATAAAAATTTGTAAATTGATGTATCACAGGTTCCAATGCGCGACAAGTGATTCCGGTTGTTTCCTTTATTTCTTTTATTTTTTCTCCGACAGTAAAAACTTGTTTTGCCTGTTCGTTAATAACTTTAAGCCGAAAACCAACATCAATCAACTGGGCAAGTGGTAATTCTGTCGTGGTTACTGATTGCCCATAACAAAATATACCAGATTGAAAAAGAATGGCAAATTTAATAAAATTCGCAATCATTTTGTTCATTCAGTGATTTAAAAGTAAGCGGCATTTATATACACTTTTTGCATACGCTCTTTCATGGTATCGCTACAAATCAAGTTGATGGGCTATTTGTTGATATCTTTTCACCATTTCCTGCAGTTTTCATGAATGATCCCCATGTTTTTCATGCGCTCATATCTTTCCTTGGAAATAAACGCCGGGATGTTTGGTTAAATACCATTTGATGTTCCTGACTTTTTACCCAGTAAAATACTGACAGGTATAAAATAATTTAGTAAAAATAGAAAAAGAATCAAGAGATTACAGGGATTTTCGAAAAACCTCATTTACATATTGTGTCAATAATGCCCGCCGTTTGGCGCTTAAGACCTTGCGGATACCGATCTCGCGGTTTCTTTCGGTTTCGGAAACCAGTATAATGTTCATGATACCGATCCTTCCGAGCAATAACGATATAATAGTAATGCCGCACACTGCCGCAATGTTGCAGGAAAAATTTCACAAATGACAATTTTTGACATCATTTAACGAATTTCTGACAACTTTCTTTCTATTCCGTCGTAATGATAAATAGATATACAAAATGCCTTCAAAAACCAAAAAGGAGATTTATCATGAAACACATAGCATTTATATTTATCGTTGTTTTAGCGGTCGCCTCGATGGCAGTAGCTGAAACTCCCAGTCAAAAAAAATTTGATAAAGCTATTAATAATTATATTATTGCACTGAAATCGAAAAATCCCGGAGTGCAGAGCAGTGCCGCTTTTCAGATTGCAAAAATGAAATCCCAATTCCCCCAGGTGGATTTATCCAGAGTGGAGAAGTCCCTGGCTCAGGTAGCAAAAAGGAATGAAAATAAAGTGATTAGATTGCAGGCAGAACTGACATTGACATACGTGAAGGACGCTGACCTGGTGTACAGGGTGCGGGTAAATGATACGGAAAATCCTGTTTATTTTTATAACGATTTGAATCAAACGATTTTTGCAGTAATGCTGGAAAAATAACAATACCTCCCTTTAAATCACTGCAACCATAATACTCCCGGTTATAAAGCCGGGAGTTTTTTTATCGTTTTCCCGAATTTAAAAAATCCATAATTTCGCGCCATTGAGCTGCGGTTATTTGTTGAAACCAGGTGTTATGTTCGGCATTCCGGATAACCCACAATCGTCTCCGACTGCGAAGGGATTCAAATAACCGCATGCCGTGGCATGTTGGTATGATTTCGTCTCCATCCGCCAGTACAACAGCGATCGGTGCGGTAAATTGTTTCAAATATGTGATATTGTCATATTGATCGCGCAGTAATATACGCGCCGGTAGAAAAGGGTATATTCGTTGTGCCAGATCTGTGAGCGTATCCCATGGTGTTAACAACGCCAGGCCTGCGATGGGAAGTGATGAATCTGCGGCAATGCCGGCAGCGACACCACAACCCAGTGACTCACCGAATAAAAATAACGGTTCATGATATTGTTCCAAGGCCAATCGAACGGTTTGTACGGCATCGCGGATCAGAGCCTCTTCCGAAGGTCTGCCTGGCCGCCCGCCATATCCGGGGTATTCGGCAAGAATAACGCGGTAATTGAGCGGCATCAGTGCACTTGTATAAAAACTCCGGTGCCATGCCGCCCCCGCATTGCCGTGAAAAATAATGACCGTACCCTGTATTTTTTTTGTTTGGGGTGAGTAAATACACCCCCGATAACCGTTCTGTGCCGGCCAAAGAGCCAGGCCGGCATCATCCAGACGGGTTTTTTGGGGTTTTTGTTTATCAGGATAATAAATAAGTCTGCGCTGCCAAAAGAAAGCAAAAACAGCGATAACCAGATAGCTGAATATTAAATAGAGTATGTATTTCATTTTTGTATTATTTCGGAAAACTGACCGGCACCGGTAAATATGTCACATTTAAAACGAACAAAAGATATCCTTTCTGTTACAAAATGATTTCATTTTACGTAAATTTTTTCTGCAAAATTTAGGTTATATAAAATCATTAACCATATGGTGAAAAATGAATGTTAAATTAACTGATAATTTGTTAAATGTCAATGGGCTTTTTTCTTTTGCATACAAATAATTATTGACTATATTAATGTGTGATGACTGAAAATTGAACCAAGTTTTTGAGGTTTCAGGTAAACAGAGATTTTTTTGGCAAAGCGGAAAAAATTTACTGGATTTATGTAATGAGTTACAGATCGATTTTATGAAAGATTTGAGATATTCGATGACACCTTTTTTATGCCATACTGTAATTGTCGTATTTTCAAAGATATGACCGGATAAGCTGTGTGATAAATCAAAAAAAAACATGCCAATCGTTTCAGATAAAACCCGCTCGTGCCCGTGAGATATTCGAGCGGATTAAAAAACTACATATCGGCGTGATTGGTGATTTTTGCCTTGATGTCTACTGGGCAATTGATATGAATGCCAGCGAAGCCTCCATCGAAACGGGAAAAAAGACTCTTCCTGTCCGTCAACAGTATTATTCAGCAGGCGGAGCCGGGAATGTGACGGTTAACCTGGTTGATTTGGGCGTGGGGCATACGAGTGTCTTTGGCGCAGTAGGACAGGATCCGTTCGGTCAACAGCTTCGGCTTGTACTTGAACGTAAAAATATAAACACGCGGTATCTGATATCCTGCCCGGCGTCTTTATGGCAGACGCTCGTCTACATCAAGCCGTTTGTTGATAATAAAGAGCAATCCCGTTTCGATATGGGTAATTTTAATAAATTACCGGATGAGATAACCGATTCTCTTTTCAATGGACTTTATAAAAGTGTGAAAGCCCTGGATGCATTGATTGTCAATCAACAAGTGAAAACCGGATTGCATACGGTGTATTTCCAAACCATATGCGCTGAATTTGTACGGCGGTTTCAAGAAAAGCTAATCCTTTTCGACAGCCGGGATATCCAGGGCCGGTATCCCGGCGCATGGATGAAAATGAACGAAAATGAGGTCTTGAGGTTGGCCGGAAGACAAAGCAACGCAGGTGATGAGTATATGGAAACAGATGTATTTCATGCGGCCCAAAAAGTCTACAACCGTTTCCTCAAACCAATTTTTATTACTCGGGGTGCTTCCGGGTGTGTCGTGTGTGACGAACAAAATTTGACCGTTATTCCCGGCCATAAAATCGACGCCCCAGTGGATACTGTTGGCGCCGGCGATACCTATTTATCCGCCGTGGCAGCTGCGCTCGCGGCCGGTGCAACCACGATCGAAGCGGCGCAATTGGCAAATTCAGCAGCAGCCGTCACGGTTAAAAAATTAGGCCAAACCGGGACCGCCTCTCCGCAAGAGATTCTGAATATACTTCACCGGTCCTTTGACGAATAAGCAAATAATTGTTAAAATGGATACTTTATTGCGCGATCGAGTCACTTGCATCAATCGGAGCAGTGTGAGTTTTAATCTTTTGCGAATATTCTATTACACAAATGTCATTTTTATATGACAAAAAATTTAGGATCATAAGTTTTGATATTTTTATGTATTGTTTTTTATGGATTTATGGTTTGTTGTTGGCCTGTTTTTTTTGGTATGTTTTTTGCAGATGTAATACAAGTTTGGTTTAGCCGTTTTTATCTGAGAAAGAACGAGTATATATAGCGCTGAATGAGAATCCAGTACAAAGAATTTGGAGGGCCCAATTCAGATTGAACCGGCTCTGGAAAAGTCGCACATTTGTGCGGCTTTTTTTATGGTGGAAGGAAATTTTTCCATCCGGCTTATTCTAAAATTTTCACCAAATTTAAAAATTGAGAATATTCCCGTCCTTTTGTTTTATTTTTCTTTACTATATAATGTTGTTATACTTTCACCCGGTAATAAAACCGCATTGGTCGCGACAGTCGTACCTGCCTGCTGGCAATTCAAATCACGGGTTGAGCGATAGATCGTATACTCTGCACCAGCCTCACTTATACCGTCCAATAAAATAGAACGGGGTTTTCGATCCCTGTTTATGTATATAAATGTATTCGATACATCATTCTCATTATTAAATGTGAGAACGAGGATTTTCTCATCATCCGAGGCGGATTCGAATTGCTCGGCTCCGGGCCTGATATACCGATAAAAGTGTTTGGAAACGTAATAAAGTGGTGTCGGCTGACCATCGCGCATTAGGGCATATTCTGATGGACCTGATTCCGAAAGCTGCCAATATATCCAGGCTGAAATTTTACCATATTTGAGAGCGACGTAAATAGATTCTGCCAGTTTTTGTGCGCCTGTCCATGTCTGTTCATAACCCGAAGTTTCCGACATCCATAACGGTTTCTGATATTTGGCGCACTCTTGGTACATTTGTCGCCATCCCGCAGCATCGCCATAGTCCGGCGTAACACCATCCAGGTAGCTGTGCACTGCAAAAATGTCGGTATACGTTCTGGTAATATCATCATTTCTCAACAATGCGTTAAAAAATCCCTGCTCCCAGCTAAAACTGCCCATGTGTTCCGGGGCAAATATTTTCGTTTGTAAATCCGCCTGATCAATCCGCGAGCCCAAAATTTTTATCACATCCGCCAATTCCTCAGGTGTGTAAACACAGGATTCAAAAGTGGTTTGTTCAAAGAGCGGCTCATTTTGCGGGCTGATGGCGTACAATTCTATACCACACTCGCGTTTTAGCATTTGAATAAACGCTACAAGATATTCGGCATATTCCTGGTACAGAATCGGATTAAGTTTACCGCCACACTGTCCATTGCAATGGGGCTCGACATCCTTGGGGATATCGATTTTCATCCAATCCATAGGGGTCCAGCAGGAAATGATAAACTTGTCCACACCGGCCTTGCGCAACGCTTTGAGATAAGGTAATTGCTTGGCAATTGTGCCTTTGATATTAAAGTTATTGGTATCAATTTTATAGGGATCCGTATTATCGTTTGTCGGCTCAAAATCCCAGGGAATATTATTCCGATGTATCGACAATCCCAGGTCATTGACCACCAGATCAATAAAGTTTTCTGTGTAAAAAGGGCCGTTGCTCCACCAGACGTCCATGGCACCAAATGCACCGAAACCGTCGATGGTTTGATATTTTAATTCCGGATCGACCACAACCTTTGAAAACGGAAGTACAAAGGTCAAACTGTCTGTTATATATCCGTCACTGTTGGACGCAGTAACATATACGGTATATTGACCATTTTGTGGAAATGTCATTTCCGTGATTTCACTTGTCTGGGTGTTATACGAAGTGTCGGCAAAATTCCAATCAAACGACAGCGGTTCTTTGAAATTTTTCACAACAGCAAAAAATTTGGCGGACAGTGCGGTTTCACCGGCTGATGCGCGTAAGTCGATATATGTTTCGGTCCCTGTCGGTGTTTTGGGTTCAGTGGGGGCGTCTTTTTTACAATGAATGGTTAAAAAGACCGATAGGACGATAAAAATACTTCTGTTCATGGAAATTCCTTCTTTTGTACAAGTTAGACATTTATTGATGATTATGCAAGATGAAAAAAAATACTTTTTTAAAAATCTGTTGTATATGATATTGTAAATGTTTATTATTTTATAAAAACAAGGAGTGGATGGTGCCAATTCCCCCTTACATAGCCGATATTTTCAAACAACTACCATTTGGCATTATAATAGCCCGATGTTCGGATTATTTTTTTGAATACTTAAACCACAAAGCAAAAGAAATACTTGGATTCGGTTTCGATTTGAAAAATAATGCGGACAAGCATTCACCTCGTGTCGGTCGGATAACCCAACTTGTACAGGAAACCTGTTTAAAAAAACATCCAATTCAAAATTTTTTACTGGACCTTGATATCAGTGGTTCCGAGAGCACCGTATGGGCCGCCAGCACTGCTTTTGTAAAAAGCAATAAAGACGATTCCTATGTTCTGATTGTCCTGCATGAAAGGGCTGCCGATTTCAGGAAGCAAAACGTCAGTGTCGCTGCACCTAAATTTGAATCACTTGTGGGGGAATCTGATGTGATGAAAAAATTGAATTCCGATATTTTGAATGTCGCCCAGTATCAAACGACAGTACTTCTCTATGGTGAAACCGGAACCGGCAAAGAACTTGTGGCTCGCGCCATTCACGCGCTGAGCCCCCGATCACAAGGTCCGTTCGTACCGGTTAATTGTTCCGCACTCACGAGCAGTTTGCTGGAGAGTGAATTGTTCGGCCATGTTAAAGGCGGTTTTACGGGAGCATACAAAGACCGCAAGGGACGATTTGAGGTCGCTCAGGGCGGTACGATTTTTCTGGATGAAGTCGGCACTCTCTCACCATCGGTACAAGTTAAGCTTTTGCGTGCGCTGCAAGAACGTATCATCGAAAGAGTCGGCGGTGAAGACTTCCTTCCGATCGACGTCCGTGTCCTTTCAGCCACAAATCGAAACCTGAGTGAACTCGTGCAACGGCGAGAATTTCGTGAAGATTTGTTTTACCGGCTCAAAGTTATTCAAATTGACCTGCCGCCGCTTCGTGAGCGGAAATCGGATATTATTATGCTGGCCGAATATTTTTTGGAAAAACTCGCTCGTTATTATAATCGCCCGGTTTTACGTATTTCAAAGGCCGCAAAGAAACTTTTATTGAATTATTTCTGGCCCGGAAATGTCCGGGAGTTGGAAAATGCCGTCGAACATGCCATGATACTGACAACGGGTTCTACGATCGAACCGCAATTTTTACCGCCGGAGATACGATTCATGAAATCCGACGGAATGCCGCCGCCACCCTCGTTTTACGATCTGCGCAGTGAAGAGGAAAAAATCAGCCGGGCACTGGCGGCCTTTGGGTATAATATGACAAAAGCCGCCGAGAGTCTGAATATGCATCGTACAACTTTGTGGCGAAAGATGAAAGAGTATGGCATGACAAAGAAAAAGTGATGCATAACTGCTGCATCATTGGTGTTGCATGCAACGGAATTAAAAACGGGTTTATCGGTGTTGTTTTTACAAGTGTATTAATTACAATGTAATATGTGAAAAGTCAGAACCTATATCCGTGGCACTATATTTGTTTAATAGAGGATGCGTTTCAGTTAAAATGCTGTATCTTCTGATTCGTATGAATTTCATGCATAATATACCACAAAGATAGGTAACAAGATGATTTCGGCAGGTTTGAATCCTGATTTATTGACTTATTTGATTTATCCCCTGTTGATTTTTTGCTCCCGCGTGATCGATGTATCGCTGGGAACGATTCGGATTATCGCTGTGTCTCGGAGCATGAAATATTTAGCACCGTTGCTTGGCTTTTTTGAAGTACTGATCTGGCTGTTTGCCATCGGACACATTATGGCAAACCTGACCAATGTATTTAATTATTTTGCATATGCAGCTGGATTTGCCATGGGAAATTTTGCCGGTATATGGATTGAAAAAAAATTGGCAATGGGTTCGGCGATTATTCGAATAATAAGCAACAAGGATACAAATAAATTATTGCAGCACTTACGCAAAAGCGGATACTTGGTGACAGTTGTAGATGGCGAAGGCATCAGTGGTCATGTCAATATTTTATTGATCGTTGTAAAACGTCGCGAATCCCGTGCAGTTGTGGAAATTATAAAACAAAACGACCATAAGGCATTTTATACTATAGAAAACGTCGGATTTGTCAGCAGAAACGGAACCATCTCTCTGAATGGCAACGGACAGCGGAAATATCGGCGTTTACTCATTCCAAAGAAAAAGTAATCCCATATTCCCTACCTTCGATGTTCTGCTCGATTGTATTGCGGAATTGCGAAATGTTTAAAAATTTTTTGGGATATCATCTCTGAATGTTCACGATAATCTTGTTATCTTGCTCGTTTTTTTCGAGCTGGATTTTTGTTAAAAAGAAAAATTCTAAATGGAGAAAATATGTCGTCGGAAATCATTGAAATAACCGGATTTGTTAATGTGGAAAAATGGGACAATGATATTTGGATATCGATCGTCACAGCTGACTTGGACGAGTACTGTGTACAAAAAAATGAAAACTGGGATGTGCTGCTTGAATACGACAACAAGGATGTACTTGTCCATGGAACGGTAACAAGAATGGAAAACAAAAAGATCATCGAGATTACTGAATGTCAGCTTTCTGAGAGCGATGGGTATGCTGTTTGATATTTTTGTACTCGTGTGTGGATTTTTATTATTGTTTTTTGGTGCCGAAGGACTTGTCAAAGGCAGTATCGCAATTGCACAACGTCTAAAGATATCGGAATTGGTCGTTGGTTTAACCATTGTCGCATTTGGTACCAGCAGTCCGGAACTGGTTGTTTCAGCCAAAGCCTCCTGGATGTCGGCTGATGATTTAGCTCTTGGCAACATCATCGGTTCAAATATTTGTAACATTGGATTGATTTTAGGTTTATCCGCTTTGATTCGTCCCGTTCAAGTCTCGTTGCAGGTTATTCGCCTTCAGGTTCCTATTTTGATATTCGTATCCGTTATAATAACGTATTTTTTACACAACCGCTACCTGAGCAGAACTGAAGGAGTTGTATTGTTATTGGGAATGTTGGTTTATGCCGTTTTTACGGTAAAAAGTGATTCAAAGAATGTTACCGAATCCGGAATCGAATCACGATTAAAAAATATATGGATTGAACTCTTTTTAATCTGTGCCGGAATTGTTTTGTTATACCTGGGTGCTAATTGGGTGATCGAAAGTTCATTAAGACTGAGTGTCAAACTCGGAATTTCACAGGCTGTAATCGGGCTGCTGTTGGTCGCTTTCGGCACGAGTCTGCCTGAACTGGCCACATCCGTAATGGCATCGATACGTAAAAATAATGATATAGCTTTGGGAAATGTCGTCGGATCCAACATCTTTAATATGTTGGGAGTTCTCGGCGTTTCCAGCGTACTCTCCCCGATACATGTATTTTCGGTGCGAGCACTCGATATTGGATTTATGATCGGTTTGGCTGTCTTGATGTTACCGATTTTTTACAGCGGTTTAAAAATTACACGGTGGGAGGGGGGAATTATTTTATTTGTGTATCTCTTATATCTTTTCTCCAGATTCTTTGGTTGGCCATAAAAATATTTGATTTTTATCATAATTTTTCCTAAATACAATTAAAATCTATACGTCAATGAAAGGAATATGATGAAAAAGGTATGTATATTTTTTCTTATATCTCTCATTACCGGCTGCGGAAATAAAGGGACAGACAACGAATTGAGATCTCAGGAGAAAACAGAAATTATCGCTCAAGACGCGCAAATCCGGAAACTTGCAGGAGATTTTAAATTCACCGAAGGCCCTGCAGCGGATGCAGATGGAAATGTATACTTTACAGATCAACCAAACGACCGCATCATGATATGGTCAACGAACGGCGAATTGTCGACATTTCTTCAACCGTGCCAGCGCTGTAATGGCACTTTTTTTTCTAAAAACGGTCATCTGCTCGCCTGTGCCGACGAATTCCGCCGATTGGTCTCAATTTCTATGGATGGCAACATGAATGTTTTGCTGGATAATTTTGCCGGTAAAAAATTGAACGGGCCCAACGACCTGTGGCTGGATCCCAAGGGAGGTATATATTTCACCGATCCCTATTATGAACGGCCCTGGTGGAATCCCAAGGGTATGGAACAGGATGGGCAACATGTATATTATTTGAAACCGGACGGTAAAACAGCGATCCGGGTTGTAGATGATTTGGAGCAACCTAACGGTATTATCGGTACACCGGATGGGAAAAAACTTTATGTCGCCGATATCAGAGCTCAAAAAACCTGGTCTTATTCCATTACCGATGATGGAAAGTTGACTAACAAAACCTTTTTCGCTCCGGAAGGATCGGACGGCATGACATTGGATGAAAAGGGAAATGTATATCTCACCAACAGAACGGTTTCGGTTTTCTCCCCATCAGGTAAGAAAATTGCCGCCATTGATGTTCCCGAGTGGCCTGCCAATGTCTGTTTTGGCGGTACGGACAGAAAATGCCTGTTTATTACTGCACGGACATCATTGTATGCGTTGCAAATGAACGTTAATGGTGTGTATTGATTGTAATGATAATGTAAATTTATTTTGAAATAATGCGTTTTTATTCATATATTTATTTTAAACACTTCCTGCATTGTCCGATTTAAACTTGAAATTAACGTCTAACCAACGGACTCTTAAATGAAGAGAATACTTTTAATTGCCGCCCTTGCACTATGTGCATGTGATTTTACTAAAACGGATAAGGTCCACCTTTTTCCTGGCATTTCGCCTTATGAGACCGGTTATCTCAAGGTTTCACCTTTACATGAAATACATTACGAACTCTGCGGTAACCGGCAAGGTATTCCCATTTTTGTCCTTCACGGTGGTCCGGGAGGCAGCAAAACACCGTATATGCGCCGATTTTTCGACCCGGAAAAGTTCCTGATCGTATTACACGATCAGCGGGGAGCCGGTTTATCAAAACCGTATGCCGAAACACGGGAGAACACCACCCGGCACCTGGTGGATGACATCGAAACGCTTCGTGATTTCCTCAATGTCGAGCAAATTATACTGCTGGGCGGATCGTGGGGTGCTACCTTGGCTCTTGCATATGCGGAATCCTATCCTCAAAATGTGAAGGGTCTGATATTGCGTGGCGTTTTTACCGCCACACAGGCCGAAATCGATCATTTTTATCATGGCGGAGTGCACAAATTTTTTCCGGAAACTTATGAAAAATTTGTCAATTCATTACCAGATCCGAAGCGTCGGCCGATTCCCGATTATTTATATCAACTTTTAACAGATCCCGATTCGACCGTGCAGCAAAAATACGCCTGGGTCTGGGCGGAATATGAAGTTAAACTGTCCAGCTTGCATATCGCGGATTATCAAG
Source organism: Candidatus Zhuqueibacterota bacterium (assembly GCA_016931775.1). Classification (GTDB taxonomy): domain Bacteria; phylum Zhuqueibacterota; class Zhuqueibacteria; order Residuimicrobiales; family JAFGEC01; genus JAFGEC01. The sequence goes on along the minus strand of JAFGEC010000320.1, from coordinate 10,492 downwards.
TCCAGGAAATCATGGAAAATTCCAATCCGCTGGCGTTTGCACTATTGGAAAATTATTATATGGCCAATGGCTGCTTTTTCGAGGAAGATCAGCTGCTGAAAAATGCAGATAAAATTAAGGATATAAAAACGATTATTGTAAACGGACGTTATGATATGATTTGTCCCCCTGAAAATGCATACCGGCTGCACAAACTGCTCCCCAATTCCGAGTTGGTTGTGGCCGAAGAAGCCGGACATTGGATGGGAGAACCGCCGATTGAAAAAGCTCTGTTGAGTGCAGTGAAAAAATTTGAACAATAGGAACCCAAAATTTAATATTAGGGAGAGAACGATGAAAAAAATTATCCCGGTTGCTTTTGTGTTGTTGTTTTTGAAACATCTTTGTTTTGCCGGAGATATTGTCCTCAAGGAAGCGAAAATTGAACCGTCTGTCATATCGACAGGTGACACAGTCAGAGTAAGCATCCTGTTCAGCGGAACTGTGAATGATTTAAAAGAAGTTTATCTCACCGTCCGTGAATATACTGAAGAATATCCATGGATTCCTCTGGAACCGGATACCACTAGTGCGGAAAATTTTTGGAGCGAGACCGGCATCATTCCCGATGATGCCTCTGGTTTGTCTTTTCATCTGGATATTAATGCTGTCGATAAGGACGGCGAGGAAATTGTGACACAGGGATTTGAGGACAGCGCCACCGGCAAAGCCGGGACGATTGAGGTGTATGTGCAGTAATTCCCTGTTTTTTTTCGTGAATAAAAATTTAAACTTGGATATAAAATTTAGCTTTTCATTTAAATATTTTGATAAAAAAGCCCCGCTTGAAAGGGCTTTTTTGTTTGAATTGATTGTAACCAAAAATTCTATGGTTTGCTGAAAACTGTCTCAACGTATTCCCCCGATAACTGTTGTCCATAAATGTGTCATCCTCTTGTCCGAGTCACTTTGATGCTGCGACATCATAACAAAACTTTGCTCCGATTCCCTCAACATAATCAAACCATTTGCTTCCGCTAACCACACGGAGGCGATTGAATTGCCTGAATAGACGATCAACACATTTCTGGGTGTACTGGAAAAAAATTCAACGATGGGGGGAGTATAACATTGTTACCCGCTGTATGTCCGCCATTGTTATGTTATCAATATTTTTAATAAATCTTAAACGGCAAAATTTATACCAATTTACATTTTTTTGAAGAACTATATTTATATTTTACGCCATTCAAAGATAATCGTTTGCTGTGTTATCAGTAATTTTTGTCTTTGCTGATAGTTCGATTGAAAAAGCGATCAGTTTATAATTTTGGCTTGATAACATCCGCGCAAGAAGATTCCTCTTGATTCCAAAAATCTGATAAACTATATTGCTTTACATAGAATGTCTGTTCATTAAAAATTTAGGTCAGCAGTAATGCGAATATCTCAATACATGAATAATAATCATTATCTAAATAATCCGCCCGGATGGCGTCTTTTGATTTTTCGCTTTTGGGGTATTCTCTCACTATTGTGGTTACTGATTCGGGTCATCCCCAAACCATCGAGGCTGAATTACCCCTGTATGAAAGTAGCCGCACCCATGGCGACAACCTTTTTAACCCTTGTTCTTGGTATTTTTACTTCCGTTTTTGCGTTTAAAAAGGCGCACCGGCAGATGGCCCAATCACGCTGTTTTTATGCCGTGTTGTTTTTTGTGTTCGCTGTGACGATAGCCGGTTTTACCTTTTTAACCGATTCAATCCGAATCTTTGCGGATGATATCTCCATCTATTCGTTTCAAGACCCCTTGGGTGCCAATTCGCCTATCGGCGAGGCCAAGGGTATTTTCCCCGGACGGGTCGTCTGGGTGCACGATCCCGGTTCGACAAATGAAAGCTGCCAATCCACTAAATGGAAAGACGGCTATTTCCTGGATAAAAATTGCAGTCAGCCGGTGGTCGATGATATGTTTTCCAAAGCACTATTGGCACTGACCGGAAAAGAAACGGACGCTGCGGCATGGGATGCCATATTTAAATATTTTAATCATATTCACGGAAAAGGTGATACGGGTTTTCAAACGGATGAAAAGATATTTATAAAAATCAATTCCGTACACGCTAGCAATATGGACAATAAAGGCAATATCCGGTCCGGGGGTGACTATGGCCGGGTGGACACATCTCCGCAGGCCGTTCACGCTTTGCTCAAGCAGCTGGTGAACCAAGCCGGTGTTCCACAACAGAATATTTATGTCGGCGATCCATACCGGCCCATATTTAATCATTGCTATGAAAAATGGGCTGCTGATCTGCCCGGGATCAATTACATGTCGAGTATCGCTCTGGAAGGCCGGAAAACGCTGACAAAAAGGCCGGAGAAGATGGTTATCTACTCCGATAAAAAAACAGTGCTGGATATAGAGTACGATCGCACTTTTAATTGTGTTTTAGATGCCGAATATGTCATCAATGTTCCGGCCATGAAAGGACATCGCTGGGGTGGTGTGACCTTTTTTGCCAAAAATCATTTCGGCACCAACACACGCGGCGACGCTTCACATCTGCACAAAGGACTGCACAGAACCGGCTATGACGCGCCGCTTCGCACCGGATACCGAAAATACCGGGTTATGGTCGATCTGATGGGTGCCGATGATCTGGGTGGAAAAACATTACTGTATTATATGGACGGATTGAGGAGTACATCATACGAGCTCGATCCGCCGGTCAAGTTTCAGATACCGCCGTTTAATAGTGATTGGTCATCATCTGTTTTCCTTTCGTTGTATCCGGTCGCCATTTCATCCGTCTGTCTCGATATCCTGCAGGCAGAATTTACCGAGGAAGACGGATCCAATACGGATGAAGAACACGGTGAACGTTGTAGATGTGCAAAGGCAGCCTAAAAATCTGAGGACAGATATGAACAGACTATCAATATTTTTTTTATTTGCAATGTTATCGGGAAAATGTATCGTTGCCGCCGATTTGCCATTGATTTATGAAGAAAAATTTGAAAACGGCAAAGCGGAAAACTGGCAGTTTTTCCCAAAAGATAACTGGCGCGTTTTAAAAAAGGACAATGAGTTCGTGTTTTACCTGGCAAAGGCCGGTGAACTTGGAACACCTCGCCGGCCAGGATCATATGCGATTTTGACACCCTACAACGTCGGTTCTTTCGAACTGATTGTTCGTGTAAACTGCCAGACCAATCCCTCAAATGAATACCGGGATATGTGCCTGTTTTTCGGATTTCAGGATTCGGTGCATTTTTATTATGCCCATTTTGCCGGTAGAAGTGATAATGTTCACAATATTATCGGTATTGTGAATAATGCAGACCGTGAAAAAATCAACAATGAACCGGCCGGTTCGTCAACACCTCGAATGACGGATGATGAGTGGCATCTCTTAAAAATAAAACGAGATATAGAATCCGGTACGATAGAAGGTTTTATCGATGATATGGAAAATCCGATTTTAACGGCGCGGGATAAAACCTTTCTCTGCGGCAGGGTAGGAGTTGGTTCTTTTGACGACACCGGCTGGTTTAAGGATATCAAATTATATGGGAACCTTATGGAAACCGGATTAGGTGATGATATAATGTATCTGCCGGTTCAGTTTAATCTTGGACAAAATTATCCAAATCCCTTTAATTCCAACACAGTTATACCCGTTTCATTCTCCCAAATGACCGATATCAGAGTCTGTGTCTATAATGTCCTCGGACACGAAATGTCACGTTTCGCCCTTACCGGCCGGCAACCGGGACGGTATACTGTGGATTTTAAAGCGGATCATTTGACGTCCGGTGTGTATTTTTACAGGGCTGAGAATGGTGAAAATACACAGATAAAAAAAATGTTGTTGCTGAGGTGATTTGTTTTATTGAATTGACGTCCATGATTTAGCGTCGATAATCAGAAATGGCCCTGGAATCCCTGGATCGAAAATATATAAAGTGTTGTTTTTGTAAAAGAGGGAAAAAAAGAATGGGGTGCAAAGATCTACAAAAGTCGTTACTATTGATATTCACCTTATTTTTTTTTAGTGGTATATACGGCGCCGAGAATACTGACGTGCGGCCCAAAGTTGGCCTTGCACTTTCAGGCGGCGCGGCATTGGGCCTGGCACATATTGGTGTTCTCAAAGTACTGGAAGAAGCAGATATCCCCATTGATGCGATCTCCGGAACCAGCATGGGTGCCATCGTTGGAGGTTTGTATGCAATCGGCTATTCCGCCGCAGAGTTGGAGAGGCTGGCCCTGGAAACGGATTGGAACGATCTGTTTATTGATAATCCTCAACGACGCTATCTGTCGATGGAAGAAAAAATGTTCGATGAACGCTATATCAGCGCAATGCCGTTTGAAAAAGGGAGCATACGGCTGCCGACCGGGATTATGTCCGGTTACAAAATTGTTCGCTTGCTTTCAACAAAGACCTGGCATGTTCACCATGTAACGGATTTTCGTACTTTTGAAATACCGTTTTCCTGCGTTACTACTGACTTGGAAACCGGTCACGCCGAAACACTGGATCATGGTTTCTTACCGGAAGCAATTCGGGCCAGTATGGCCATACCTTCGGTTTTCACACCGGTTGAGATTGAGGGCCGTTTACTTGTCGATGGCGGACTCGTACGAAATTTTCCGGTTCCCGATGTACAGGCACTGGGAGCGGATATCATTATCGGTGTTGACCTGTGGGGACCTTTAAAAAAGGCTGAAAAGATTGATAACTTTTTTGAAATTATTATTCAGTCAGTCAAATTTTTTCAGGCGGATTCATTGGCGAGTTATCGTAAAAAGTGTACGATTTTGATCGAACCGGACTTGGAATCCTTTACCGTTGTGAGTTTTGCACGCGCAGCGGAAATAATAAAAACGGGGGAAAACGCCGCGAGAAAATTTCTACCACAACTGAAAATGCTGTCGGATTCCCTGGGCCGTTATCACTCAAACCACATCAGGACCGGTCTACCGGTCGTCGATCAAATTATTATAAAAGAGATTTCAATTCGAGGAGTGGACTTTGATTTTCACAAAAGCATCCTTACCGCGCTCAATATACAATTGCCCAGTGCGATCTCAAAACAGGACCTTGAATCTACTATCGATCGCGTTTACAGTTTGCGCCTTTTTCACAAGGTATTTTACAGCGTGGAGCCTGTCGGAAACGGCGTCCGATTGATTCTACACGTTGAAAAACGTGAGCAAAAAATGGTTCATTTTGGTTTGAGATTCGACAGTATGGAACGAGCGGCGATGGTGTTAAATACGACGTTACGAAATGTCATAGAAAATGGTTCAAATTTACACCTTGAATTAAGATTGGGTGAACGACAGGTCCTCGACTCTCAGTTATTCTCCCGAACCGGCCTGGTTCGTGGCACAAGTTACCGGCTCAGGACGTGCCTTATTCAACGAAATGTTGATATTTACGCACGGGAACGACGATCGGCGAATTTACGTGTACAACGGGCATTTCTGGATGCGCTTTGGGGATCGTTCCTGTCAAATAAAAGCCTGGCCGGTCTGGGAATTCGCTCCGAAATTTTACGTATTTCGCCCCGTATTGCTCCTCAGGATATTTCTACCCGTACGTTTAACGTCCATTCTTTTTTCGCACAATTGTGGATTGATACTTTGGACAGGATTGTATTTCCCTCGCGCGGAACCGTACTGAAAATGGAAAGTGCCTTTTCGCTGGCACAATCCGACAGCAGTTATGGATACGCTTTACATTCGGTAGAACTGCTCCATTATCATAAAATGGATGCTTTGTCAATCATTTTTAATGTAAAAGCTGGATATGCCACACGAAACGACATGCCGATGTGCTATCAGTTTACCCTGGGCGGATACGATTCCTTCTGGGGTATGAAAAATGAAGAGCGGCGCGGCAGGTATCTCGGTACCATGCAACTCGGTGTTAGTCTGGAATTTTTAAAGGGACGTTATTTTATTGTCAAGGGTAACATTGGTAACGCAGATAATATCTGGCGGTGGAAGGGGATGGTCACAGGAGGTGGTGCATCTTTAGGTACCAATACTCCTGTCGGGCCGCTGGAATTTTGTGTAATGAGCAGTAATATTCATCGGATTCATACCTATTTAAATATCGGTTACCATTTTTAACCTTGTATCTTTTCTCCATCTGCTTTGGCATTATATTTGCTGAATGTATAATATCAAGAAAAAAGTGTCGTAAGTTCAGTAAAAGCAATAGGCTTTTATTTTTGATTGTTATTTTTTTATGACAACTGACACGATTTTTTACAGAACTTTTATTTCACGACTTTTTTTTGATACATTACTACGGAGGAGGAGTATGTATAAATCTATTGAGGAACGCCTGATCGATGCTGAAGATACACTGACAAATGCAGTAAATGATCATGAAATATTGATGGCTTTGAGTGAATTTGGATATGATAAAAATAAAGTGATTCGGGGATTGGAATTATATAAAAAGGCCAGAGATTTAACACGTTTTCAGCGCAACGAACATTTTCAAAAATGTCATTCAACTCAGGAGTTGTACGATTTATGGGAAAGCGCCGCCAAGATTTATAAAAGAACGCTGGCTGTTGCCCGAGTTGCATTTAAAAATAACACAGGTGTACAGCTTGAGCTTTTATTATTAGGGCGCCGAAAACGTTCCTTGTCAGGCTGGCTTGAACAGGCAACGATATTCTATAAACGAATACTAGAAAACGAATTGTATCTTTCCATCATGGCGGAATTTGGTTACAACAAGCCCAAGCTTGACGCTGAAAAAAAATCGGTCAGCCAGGTTTATGAAGCACACCATCGGTCGGTACACGAGCGCCGGGAGGTACAAACTGCAACCCTAAGGCGAAATGAAAAACTTGATGAATTGGATAACTGGATGTCCGATTTTCGTAATATTGCCCGAATCGCACTGGAAAAAAAAGGTGAGCAGCTGGAAAAATTGGGGATATATCAGCTATAAAAAGGTTTCTTTTTTGTTTTAATTTCGTTATATTATAATGGTTTTTGCATGAGAAAAATCGACCGTTTTTTTGATGTTTATCAATATAACAGGATTAAAACATGACTTTAAATTTTTCTGGTTTTTCCCAAGAAACATTACTATTTTTTTCGGATCTTGAGGATAATAATGACCGTAATTGGTTCAACCAAAATCGGCACATCTACGATAAAATAATCATGCCGGAGTGTCAGGCATTTGTCGAAGCAATGGGGGAGAAGCTTAAATCAATTGCACCGGATGTACATGCAATCCCTAAAATTGATCAAACCATCTTTCGTATTTATAGAGATACCCGGTTCAGTAAAGACAAACGGCCTTATAAAACACATATTGCCATGTTTTTCTGGGAAGGAGATGGGAAAAAATTAGAGTGTTCCGGTTTTTATTTCCACCTCGATGCGAGGCGGGTATTTATCGGGGTCGGTATTCATGAATTTACCCGGGATATGTTGCAGATTTATCGGGATTCAGTTGTTCACCCGCAGTATGGACACCAACTCGTGCAGGTGATCAAAGGAGTACATCAGACGCCGGATTATCAAATAGGCTGGAAAAAATATAAAAAAGAACCACGCGGGTATGATCGATCGCACCCGAACGCTCAGCTGTTATTATATGGCGGTATGGGATTTCAATACGAGGAGCCTGTGTCGGATATTGTTTTTTCAAGTGAACTCATCGATCGGGTTTTTTCAATATTTCAAAAGATGTCACCTATCCATTTTTGGCTTCGGGATATGGCCGGTCGATCTTGATATTTTTTATTTTTGCTTTATCTTGTTTCTTATATCCGCATATCGCCATCCTGGATCCGGATGTTCAACCTTCCACGGCCGTGATTGAGAATACACGATGCCCGGTTTCGTCTTTTTTTGTATTTTACATGAATTCTCCCTGTTTTTCCTTCATTTTTTGCAATTCTTCAGAGGTGTACTTGAACGACAATTGGATTTTGTTTTGGGATTGAGAAATTTGTATTTTATTCATCAGGTCGATAAATTTTCGATCTTTTGTGTCGGTCAATTTTACCGCCGCAACTGCACCTTTTATACTGTCATGGAACAACACGGCGTTTTCATTGTCAGAACATGTGACCAGCCCCTGGAAACTTAAATGCCCTCCGATATCCAATCCGGCCAGTATACTTTTTATGCTCTGTATTCCCTGCAGTTTCGGATTGTCGCCGTGTTTCCAAATTTCATCGAATAACTTTCCTGTATTCATGACAATCCATGCACAATTTTTATATTGTATATCACTGACAAGTCCTCTCAGGGTGTGCGGTTCTGCAGGTGCTACAAAATAGTCGAGTGTTCCATCCAGCCATTTTTTTACCGATTCGGGAGAACCACCGATCAATGTATTCTCATCTGTGAAGCAAAATCCCAAATCTCCATAATCGATATAATAGATTGTATTGTTTTTATATAATTCGGTAGAAATCTCACCGGAATCGTCCTGCGATACGATAGAACTCGTGATTTTTTCCGTGTCAAAAAGACCTTCTGCTACAAAGAATGCATGTTTGGGTTCCTGGTCTTTATCGAGTAACATGGCCATGTAAACTTTATCAACATCTTCTATAATATTGAGTCCGGTTCTTGATGTCAATTCATCCATTTCATTCAGTGGAGTGGAATTTCCCAGATCCAGGTCCGTATAAAGTTGACTTTTTGTAATCTGGTCGATGTTTATATAACTGACCATGTTGGCATCCTGCGGCAGTTTATCCAGATGCTCAATCATGGTTTGGGAAATTTTATCACCCGGTGTTCGCCCGCACGCCAGCAACAGAACAATTATTGCCAGCACACTGAAAACTGATTTTTTTGCCATTCTTTTTCCTTTCAATTAATAATTTTTTCTTTGAAACAACGCAGCGGAAACGCCGAACATAAATAATCCAAATAACAATGAACTCCACAACGGCATCCAAGAGGATACCGGTGCATTTCGTGTAACCAATTGAGTTATATTTCCCAGCTCAGATGTTTTGGGTAAAAAGTGATATAATCCGTCAAATATCCAACCGTAAATCTTTGAAGAAACCATTGCATATATAGCGTCTCTTTTCAACAATAGCGGTGTGAAAAACAGAATCAGATAAGTGATCATCAGGGAAAAGGGGCCACTTTTACTGACAACGCCGAGAAATGTCATGAGTGTAAACAGGACGGCAAATGTAAGAACAATGAGGACGCCGGCCCAGATAAAACCCCAGTTCCAGATTCCCGATTTAATGGACATGATCAGCCAGAAAAATAAAATCAGATAAAATATATTAAATGCTACAATCGCCACCGCACCCAGATAGCGGCCCGCCAATATCTGCAACCGGCTGACGGGTTTGCTGATAAATATGTCGATAAATCCGGGCTGCTGCAATGAGGGAATGAGGCTGCTTGTTGCGAATAATGCCATAAAAATACCGACAGTAAACAAACCGACGGCGACAACTCCTTGTACGGAAGTAATAATCTCATCGAGGCCAAAGGTGCCGCCGGTATCCTTGCCGAATACGGAAATATTTGACTGCACACCATCTATGATATCCAGATTGAGCGCAAATAAAAAAAGCAGACAGGTAAATGTTGATATACCCAAAAATGCGATAAAAGTTTTTTTGGCAAAAGATTCCCAAAATGTCAGTTGTATTATGGAGAAAAATTTCACTTTTCCGGTTCCTTCTGATCGTTAACAATTTGAATGAAAAAATCTTCCAATGAGATTTTATGTGGTATAATTGCCTTGATGATCACTTTTTTTTGACGCAAACTGTCGATTAAATCGTTAAGCTGGTTTTCATCCTTTACGCCGATTTGAAAATAGTCTTTTTTCGATATCTGTGTGATGTTTTTCGTACGACATAAATTGACCAGCACCTTGTCCGTATCTTCGACGGATAATTGATATTGGTGTTCCACCGAGATGAACTCATTGACCGATCCGGATTGCAGAACCCGTCCCTCTTTGAGAATAGCGATCTCGTCGGAAATTCGTTCTACTTCCGACAGCAGGTGTGAATTGAGAAAAATGGTCTTGCCGCGCTGGCGAAGTTGCTGTAAAACATCACGAATTTCACGGCGTCCAACCGGGTCGATTCCGTCGGTCGGTTCGTCCAAAAAAACAATGTCCGGATCGTTGAGCAGAGCGTGAGCCAGGCCGACACGCTGCATCATGCCTTTGGAATATTTTTTAATCTTGACACGGCCCCATTTTTCCATCTTGACCGTTTTTAAGAGTTGCGGTATCCGTTCGTTCAGAACGGCAGGTTTAACGCCGCTCATTTTACCGTAATACCACATAACTTGATGGGCCGTCAGAAATGGAGGGAAACGATGGTTTTCAGCCAGATATCCGATACGTGAATGTATTCTGTGGTTTTTTATCGGCGTGTCTAAAATTCGTGCATCACCGTGTGTCGGCAGCAGGATGCCCAGCAACAGTTTGACCAGTGTGGTTTTACCCGCACCATTGGGACC
>JAFGEC010000319.1 GCA_016931775.1 Candidatus Zhuqueibacterota bacterium | reverse complement strand
TCACTGTTTCCAATGATATCGCCGAATCCGAGAATTACGTCTTTTTGCTTCTGAAAGTATTCCAGCTGGTCGTCCTTCTGTTTTTCAGAAACGATTTTATCAACGATTATTATTAGTTCATCGATGTTGAAGGGTTTACATATATAGTCAGCAGCCCCCAGTTTCATAGCCTGAACTGAGGTGTCAACATTTGCATGGCCGGTTATTACAACGACAGGAATATTGTATTTTTGTTTTTGCAATTTTTCTAGAAAACTGAGTCCGTCCATACCCGGTAATCTCAAATCAAGAAAAATAAGATCGGGTTCATCTTTTTCGAGATAATCAAGAGCGTCTTCGGCGGTTATCAAAGAAACAACATCGTGTCCAAGGGGAATAAAAAGATCTTCAAAAGTGCTTCGAATATATGTATCGTCATCGATGATTAGGATTGATGCCATATTTTCCCCATAGGTTGGTTATACGCCTTAATATTAATTGTTCAAACTGATAAAGCAACTAGTTTGATCATTCACGAACCGGATTGTAAACGATGTTAATACATTCCGAGACAAGTGTGTTTATCTGGTCTACCTGGAAAGGTTTAGCAATAACCCGTTCAATTCCACATTCGATTAAACGTTGCGGATCCAATTGTGTACCCCAGCCGGTAATCACGACTATAACGGATTCCGGGATTCGGTCTTTGATGGTTTTGGACAGGTCCCAGCCAGACATTTCCGGCATGCCCAAATCGGTGAATATTATCCGTATATCCGACTCTGCTTCAAGAATATCCAGAGCGTTTATTCCAGAATCTGCCGAAAATACTGTGTGGCCGAATATTTCCAGAATGTCTTTTAAAAGTTCACGCGGGTCTTCTTCATCGTCAACAATCAGGATTTTTGCGGACGTTAATTCTTTTTGATTTTTATCTTTTGGTGCCTGGTCTGACACTGTAGATTCTTTCTCTATGAATCGTGGAAACCGGATCATTACAGTTGTACCACAACCAGGTCGGCTGTCAAATTCTATTGTACCGTTATGGCGGTGAATAATACCGTAACTAACACTGAGTCCAAGCCCGGTACCCTTAACACCTTTCGTGGTAAAAAACGGATCAAAGATTCGCTTTAGTGTATCGGAACTCATGCCGGTTCCGGTGTCTTTTAGAGAAATTTGAACAATATTGACTAAGATTCGGGTTTCAATTTGTATTTTTCCGCTTGCCGGCATTGCTTCGATTGCGTTTAAAATCAGATTTGTAAAAACCTCACGCATTTCGGAACTGTTTGCTTCGACCAGCGGCTCCGCCTCAAAATGGGTTTCGATTTCAATTTTAATGCCTTTTTCCTCGGCGTCGTTCTTCCAACGCGTTCGGGTATAATTGATGGAGTCCAAAATAGTGTCATTAATATTGATTGCAGTGAATTTTTTATCGGTTCGCAGGCGTGTAAATTCCTGGATTCGGCGGATCGTTGCTGCGCCGTCAATGGCGGCTTTTTCGATTATTTCCAGACCGTGTAGAATTTCCGGGGCGGTAATGTCGCGCTTTAAGAGTTGTGCCCGGCCTAAGATAGCGCTTAAAACATTATTAAAATCATGAGCAACCCCGCCGGCCATTTCGCCCAGGGCGCGCAGTTTTTCGGATTGTTGAAAGCGGTCTTCGATTTCCCGCTGTTCTTCTTCCAGCTGCTTGAGTTTTATGATTTGAGAGATGTGATTGGCAAACAGCTCGATAGGCTTAACTGCTTCGTCGGTGGGTTTTTGGCCGCTTTTGGAATCGTCCAGAGAAATCATCCCGATAATATCTCCGGATTTATTTTTCATAGCAACGAGTAAATTGTCTTCCCGGTGCCACCCGTTCTCTTTAGAATAGACCTTTTTCCCATAGTCCACTGTATGTTGATTGACCAAATGTTTCATGACATGAGGAATATAGCAGGATTGGTTACCCAGCCTGATACCATTTTTAAAAAGGTCGAGAAATTTTTCCTTTGGTGCTTCAGCGTTTTGAATCCGTTTTAGATTTTCCTCAGAAATACCGACATGACCAAGAATATCGCGATAGGGAGCAGTTTCCTTGAAGGTATAAAAAAGCACCCGGCTAAAATCTGAAATTTCTACAATGGCATCGCTGATTCGCCGAAACAGTTCGCTTTCATCGGTAATGGTAATGATGTCTGCAGAAATCTGGCTGAACTGTTCAATCTGTGCAGATAGTGATTGGATCTGCTCTCGGAATCGAACTTGTTGACTGATATCCCTGACGAAAACCTGGACAAATTCCTGCTCGTCTTCACTTAAAAGTTTAACGCAAATTTCGACATCGATCTGACTACCATTTTTATGGCGATTTTTTGATCGGACGACGGCAATACCATTTTTTTTAATCTCTGCATTCAAATCCGGTAGTTGATTATGGTAGTCTTCAGGGATTAACTGACGGATGTTCATATTCAGGAACTCATCTTTGGTATACCCAAGCATTTCGGTTGCCCGTTTATTTACTGCATGAATAATACCGTCAAAGGATTCAATAAAAATGGCATCGAAGGCATAATCAAAAATATTTCTGTAGCGACTTTCACTTCTTTTAATTTTTTCCTG
>JAFGEC010000035.1 GCA_016931775.1 Candidatus Zhuqueibacterota bacterium | reverse complement strand
GATGAGGAGGTGTTGCAAGTCGGTGAGGAAATGGTGCAGAAATATCCGGACAGTCCGTGGGGTTATTTTCTCATCATCGAAGCCTATGGCCAAATGCCCAAAATGACCATCGGTTATCCCGGAGCGAAATATAATTTCCGCCGTCCGGCCATGGAAGCCGCCGAGAAAATGATTGCCCTCGCGCCGGTACATCCGGATATCATCTGGATGTACGCCAAAGCACTCTACTTGACCGGTAACGAAAATAAAGCCATCGAATTTGTCGACAGTACTTTTACAGACGTTTCCAATCCGGCAGAACTGCTGGTGATAAAGGCAAAAGTCTTGCAGCAGCTTGTCCAAAAGGATCCGAGCGAAAAGAAAATTGCGCAAGTTGATTCGTTATTTGAAAAAGCTTTGGAACTGGATTCCACGTGCGTGAGTGCACTGTTCAGCCGTGCGCGCTATGATGCCAAAGACACGGTGCTGGTTAAAAAGGCGCTCGCCATTTCTCCCAACTCAAATGCCATCCATAGCCGCTATTGGCATATTCTCATCAATGACAAAAAAATGGACGTGGATAAAAAGATAAAAATCATTGAAAAGGACATGAATGCTTTTTTGGGAAACCGGAGTATATATCCAATGGCGCTGTTTCTCGCGGGTAACATATATTCTCCATATGAGCTGGACATGCCTGAAAAAGCAAAAATTTATAACGACAAAATTCTTAAAAACTTTCCCGGCTCACCGGCTGCCGAATGGATGCGTGTTTATGAGATTCGGGCTCTTCAAAAAATTTTACATGAAAAGGAGCCGGATGCGCCGATGCGGTCTCCGGAATACCGTCAAATGCTGCGGGATTTCATCGATAGCCCCTACCATTCTCATAAGGGGCTGCTTTTTGAGCAATATCGTAATTTATTCAATTCAATAAAAGACGATTCGACTGTCGCCGCTGAAGAATTATTGGACACTGTTCAACAAATGGCAAAACTGGACGACGGAATCCAAAGCCGGTCTATCGTGGAGGCGGCAAACGCCTTGTCGGATAACACAGAATATTATGCGGAAGCGGAACAGATCGCGCGGGAAGGATTGGATCGTTACCGCAGCTATATTCGCCGCCAGTTTCCGGAGGACATGTCCGATGAAGAATTTGAAAAAAATATCCCATGGAACCTGGCCCCATTTTACGACGCCATCGGCTGGGCGCAGTTTAAAAGCGGTGCTGCTGAAAAAGCGGAAATAAATTTACTCAAATCCCACTCTTTGGCCGCTCAAAACCGTGACAATCTATATCACCTCGGCCAACTTTTTGAAAGCAAACAGGATGATGACAAAGCCAGAGAATTTTACGGCAAAGGACTGGAAATTCAGAGACCGGAAAAGAATCCCAACGAAGCGGCCCTCAAAGCATTATGCGAAAAGGTTGACGGCGATACCGGGTACATTGATAAAATCCTGGATCGCCAGCGGGAAGCGCGCCGTAAAGAAACATTATCCTCGCGAATCAGCAATCCCGAGCCTGCACCTAAATTTTCACTCAAAACACTGGATGCAGAAACCATATCGCTCGATGATCTAAAGGGTAAAACCGTGGTCGTCAACTTTTGGGGCATCTGGTGTTACTGGTGCGTCAAGGAACTTGACGAGTTGCAGTTACTGCATGAAAAATATGCGGATGATCCCAATGTGGTTGTATTGTCCATCAACAACGACACGAACCCGGATGATGTGCCGCCGTTCATGGAAAAACATGGTTACAATTTCCCGGTTCTTTTGGATGATGGTTTTGTCGGGAAGGCCGATATCCATAGTTTTCCGACCACCTGGTTTATCGATCAAAACGGCAAAATCGTTTATATCAAACCAGGATGGACCAAAGAGCTGGTTTTCGAGTTTAGCTGGCGGATCGAGGATATACGGTCGTGAGGAAAAGGTGTCGGGAATATTTCTATGGAATAGTAACCGCTTTTATCAGTGGTCGCACTAAAAAAATGGAAAGGATTATTTTGATCTGTTACGGTCACTGTAGCACCGACGAGCGGTTCAGCACCATTACCAAGTTATTCTCCTCCATTGTCTGTAACAACACCATCCAGCACAAATTGAGAATAAAGATTTTGGACCAGTATCATGACAATGCATAAAAGAAATATAGAATATTTTTGCTCATTCATTTTCACCTCGAGTTCTATATGAAACATTGTGAGAAAAATAGTCAAATAGCAAAATAGTCTAATCATTCCGCACACAACGAACTGAAAAACCGTACCGTACAATGTGATTGTAGCGCCCCACGTCGTACATATTGAAGCCCAGTTGCCGGCTCCACGCTCCAGAGAAGTAACCGGCGACATCAACTGGTAACGGATTTATCGGTCTTTACACGATCCGGTTGTTATTGTTGCTCTTACGGACAAGTTAAAAATGAAAAGATAGCCCTCTCAGTGTAATTCGCGCATTCGGATATTTTTGAACTCGATCGGAGAGACTTCCGGTTCCAGGTAAAAATAATCATAATCCGGTGAACTGTTGTTTCCGCCCGATTCCTTCTCGCCGTTAATCCACCTCTTTCTTCGCTGTTTACACAATGAATGTCATATTGGTTCCATTCACCACGTCGGCGGTGGAGGTTGGTTATCTTTCGTACCTATCATTTTCCGACAGGTAAAAGTCGGTGAAAAACAGCGCGTGGTAAGCCAGGTGCCAGAACGGCGAGCCATCTGAGCGGTCGTCCCAAAGATTTTCCGGGCAGGCTTGGACAGCCAACCGTATCATCTGGATCGCCGCCGCAAATTGCCGGCCAACCACCGTTTGCCAGTAGTTTTCCATGATCTATTCCTTTTTTGATTCAGCGATTTTGAGATTGATTAATTTTAAAATATACATCCACCACCCAAAGTACCCAAATATTATATAACAAACCTACTCGAGAATGTCAAGGAGCTTGTGGGGGGAGTATTTTTTTAGAATATTATTGCCGGGAGAATAGTGAATTATGTTTATCATTTATCGTGAAATATGCATTTCTCTGCCTTACGATAAAAATAAAAAAAGAGTTCAAGTAGTAAGATTTTTGTTTTCAGTGATTGCATCGATTCTCCACACTTTGAGGAATAATTGCTGCCAACATTCGGTTATAAAGAATAAGAAAAAAGCCAGCATATTTGAATATTAAATGATCAGCATCATATCGATTATTTTCCGGAACATTTTGTGCCAGCCAACAATCAATCATTATTATAAGGAGAATTAAAATGGCTATCTTTGTGATTAAGTTTCAAGTCAAAGATTTTGAGACTTGGAAAAAAGCTTTTGATGAACACCGATCAGCTCGTGAACAATTTGGCATCAAGGATCACTTTGTCCTCAAGTCTGTGGAAAACGGCTCGACTGTTACGGTCGTCGGAGAAGGTGCGCAGGAAAAACTTTTACAGTTTTTCGATTCAGCCGAACTAAAAAGTGCAATGAAAGACGCTGGTGTGATCAGCGCTCCTGATGTATTTATTGGAGAAAATAAGCAATAAGCATTTTCAGCTGTGGCTGAACGGTATACGAAAAGATTGACAAGCCGCTAGACTAGGGAGCATCTTGAAGAACGTTTGGATAAGGAGTTTTGACCGCTTATATTTCCGATATCACGGAGCGAAAAAGCTGGTTTCTGCCATATCCCGACGATTTTTTCCGGTACGTTCCGGGATAGTATTTTTTTAGACGATTTTTATGCCGGTTGGTTTGGCCGATTCGAGCGTCTGTTCAGTTCATTCCAGGGATTCAAATAGAGCTGCCGTTTGGTTATGTTAAGCCATGCAAAAGGCTTTCAATTATTTCAATAATAGTCCGTTTCGAGATTTACGATGGAGCCGAACATCGATTCAATTTCGACAACAACCTCCCCTGCATTCAGGGTTGTTGTGCCAAAGTCTTCGACCCAAACTTCCGGACTTTCCACACAATAGACGAGCCGTTTTCCGAACCGTTACTGGTATTTTTAGCGATAACAACACCCATATTCCATGGTATGTTTCCATGAATACGCAAGGCTGTATTCGGACCATCATAATTCACCCATGCTTCGCCCCAATGGTTGTGAGAAGCGTCTGCAAACTGGGCTGAATGCTTACCGTCAACCATATCGGCATCTAAACCGTTTGAATGCACATAGGCGCTGAGAATGGCCAATCCCTCGGAAACCAGGCAGCCGATAAAATCGGAAAGAACTATCTTGCTGGACTGATTTATATAATCGAAATTTATTGTGTTAAAGATCTTTTTTTCTTGACATTTCACTATTATTTATTTATTTTTTTTCGGGTATTTGGGGGCGGTAGTGAGCAAGAATTCTGTATATTCACAATAAAACGGCATGAAAAACTCTGCCACACGTTACAAAATAATTGTCGGATATGATCACTAAAAAAATGCTCTAAAATATTAAAAATCAAACAATTTTATGTTTTGCCAATAAAAGCCATATTTTTTCAATACCGGATATAAAAGCCCGTTACAATCTAACATAAAATTTAATACGTTTTTCATTACCCGTCTCTATGATTTCATTTTTAAAGTGAGGAGACGGCCATATTTTTCAAGCATGTCTCAAGAAACAGTCCATATGTCCGGTTCAAATATAGTACGTCCCTTGAGAATCTGATTTGTCTAAAATATTGTAGAAGCGACAGAGCTTGGCTTAATAAGCTATGCCGCCTCCGGCAACAACCGCAACTGCTCGTTCTTTGACACTTTTTTCATCCGTCGAAATCCGGCAATTTCGATGAGAAGCGTCGCAATATTGGCAATGATAGTCACGGTGCGCGGTGTTTCCCTGGCTGGCGTTCCAAGAGGCTCAAGCTCTTCACGATGTTTAAGCAGGTTAAACGGCCGTTCCGCTACCTTTCGCATACTGCACAGCTCCTGCACTTGTTTGATATGGTAGGGTATCTGTCCGAAAGCGCCGCTGTCGACAGGGATATGCCTGATCATAGTTGTCAACGATATACTCGGTCACTCGCGACAGAATTTGTTTTTTATCTTTCTTTTTTAATCGTCGAAAGCCTGGATAATCGCGTTTCAGCGTGATACGGACGAGTCGTTTTATATTTTTTCGGTGTTGATTGTTCATTTTATTCTTCCCAATTGTAACCAATGAGCTTTTGAAAAAATAAATGAATTTTTATACTTAAATTCAATAAAAAAAAGTTAACTACAATGCTCGATTGCAACAGGCTTTATTTGAAAGGCGATTTTATTTTGGTTATATGACGGCAGGTTTGTATTCTATGCAAAACATTTATTAACTACATACCTAACAGGAGGAGTTGAGATGATTAAGCTCAAATCATATGTCATATTTAGTACGTTGCTGCTATTGGCGCCTGTTGTAAACGCTTCAACAACAGGAAAAATAAGTGGAAAAATAACTGACGTGAAAACAGGAGAGTCTTTGCCCGGTGTAAATGTCATCGTCGCGGGAACGTATCTAGGAGCAGCTTCAGACAATGATGGCAGATACGTCATACTCAATATTCAGCCCGGCAAGTATACACTCGTTGTACAGATGATGGGTTATAAAAAAGTTACTGTCAATGAAATTCGTGTTTCGGTAGGCCTTACCACGACATATGATTTTGAACTTGAAGAAAGAGTTATTGATTCTGCTGAAGAGGTTGTCATTACAGCCGAACGTCCTTTGATTCAAAAAGATATGACGTCTTCAATGTCCTCTGTGCGTGCAGAAGAAATTGATGACTTGCCGGTTCAATCCGTGGGCGCCGTAATTAACCTGCAAGCAGGAGTCGTTGATGAGGGTGGTTTACATATTCGTGGAGGTCGAAGTGGTGAAGTGGTGCATTGGGTAGACGGTGTTGATATGACCACTGTTGGCGGCAGTCGAGGTGTTACCATTGAAAAAGATATCGTTCAGGAAGTACAAGTTATTAGTGGAACATTTAACGCCGAGTATGGGCGGGCAATGTCAGGAGTTATCAATATTGTTACCAAAGATGGTGAACCTGAATTTCATGGAACTCTGAAAACTTATGGCAATACGAAATTATCAAATTTCGGCAAATATTATATTCTTAATGACTATCAAACTGAATATAACCAGCAAACAGCAGAATATGAATCAACTGAGGACAGGTTTTATTATTATAGAAATCCTCACTTGTATGACTATCATGTTGAGGGACAATTGAGGGGACCGGTCCCATATACCAATAATAAAATGGATTTCATTACAAATGTCCGGGTCAATAGAGGCCTCGGTGGTTGGGGAAGACGCTGGTTTACACCTCAGGGATTGGCCAGCGATAGCGCACTTGTCAGATTGGGTGGCAACTACAGTTGGTCTGGCTTTGGCAAGTTGTCTTATAAACTATCAAAATCAGTGAAATTGCAATATACACTGTTCTGGGATGGATATGATAACGAGCGGGGCGGGAGTACGTATGTTCCTGAATCCGGCAATTTGTCACACGGATATAGTCTGACAAACATGATCGCCTTGAATCATGTTTTATCACCCAATACATATTATGAATTTAAAGTTGCCTACGATTTTGATGAGTCAAAAAGTTATCGTTATGAAGACTATCACACAGTCCCCAATTATCTTGTTCGCATTGATGATCCGCTGGAAGCACTGGTTGATCCCAGTTTAAGTCCCCCTGAATATGCTTTTTATCTGTATTATAACGGCTTGGAGTCTTTCGATCCGGATTCTGAGGAAGGGGCCCAATTACTGGAGTACATGAGAAATTATGGATTTCAATATAGTTATATTATAGATCCAAACGATTCTGAAGGCTATATTCATCCGGATTCCAGCAATGTTGATAATGTACCATATAGTCAGGACCGGATAGGAATGAGCTACAATCGGTCTCATGATAAATCCAGCTTTTTTTCGGCCAAAGTTGATGTTACCAGTCAAATGACCAAAATGCACCTCGTAAAATTTGGTGTGGATTACAAACAGTCAATGCTTGATCGATTTAGTTATTCCTTAATTCCCAAGACAACTTTCGGCTACCAGATAGTCCCTTTTGAGCCGGCAATTCCGGATCCTTCAACAACGCAATACACGAAATATAGGCGTGAGCCATGGGATTTTTCCGTCTATCTTCAAGACAAGATAGAGTTTAAAGAAATGATTTTAAATGTCGGTGTACGTTTCGATTATTTTAACTCGAATTCAGTGGTTCCTGCAGATCCTCGTGATCCGGATATATATTTTCCATTTAATGAGGAAAATATTTATCGTGATTGGGTTGATCCTGACCCGGAAGAAACTGCGGACTGGTCAATTCAGGATTGGGATGAATATAAAGCAGGATTTGAAGAATACACACCTGACGAACGTCGAGCTTTTATGCACCAGAAAGTAAAGGGCAAGTATCACCTGAGCCCGCGTTTTGGTGTCTCCTATCCAATTACTGACAAGGGTGTCATCCATTTTTCTTACGGGCATTTTTTCCAACGACCCAGCTATAATGAAATGTACGCCAGCCCGGACTTTAAAATCGGTAGAAACCAAAGGGCTTCTATCGGGAACGCTGATTTGAACGCTGAGCGTACAATTCAATATGAAATTGGACTTCAACAGGAATTATCAAAACACACGGGCCTCAGAGCAACAGTCTTTTACAAGGATATAAGAGACTGGATATCAACTTCGCCTTTGATCACGACAGATGATATCTTTTTAGAATATTCAAAGCGCATAAATAAGGATTTTGCGAATGTAAGAGGAATGACCATCGAATTGGATCAACGATTTTCAGGTAGACTGGGTGCAACGGTTGATTATACTTACCAAATTGCAGAAGGTATAAATAATGCCCCGGAAGATGCGTATAGTGCAATTATCAACAACCAGCAACCTCGTAATTATCTTATTCCAATGGATTATGATTTAAGGCAAAATTTAAATGCAATCGTACGATACCGGAAAAAAGGCTGGTTACTTTCCCTGATTGGCTCTTATCGAACCGGTTTTCCTTATACGCCTTCAGCAACAAAATATGCAAGTCTTGGCGGCAATGCATTTGTAGGCTGGCGAAAAAATAGCGAGACGAGACCCGTAATTACCAGTGTTACACTCCGCCTGGAAAAGACATTCATAGTGAATAATTTGCAGCATGAATTTTTTGTCTATATCAATAATGTATTTGACCAAAAGGGTGAAATCGGGGTTTATGATGATACAGGAACGGCCCGTTACACAACCTATTTGGATGTTGATCAAATCCAATATGATCCTGCTCGAGTCGGTACTGCCAATTATTATATTGATACGAATAATCGGGGCATGTTTCAAGGTCCCATGAGTATTGACTTTGGCTATTCCATCAGGTTTTAATTCAAGAGCGATTCGCCCATGGTGATGAATCGAATCTGATAACATTATTAATAACCAGGAGTTTTAAAATGAAATTTACGAAATACATCTTTATATTTATACAGACGTTAAGCATGCTTTTCGGAGGCATATTGCTCGCTCAAATGGACGAACTTCACGGAGATTACAGTGCCCGGGCAAAAGGATTATATTCTGCAAATAGAATTCGATGTACTTTTTATAATGATGGCAACATTGGCGGCCGTTCCGATCAGGATTATCGACTGGATTGGCCTAAGAATAATACCAATAAAGCAAGATATCTATATGATAGTGTGCCGATTGTTGGCGCTGAAGTGATTGATATTGATAATCAACTCATCCATATAGTATCAGAAACACATGGTTCTCATACAACTATGGGCGGTGGTGCCAGAGGTGATTTGTCGCCAACGAACGATTGGTGGACGTGGCTGCCGCTCCCCGGTTTTCATAATCCAATAGCGCAAGAAGTTGCCATGAGTGACAGATCTGAAACATGGCCAGGTTTTTGGCCGGACAAGTTTAATGCCGAAGATCCGGGCTGGAGCCAGTGCTGGAATGGATATTTTGGTAAAGATCGTTTTAATGCTGACCAGGAAAGCTATTATGTGTTTGATGATTATATGAATCAGGAATTTAACTTTTATCCTGATTCTATTAATTCATTACGTCGCGGACTTGGCTTCCGGGTAACTGCACGGGGACTTCAATGGTCAAATGTGCTTGTTGAAGATATTTTATTCATGTTGTACGACATCAAAAATATTGGGACCCATCTACATGATCGTGTTGTGTTTGGATACAAATTTGGCATGGGTGTCGGCGCATCTTCAGGACAAGCCGATAATGATGATGACGGTGGTAAATATTTATTGGATGAGGATTTGGCCATATCATTTGATGTAGATGACGCGGGCAAACCCGGAGGATGGACGCCTGTGGGTATGATTGGTTTTTCATTTTTGGAAAGTCCGGGAAACGCCATAGATGGAATTGACAATGATCAGGATGGTCAATATGGATCGGGAATGGTCATTTCTGAAGACACGTTTGCCCCCAAAACTTTGAACCGGGGTGATGACATTGTTTTTATTGATTACAAAACATTTGAGCGCTTTCCGGCCAAAGCCTTTGAAGAAGATTTAACGAATTCATCTTTCACAATGGACCAGGACTCGATAAAAATTTTCTTTTTAAATAAAATAATTACTTTAACACCTGGTGATACATTGCAAGAAGGTACGATGGAAATTAATATTGACAATATTGACAACAATTTAAATGGTTTGATTGATGAAGGTAAAGGTTCAGTTTTCGGAATTGACCCAAGAACTCAGGTTAAACGGTTCTTGTACGTCGGTAATAAATGCGTAGATTATTTATCCGGAGCAGGGCAGGACAATTTGCTGCTCGATGAACGCCGTGACGATGGTATTGATAATAATAACAATTGGAAACCTTTCGATGACGTTGGTTTGGATGGCAATAAAAATGAGATGGATTTCGGCCAGGGTGATGGCGTCCCGACATCTGGCTGGCAAAATGGTATCGATACTGAACAACCCGGTGAACCGCATATTGACAAAACCGATATAAATGAATCTGATATGATCGGCTTAACATCTTTTGAATTATTGAAACCTTATACAGTTATGCCATTGTATGATGATGAACGCGTCTGGAAAAGCCTGGTACCGGGCTATTTGGATGATATCGTATCCATAGGCGACGATACAGATATCTCTTTTGGTTCAGGTTACTTTACCATGTTTCCCGAGCAAATTGAACGATTCTCCATATCATACCAACTTGCATATACAGAAGAAAATTTAATTCGTGTCAAGAATTGGGGAGCATTAGCCTATGCAGAAAACTACCAGTTTGCTACTGCGCCACTGACTCCATCTTTGCAGGTTATTGAAGGCGATCAAAAAGTGACTCTCATTTGGGATGCAATATCAGAACAGTCTTTTGATCCTCTTGAAGGATATGATTTTGAGGGGTATCGAATCTATCGTTCAACAGATGCATTATGGAATGATATGGAGGCCATAACTGACGGGTATGGTAATGTTGTCTATCGCAAGCCGATTGCTTTATTCGATCTGGTTAACAACTATTCCGGATTTTACCCGATTGAAGACCGCGGTCTCATGTTTAATTTGGGGACCAATTCCGGAATCACTCATTCCTGGGTGGATACGACTGTGACTAATGGAATTCAATATTATTACGCAATAACAGCATATGATCATGGAAGCCCATCTTATGGTATCCCCCCCACAGAAACTCCAATCGTCTTAAATTTAGATCAAATTGGCGGCATCGAATCAATAGGCAAAAATGTCGCGCGAGTCATTCCAGGCGCCAATGTCCTGGGTATGACGGATTTGCCGGATGACGCGCATCCGATTGTAAATATTTCCGGAACATTGACTGAAAATGCTTATTACAAGATTGTCGATCAACGTGCGATGAAAAGTGAACATACCTATCAATTAACATTCAAAGATTCTATTTTCGTTGATGAAGAAACCAATATGGCTTCCATGAGGCCCTATTGTTTCCAACTGCTCGATCTGAGTGAAGCCCGTTCTGTCGTGGATTGTGATGAAAATGTCTATACTCCTGTCGTTCTCGAGGGTCTGCAAATTTACCTGGACGCTGCAAAAGAATATGCCTTTAATCGTTTAAATTCCGGCTGGAGCCGAAACAATATTTATGAATATGATTTTGGATTGTATGAATTCAGGGAAGTTGAAAGCGTCCCAATGTTCTCAGATTTTCGCATCGATTTTGGACAAGTTGGTATCGATACATCAACTTTTATAAAATTATCAACACGGAACCATAATGCCATACCTGTTAATTTTACCATTACTGATCTGCAAAGCGGAAAATCAGTACCTTTTGCATTCTACGAACGAGATAAACGGTCTATGGGAGAAGGAGCATTCACTTCCAGAATTACAAGTAGCACAACTTCCGTGCAAAGTGATGAGATAATTTTTTTGAAGGAAAACGAGAATGATGGATCCTATTCAGCAAGCTGGTGGTTCAAATTTATCCCCGGACTTTCTGTTTTAGACACAACCAGATGGCCGGGGGCCGGCGATTTTATTGAATTAAGATTTGATAAGCCGTTTACTTCGGTTGATACGCTGATATTCACCACCCTAAAAGCGCCGGTATATGATCCAAATGCTGCGAAAGCCAGTCTAAATAATATCAGGGTGGTGCCAAATCCATATATTGTAACAAATGAATTTGAACCGGCTAATTATTATGATCAGGGCCGCGGTGATCGACATTTACATTTTATTAATCTCCCGGCTAAATGTACGATACGCATATACACGATGAGCGGTCAATTGGTAAAAACCCTTGAACACGAGGTCGGTACGAGTGGACGTGGAGAGGCAATCTGGGATATGCTCACCAAAGATAGTATGGATATTGGATTTGGCGTATATTTCTATCATGTTGATGCAGGTGAATTGGGTACACGAATTGACAAGTTTGCAATTATCAAGTAAAGGAGACAGCAAATGAAAAAGATCTTATATACCCTGCTTTTAATGATGATGAGTACCGGCGCTTTCGCTCAGGTCATCTCAAAGGCCGGCAGCAGCGTATTAACTTTTTTAAAAATAGATACCGGGGCCCGTCAGGTTGGCATGGGCGGCGCGAGTGTTGCCAATACCGAAAATGCTATGGCGATGTATTGGAATCCTGCAGGAATAGCACGTTTGACGAGTAGAAATGCGGTTTTTAACCACATCGATTGGATTGCCGATGTCAGCTTGAATTTTGTTGGAATTGCGATTCCCTTAGGCCGGGTTGGGACAATAGGGATCGCAGGTTCTTTTTTATCCATGGATCCAATTGAAAAAACGACAGTTGATTATCCAAATGGAACCGGTGAAACCTTTGATGCAGGTAATTACGCATTTGGATTTACTTATGCAAATAGCCTGACTGACCGGTTTTGCCTTGGAGGTACGGTAAAGATTGTCAATGAAAATATCTATAATTGTTCTGCAACCGGAGTTGCTTTTGATATTGGAACTTTATTTACAACTCGATTTGACGGTTTACAAATGGGAATGAGTATCTCGAACTTTGGTACAAAAATGCAAATGAACGGCCGGGACCTGCTAACACGGGTAGATATTGACCCAAAGAGAAGCGGGAATAATGAGACAATCAATACAGTCTTAAAAACGGAAAAGTATGATCTTCCCTTGTTTTTCCGATTAGGCTTTTCATATGATGTATTAAAGGGTTTTGCCGGTAGTAATTTGATTTTAGCTATTGACGCCTTACATCCAAGCGATGATGTAGAATATGTTAATGTCGGTTGCGAATATTCACTCAACAACATGTTCTTTTTGCGTAGTGGATATAAATCAATGTTTGCACGTGAATCAGAAGAAGGCGTGTCATTTGGCGGCGGTGTTCAAATACCATTGTTTAAATATGTTATCCAGATTGATTATGGTTATCGTGATTTTGGCAGATTGGAAGATATACAGGTGTTTACATGCGAATTTATATTCTGAACTCTTTATATGGAACGTTATGAATAAAATTATTTTTCCCGGTCTATTCTCTTTATTAATTCTATATTGTAGTGCGGACAAATCCGTTCAAATTGAAAAATCTTGCCCCGTCCTGGCAAAAGTTGGGGATCGCGTCATTACGGTTCAGGACTTTATCAATCGCGCTGAATTAAGTTTACGGCCATTTTATTGTCATGGCAATAGTGATAAAGACAAGCGAATTATACTCAATTCTCTTATTGCTGAAAAATTACTTGCCATAGAAGCCGGCAGTTCATGTGATATTTTTCTCAATGAAACCTTCAACGCCTATATTAAAGGTCGAAAGGAACAACTGTTACGCGACAAGCTGTTCGATGTTGAAGCCAGGAGCAAAGTAACGCTCGATAGCAGCGAAGTAAAGAGCGGTGTTTTTGCCTCCGGAATGGAGTATGACGTAGCTTTTTTTAATCTTGATGAAAAACAGGCTCTAAAAGTTCAACAAGCGTTAAAAGAGAATCCCGATTCCGCCGCAGACATTTTCGACCAAATTATCAGTGTTCCACAAGCGCCTGTGCGAAAAATCAAATATCTAGACAATGAAGTTGAACCTATTCAAAAAGCATTATTTTCTCAAAAAGTGAAGCCTGGGGTAGTTATTGGCCCTCTAAAACTTGATGAAGATAGCTATATCATTTTAAAAGTTGATGATTATAATTACAAGCCCATTGTTTCCCAAACTGAAATATATCGCAAAAAAAAACTTGTAAAAGAAAAACTTGAAATATCCTATGCAG
>JAFGEC010000318.1 GCA_016931775.1 Candidatus Zhuqueibacterota bacterium | reverse complement strand
TGGCCAAGGAAATACTGCAAGTCGAGAGCCAGGCCTATGAAAAAGTCATCCGGATGATGTCACATGAAGTCAACAACAGTGTGGGTTCGGTAAATTCTATTCTGGATTCCTCGATTCAATTTCTAGGTGCTATCAATCATGAAAAAATGCGGGATTACATTGAGGCCTTGAATGTCGCAAAAGGAAGAATGAGCAGCCTGAACATTTTTACCAAAAGATTTGCAGATGTCGTTCGAATTCCCCCGCCGGATAAGCGAAATTGTGATTTAAGGGAAATTCTAAATCGAGTGCTGCAAAGTTATCAAACAGATCTTGCCGAAAAAAATATAACCGTCTCTGTTGATATGGTTTCACATGTGTCGATATTTTTTGACATTCAACAATTGGAACTTGTACTGGTCAATATTGTAAAAAACGCGATTCAAGCCATTTTTTCAAACGGCAAAATAAACATCAGATTTAAAAAATCCCCTTTATCACTTATTTTTGAAAATGATGGTGAACCCATTCCTCCGGCCAATCAACGTAAACTTTTCGAACCTTTTTTTACCACAAAAAAGACCGGCCAGGGAATCGGCCTGACATTGATCCGCGAAATTCTCGTCAACCATGAATGTGAGTTTAATTTACACACCCGGCAGGACGGGATAACGGAATTCAAAATTATCTTTAAAAATATTGTATAACCTCTAAATATGTTTTGGGGCCGCTCCGGCTATTCCGCTGCAGCGGCAATTTATTCTTTTTGACAGACGCCGGGCCGGATTATGCCGCTGCACCGGAATGATCCTCCGCGGGCTTCGCGAGCCTCCTCAGTGCCGCAGAGCGGCACTTGCGGGGTCTCGCTCAGCATAATTTTATGGGATAAAATAGCAGAGAGCAGGATTAATTAATACTTTATGCCTATTTCAATAACTAAATGCTCATTGATCTTCGCTCACATATTACCCCTGGCTGCAGTTCCCACTTGCCTTTCACTCTGCATTTTCGTATCATTCACAAAAACACAGTAATAAAAATCTACCACCAGATAAAAACTGCTGAAAACGAAAGGTAAAACAATGACACCGCTGTTGCTCCTATTTCTCGCCCTCACTCAGGCTCCCCATGGCCCGGAATGGCAGCTTCGCGTCGTCCGGCCCAAATCACCCCATGCGGTCAAAAATATCGACTGGACAAAAGAAATTATCTATTTTATCCTCATCGACCGGTTCTGCAACGGTGATTCGACCAACGATGCCGGTAACAATCCTGACAGCCATATGGCGTTCACCGGTGACAATCCACTCGCTCTTAAATCCTACCAGGGCGGCGACCTGCAGGGTGTTTTGAACAAACTGGACTATCTTCAGGACCTCGGCATCACGGCCATCTGGCTCTCCCCTGTCTTTGACAACAGCAACGAGGATTTTAACGGCTGGTGGCCGTACCACGGTTATTCTCCCGTGGATTTTTTTAATGTGGATGAACATTTCGGCGATATGGCGCTTTTGCAGGAGCTCATCCGCCGGGCCCATCAGAGGGATATCAAAGTCATTCTCGACATGATTTACAATCACGCCGCACCAGACCATCCCTGGATTTTCGAAAAATCACAATGGCGGGATGCCGGATTTATACACTGGTTTCACCCGCACAGCGGTGTGGATGCATCGACCAGCATCGACAATTGGCAGGATCAGAAGCAGCTGGAAAACCGGGAGCTCAACGGTCTGCCGGATTTTGACCAGAATAATCCCAACGTATACGATTTTTTACTCGACATGTCAAAATACTGGATCGTTCAAACCAACTGCGACGGTTTTCGCCTGGATGCGGTCAAACACATTCCCAAACCTTTTTGGCAAAAAATTTGCCGTGACCTGCACGATTTCGCTGGTGAGGATTTCCTGCTGCTGGGTGAGGTTTTCTCCGGTGAGGTGCCGTATGTCGCCGGCTATGCGGACCTGGGATTTAACGCCCTGTTCGACATCCCCATGTATTACACCGTCAAACGCGTTTTCGCCCAGGGAAGCCGGGCAAACCTGCTGAGTGAACAGTTGGCACAAAATCAACTATTTGAAAACCGCCTGCTCTCTCCCCTGCTGGACAATCATGACGTCGCACGGTTCAGCTACTGGTGCGGTGAAAATGTTTTGGAAAAAACCAAACTGGCGGTTGCTTTTGTCCTTACTCTGAACGGTTTGCCCATGATCTATTATGGAACCGAGGCCGCCCTTCAGGGCGCGGCCGCTGAAAACAAACAAACCGGCGAGGGCCAGGATTACCTGAACCGGCGCTTTTTACCATGGGAAAAATTGACTCAGCCGGACAGCAGCCTGGTCGACCACATCCGCCGCCTTTGCCGCTTCCGGCAAAATTCCCGTGCCCTGCAAAACGGCCGGCCGGTGGAAATTTACAAGGATTACGGTGTTTATGCGTTTTGCAAGGTGGACAGCAATGAAGCTATTTTGGCAGTTTTCAACACGTCATCTGAACAGGAAAGGCGAAAATTTTTTCTGCGTGGTGGTATTTTTTCCCCCAGCGGCTCGATGGTGGATATCCTGACGGATAAAAAATATGATTTCCGCGCCGACACACTGGATATTCTGTTGCCGCCGCGTCAGGCGCTGATATTATCGTATTGCGGTACTCCCGTATCGGTAATAAATTTACCGGCATGGCGATGCCCCTTCACCGAAAAGCTTACGGTTGATTTTAAGATGGTGCAATTTTATTATAAAAACACGGAAAATGTAACAGAGGTCGCCGTTGCCGGTGATTTTAACGGCTGGTCGGCTGAAAAAGACAAATTACATCAAGGACCGGATGGTATATGGCGTTTAAAACTTCCCATGCGAAAGGGAAGATATCGGTATAAATTTGTGTTAAATAAAAATAAATGGATTGCCGACCCGAATGCAGACTTGTACGAGTTGGATCCTTACGGAGGAAAAAATTCGGTCATTCATATAAATCAAGATTGAAAAAATGAAAAAAACAGCTATAATAACAGGCGCCACCGGGGCGTTAGGCAGTGTAATGGTCAAATACTTTTTACGCCATAATTACAAAGTTGCCGGTATCGCTCGTGATGAAACGACGCTCAAATCACTTGGCGCCGGAAATTTACCGGACTATCTTCCGGTCGCAGCGGATGTCACCGTGGAAAAAGAGGTTGAAGCGGCGTTTATCAAAACGGTAAACAAATTCGGCCCTATAGACGTGCTTGTGCACTGCGCAGGCGGATTCCGCGCCGGCCGTCTGGTCAGGGACATGGACATGGTAGAATGGGATTTGATGATGGATTTAAATCTCAAATCCGCTTTTTTGTGCGGCAAATATGCGATGCAATCGATGATGAAACAAAAATCAGGTAAAATTATTACCATTTCCGCTTTAGCCGTTAAAAATCCCGGCCCGAAAAAAGCGGCATATCTGGCATCCAAAGCCGGTCTTGTAACACTCACAAAGGCATTGGCTGCTGAAGGCAAAAATGATAATATACAGGTCAATGCCGTTGCGCCCAGTATCATCCGCACACCGGCCAATGAACAGGCCATGCCGCAGGCGGATTTTACCGAATGGGTGGAACCGGAAAAAATTGCGGAAACCGTTCTGTTTTTATGCTCTGACCATGCAAACCGGATTTCAGGAACGATTATTGAAATGCCGGGAAAAGTTTAAGGGGGATTTTTGAAAGAAATTTAAAATCAGCATGGATACGGACCTGGACGCCGGCGTCGCTCACCGGGGAGAGGGAAGCATCATCCGGTTTCTCACCCAAAAATAACGACCGGAAAAATCGGCTCATTTCTACAACACAAAAAAAAAGGCGGCAGTTTTCACTACCGCCTTCGTTGTAAGGGTAGGCGCTTACCCCTCCTCACTTGGTCCCTTCCAGAACAGTACAAGTGTTTAATATACAATCTTTAACACGCGAGAAAGAGAACGTTTAAAAAGATTTCAACAATCGTGCCAAAAAAGACATGAAACATAAGACAAAATAAAACAAATACTTGAAAATATTTCATAAAGCGATTTGTCCCTATCATGTCATATAAACACGACAAAAGTGTCACATTCATTAGAAGTAGCTGACACATAATGCCAAATTGCCCGGTTAATATCTCTATGCCGCGGCTCTGCGAGGTTAAACAGGATGATGCCTAATAAAACGAAAATCGCGTATGATATCACAATGTCTGTATTTTCCGATATATAACGGAATGTCGTACCCCGGAAGCGGGCATCCAGTCATCATGGATGATGCCCGACCTCATAATAACCTAAATTGGCCTGCTTAACTCTCTGTGCCCCTGTGAGAGGATAAAAAGAAATTTATTATAGTGCAGATGTCTGGTTAATTGTTTCGGTATGTTTATCAATATAAATAAAATTTTGGGGGATACCCTTCTAATCCCGTCCTTGATTCATACTTTCGGAATCTTTATATTAATCATTTAATGAGCCTTAAACGAAACGACAAAACGGCAATTGGAAACCGGAGGTCCCATGGCCAAAGTTGTACTCTTACGCTGTGAAAATTACGATCCGGCACGTGTCAAAGATACCCTGGAAAAGGGCATTGAATGGCTTGGAGGTATAAATCAATTTGCCTCCAGAAATGAAATGCTGCTTCTTAAACCCAATCTGCTGGCCGCCGATCCGCCAGAACATTGCACCACGACCCACCCCGAAATTTTCGCCGCCGCCGCCCGTCTGTTTTTACGATCGGGTGCACAGGTCGTATACGGTGATTCACCCGGCCGAATGAGTTTGCATAAAACGGTCGTCAAAACCGGCCTCGAAGCCAAAGCCCGCGAATTGGGCATCAAACTGGCGGATTTTTCAACCCGGAAAAAGGTGGTTTATCAGCAGGGCAATCAAAACAAGCAGTTTTTTATCGCTGCCGGTGCCTTGTCGTGTGACGGTATAATCAGCCTGTCCAAATTAAAAAGCCACGGATTTATGATTTTTACCGGTGCGGTGAAAAATCAGTTCGGCTGTGTACCCGGTCTGCTCAAAGGTGAATATCATATAAAACTGCCCGATGCTTATGATTTCGCCCGCATGCTGGTTGATTTGAATATGTATCTGAAACCCCGCCTGTTTATTATGGACGGTATTTTGGCCATGGAGGGTAACGGACCGCGTGGCGGCACACCCATAAATACCGGAGTTTTCCTTTTATCTACCGATCCGGTCGCCCTCGATGCCACCGTGTGCCGTTTGCTGGATATAAACCCGGAGATCGTTCCCACCACCAGATTGGGATATGAAATGGGATTGGGAAC
>JAFGEC010000317.1 GCA_016931775.1 Candidatus Zhuqueibacterota bacterium | reverse complement strand
TGTTGAAGCAGGGATACCGGTCTTTCGTGCGGTACCTGCTCAGGTTCAAGGAAGAATTCATCGGACAAATCATTTTCGCATCGGTCAACCCTCGGCAATTTACCAAGGAGGATGGTGTCATCATTTCTCAAATTTCCAAACAATTAACCGTGGCGTTCACTCAGGCCAGACTGCAAAGCGACCTGCGCACACAAGCTCTCAGTTTGCAAAATTCGCTCAAGGAAAAGGAAATATTATTGAAAGAAGTTCATCACCGCGTCAAAAATAACTTGCAAATAATCAGCTCGTTGTTATACCTGCAGTCGCGGGAATTGAGCGATGACAGGATGATTACTGTATTCAAGGATAGTGAGACCCGGATAAGGTCCATGTCTCTTGTACACGAAAAATTGTATCAGTCAAATGACCTTTCACATATCAATTTAAAGGAGTACATTGTCAGCTTGTCGGATTATATCAAAATCACCTATAATCACGAATTTTCCTCGATCCGTTTCGACTATGACATAGACGACATTTCGCTACCTATCGATACGATCATCCCCCTGGGCCTCATTATAAACGAGCTGGTTTCGAATGCGCTGAAATATGCGTTCAATGATCGTGATTTCAGCCGTGACCGCGACAATGTCCTGTCAATCAAATTAAAGCGCCAAGGCGACAAGAATCTGGTCGTTGTCATTCAAGACAATGGAATCGGCCTGCCGGAGGAACTGGATATTACAAATACCAAATCGTTAGGTCTCAAGCTGGTCGATATGCTGTCCAGACAAATAGGAGGAAGGCTTCAAGTGCTGTCTAAAAACGGTACCCAATTTTCGATTTACATTCCAAAATGAACACCTCTGTGAAAAACGACGCTATTTCGGTTCTAATCGTCGAAGATGAAGTTATTATCGCCCTGGAAATTGAGAGCAGGCTCAGGGACAGAGGCTTCAACATCATCGGGACGGTAGCATCTTCAGAGGACGCTGTGAAAACTGCGCTTACGTTTAGGCCAGATATTATCATTTTAAAATATATCAAGTTCGATTTAATATCTCTTTCCACACACCACTCGATCCCAAGCTCGGCTAGCCTCAAAACAACTAATGCGCTGCTCTGAAAATTCAATTTCAAACAGCGCCCTTCGGGTCAACTTAAGCCAGATGTTATGTGAGGTAGATTAATTATTTAATTATAATCATTTTTTTCATTTCCGAGTATCCGTCATCGGTCTGCAATTTATACAAATAAATTCCGTTAGCGAGATTACTCGCATTATAATTAACAGAATAGGTATTTGCATTCTGGAATTTATTCACTAATGTTTGAATTTTCCGGACAATCTTTGGATATGGTAATTCTATACTTACTTTTTGATGTTACTTTTTCACCGGCTGCAATATCATCAAAAGTGCGATTATACTTTGCATCCAGGAAGGGATCAAGACTGACTAGGCTTGCTTTTATGTTGATCACTGTTTCTATTGATCCATTATTCTTTAATGTTAAGTATATATCTAAACGGTCCCCTGGATTCGGTATAGTATCAGATGACTCATAAGTGAAGTTATCCAAAACAACAGGCCCTATCGTAGTAAAATAAGATGAAAAATAGTTTAAGGTCGTAATATCTGATTCTAAATCAGTCGTTCGTAATGTAACTCCATAAATAGCCTCATCACTAACTGACAAAGCTTTTGATCCACCATAAAGATTATCAGCGGCGACACCATCACCGTGTAAACCATCATCAAACAATTCAACTGAATCCTGAAAAGCTGTTCCGTCACCCTGAATCAAGGCATGTACAGAGTAAGAGTGTTTTTCAGGATTTTCCAATTGAGCGTTATCTGTATATCCATGTAAATTGAATATTACAGGTATATTGGGTTGAAAATTATGTGGTAAGAATACAATATAATTTCTGTTGACTCCCTCAAAGATAATGCTGCCTGTTTCAGTTTGAGCATAGGAGACCTTTAGATTAGTTTATAAAAGAATAAAGATTCCCCCAAATAAGATCACACCTCGCAATTTTATACATGATAAAATGCGTGGTATAGATTGTATCATGATTCCCTCCTTGAAACTTGTCTGCAGTAATCGTATGTTCGCCACACCTTCATGCGCCCATTTGAACCTATTTAACCAACACAAGTTTCTTCATCTCAGTGTACCTTCCTGAAAAAATCCGGCAGATATAAATCCCGCTTGCGAGATCCTGTGTTTTAAAAATAACCGTATATTGCCCGGGCGGCTGCTCTTCATTCACGCAAGTCTGCACTTCTTTACCCAGAATATCAAATATTTTTACGATCACTTTGCCGGCTTCCGCAATCCTGTAGGTGATTTTTGTCGCCGCGTTGAACGGATTCGGATAATTTTGTTCCAAAAAATACTCGTGGGGTTTATCGTTCGATATCACGTCCGCTTCGGGGATTACTTTTGTCTGTGCCGGCAAATCGATCCTGAACCAGTCAAAATCAACATAGCCCCCTGTGGCGATGGTCGGATAGTTAAAAAGACAAAACTTGTTCCCGGTAAAAACAGTCAATTTAAATTGCATCACAAAACCGTTGCGAAAATTTGTAAAGGTTTCATTATCCAGACTGTAAGCAAAGGAAGCTCTGCTGGTGCCGTATTTTGCCATCGCCCGCAGGTAAACCGTAGAGGAATTTACCGCTGTGGAATCAAGCAATCTCCCGTTGTATACCATAATGACATGATGAAGGCCATTGGTTTTTTTAATCCCGACAAATCCATACGGATCCTGAAAAATCGCAAGGCCAGCTATGTCGCCATCCTGCATATTATCGATGTTCATTTTTACGGTCGCGGTGGTTGTAAAGGCTCTCGAATAATAGGCAAAAATTCTCTGCGTCAGGGTATTGCGGGCCTCCGGTAAATTTGACGCGACTTTTACCGTTGTAAGCCTCAGAGAGCCAGGATTATGTGTCAGCGACCATTTGGTGGAATCCGGATTATGGTTCCAGCCCCATTGTTTGCCTAATTCTTCCCTGTCGAATTCGTCAGATGTGGGCAAAACTTTAACGGGATATTGTTTACCGACATTGGGCTTTTTATAAGTGATCACACCTTTTCCATTCACGCCGACCATGGGCCAATTTTCCTGCCACGTGACGGGCTGCAACGTGGGGAACCGTCCGAATGCCCCGCCGTCCTGAAAAATAACCGACCACCATTCGCCGGTCTGCGTCTCAACCAGCGCCCCCTGGTGAATGCCCGTGCCTAAATTTCCGTTATCTCTGATAACAATCTTTTGTTCGTAAGGACCGTAAATGTCTTTTGAACGCAGTGCGACCTGAAATCCGTCTCCGCCTCCGTATGTGCAATATAAATAATAGTAACCGTTCACTTTGTAGACATGGATTCCTTCAAGTCCGTCGCGGATATCACCCGTATAAACCAGCCGATCACTGCTTTTCGCGGCAAAATTTGAGTTGAGTTCGGTCATATAAATTTTACTGATCCCATGCGCCACATATATTTTACCGTCGTCATCAAAAAAAA
Organism: Candidatus Zhuqueibacterota bacterium; assembly: GCA_016931775.1. Classification (GTDB taxonomy): domain Bacteria; phylum Zhuqueibacterota; class Zhuqueibacteria; order Residuimicrobiales; family JAFGEC01; genus JAFGEC01. The sequence continues at coordinate 7,575 of JAFGEC010000317.1, read as the reverse complement.
GGCCCGGATCATAAAATCCCCTGGGCAATTTTCTTAACGTCCAGGGTCCCTCGGGCTTTGTTGCCTCACAAAGGAAACCTCCTTCATCCAGCGTAATAAAAAGCAAATAGTATTTACCATCATGGTACTTAAAACTGGTTGCCCATTGCCCGTGCGAATACCTGTTGCATCCTTCAAGATTGTAGCAACGACTATAATCAAACCGCGGCACGGCATTACTACAGTACTCCCAATTGACCAGATCGTATGATTTAAGAATGGTGACTCCGGGAAATATAAACATCGTCGTTGAAACCATGTAATAGGTGGAATCAACCCGGATGACATCAGGATCAGGATAATCGGAATAAATGACCGGGTTGGTGAAGGTGCCGTCGCCGTTATCGCTCTGTGTTTGCTGGGCCGAAATATTTACCCATGGTAATAAAATAATCAAGCAAAAATAAAAACAATATTCCAGTCGCTTTTTCATGAATAATGACATCCTTTCCGGTTTTGATATTTACTCAGCTGCAGTGATGTTGTTAGCCTGGATAACAGTGAATCAATTCTGCCTTCCTGGGATCATTTGTACCTATTTTATGAATACGAATTTTTTGACACTAGAGAAATCTCCGGCTTTGAGTGAATAGAAATAGATCCCTGAAGCAAGATTTGAGGCATTAAAACCGACCAGATGATCCCCGGTTGGTAATTCGTCATTCAGCAATTTGACAACCGATCTGCCGGCCAAATCATAGACTTCAAGACGTGCGGTACATTTTTTGGGGAGTGCGAATCTGATCGTCGTGGTGGAATTGAAAGGATTGGGATAATTTTGATTCAGCTTGAATAAAGAGGGTTGATTGTGGCTTTCTTTCACACCGACAGAGTCCTTCGGTCTCAGCAGGCGAATGTAAAAAGCGCCACCGGCGTAACCGTTTGACGGCGCCTGGAATTTCACCCGGATACTTTCCTTGCCCTTTACCATAGAGTCCGGAATCTTGTACTCGACATTCCGAAACTCTGATACATTCCATTTGCCGGTTAGATTCTCCGTCACCAATTTGACGTTATCTATTAAAATATCAAACGTTCTGTTACCGCTTTCATTACCCCAATAACGTACCATTAAAGACAAGCCGGTTTCTCCGTTCGTTTTCAGATTATAGCTGAAATAGCCGCCGTTGCGGGCATCCCGCCAAAATTCACCCATGTGCGTACCTGAATACGAATTCAAACTCTGCATGGCAGGATCGGACCGTGTTTAAAAGCAACAAACTTTGATACATTGGGTAACGGCTCGATAGTATTATGCATGGGCAGAATAATTTCGACCACATCCCCGGTTGTCCACGAACGGTCAACAGTAATGTAGGAAGCAGGCTGTGTTTCGTGGGATAGAGTATCACCATTGACAATCACTTTTAAAGCACCGGCGGAAACCCATGACGGATAACGAATCCTCAATTTGAACGAAGAGGATCCCTCGGTGACAATCAATCTGGTTTTTTCTTCATATGGGAATAAAGTTTCCTGTTTAATTTTGATTCCTCTGGACTTCCAGTTTAATTCGGATGCGATGAAGAGGTTTACATACAGCGAATCATTCCGATGAGTATAAATAAATTCGCCGTACTTGGCATGATTTTCCATCCCGGTGCCGACACAACACCACATCGCTTTGTTTGGAGCCGAATAAACCCGGTAATGACGGGGACGTGCAGGTGTAAAATATACATAACCGCCATGTTCGGGATGCTGGGTGGATAATATGTGATTGTACAATGCCCGTTCATAAAAATCCGCATATTTTGCCAGCGGATTTTCTCTGAACAAATGCCCGGTCAACCTGAGCATATTATGTGAATTGCACGATTCGGGGCCCTCAACCACATTCACATAATCAATACATACGGATGCACTCGGAAAATATTCTTGCCTGCTGTTACCGCCGAATGCCAGACTTCGGTTGCCCGTCACAGTCTCCCAAAAGAAACGGCCGGCCCTGGTATAGTTGTCTCCGCCGCCAAGTTCAGCGATTCGCTGGAAACCCGCGGCTTTGGGCACCTGGGTGTTTGCATGTTTATTATCCAGATTATCACGACCGGCTGCCATTGCATTCAGCAGTTCTTTATGTGAGAACCGTTTGGCGGCCGCTAAATATTTTGTTTCACCTGTCATTTGATAGGCATCTGCAAAAATCTCATTCATACCCCCGTGCTCCGTACCGAGCATAGATTCCATTTGAGCATCTGACAGGGAAGAGGTGATATAAATACCCCAGTCACAAAATTTTATAAAGATGGTTCTGGCATCCTCATTGCCGCCATATAACCAGGCGTCCCGCAGGCCTGCATACATTTTATGAAGATTATACCACGGCACCCACCCTGCCCGGAAGGCGGTAAAATTCCCTGTTTTAAAAGTCGACCAGATTGAGCTGCTGTTTGGTACGCCTCCAACATATCCAACGCCCCATGTTGAAAAATTTGCCGTATTGGCCTCCTGACAGGTCTTGAGTTCGGATATCATATATTCCAAACGTTGTCGGCAGTCGGAGTGCCCCGTCGCGGCATAATTTAGCGCCATTGCCGATAAATAATGCCCGCCAATATGTCCGTCGAGTCCAATCCAGTTTGGATAACTTGCGGCTTTTGCCGTCAAGCCGGCTTCTTTGCGGTAAGGCGCCAATAACCGGTCTACATTATAGTTCAACAGTGTCTGAATATTCAGATCGCGTGCTTCTTTGAACGGCCCATCCAGCAAAGTGACATCGCCCAAGGGAAAAAAATTCAAATAGAGTTTATCCTGCGCATAAAGATTGCTAAGGAATAAAATTCCGCAAAGGATATAATATAAAAGTAATTTTTTCATGATAAAACCGGGTAATTGTGATATTTCCTGTCTCCTAAAAATTATACCTCGTTCTCCTTAATTCCCGCAGATTGAATCAGCAACAAAAAGAACGGCAGTACTCCAGGAGCCTGTCAGACTCGAGAATTTATTTTTATGCAAACAACTGATTTTTATATATTTAAAAATAGAGCCCAAAAACATTCATATTGGGAAAATATATGCTTACGACATACGTCCGACAGGCTCCCAGGAAAACGAATATCTTTTTCGGTTTCGCCGGGTTTTATTTCAACAGCGTCATCTTTCTCACCTGGGTAAATTCTCTGGTGATCAGTTTGTACAAATAAATGCCCGAAGCCAAGTTTTTGGCATTCCATTCAACAGAGTGGTCACCGGCTCTCAATTCCGTATCGACCAGTATCGCGACTTGTTTGCCGAGCAGGTCATAAACGAGAATCTTGACTTTTGAATCCCTTGCAAGAGTGTACCGGATCGTCGTTGAGGGATTGAACGGATTGGGATAATTCTGGCTGAGAGAAAATTCCCGCGGAATCCCGTCTGTGGTTTGAGACACTCCTGTCGGATTGCGGAACAGACCAATGGAAAACGGACCGAGATTTTTGATTCCTCCTCTCGAGAGAGTGTACAATTGATCGACATATTCCAACGTATAATCACCTGTTCCGACTTCAGTCGTATCCGTTAAATTATATAACCTTGCGCTGTTTTCCCGATTCATCCTGAAATCTGTGGTCTCCAGTGAACCCGTCCAGCCAAACTGAAGTGTATATTCCCCATCATCAGGTGTATCTTTGCTCATATTCCATCTCACTCTCACTCTTCCGCCGAACGCGGCATCATCGAGGTCTTTAACCACACTCACACCGATTTCGCCAATTGTACCGTAATTCGCGATCCAAACCGGTGCATAGGTAGTCGTTCCAACAGGAAAAAGTACCTGCGAATCACCGACCGATTTCATTTTCAAAGCGCCTCCATCGTCCGTTACAACAAAGGCCCGTGAACCTGCACCGGAAATGGAACCTGCTGTTAAAGTGTGCGGCCCTATTTCCATTTTACTGGCGAGATCAAGATTCTTTATGGTTCTTGAAGCATGAAGGACTAATTTTCTCGTGTTTGCATTGATCAGGTTCGCCGGTCCGCCGGATGCAGGGAATTCCACATCTGTGGTCGTTTGATTGGATGTACCTGAATACTTGAGCGATGCATTTACGCCATACACAAGTTCGTTGCCACCCAATGCCAGAGCACCGTCTTCTATCTCCAGCGTTCCATTGACGACCAAAGAATTCGAAAGCGTAACACCCTGACTATTTTTCAGAACAAAATTATGAACCGCATCGGGCATTAGACTTCCCGTAACTTGTGCTGTAGATCCGCTAAAGACATAGCTTGCCGTGTTATCAAATATTTTTGATCCTGTGTTCGCAATGGACCCATTAATACCATCCGGGTGACCCGTAACAAGTGTACTACCGGCTTTCAATTCAAAGTCGCCATTACCCTGTAATACGCTGGTACCGACATCCAGAGTCGCACCACTGTCCACTTTGACCGGGAATCCACCCCCGCCAAAGCTCACGCCGTCAAATGCAAGAATTTGTTCACCTCCGTCTTTTGAAAAAACAAAGGTCGCACCGGTTGGATTCGAATTCTGAGTCGTCGCATTCATCAGAGAAACATTCCCGTAAAGATTCCAAGCCGTTGTGCCGCTGCCGCCCTGTGAACCCCGGCTGACTGAAAAATTCCCACCGGTCACATCGATATTTCCATATTGATTGATCGAAATCGTTGTATTGGCGTTACCCGTGCCGTTGGATGAAAACTGTCCGTCGAATTGAGAGATATTACCCATAATGGTCACAGTAACCGCCGTACCGGTTGAAGGGGCACACATCTGCCATCTGCCTGAGCCGGTGTTATTAATGACAATATTGCCGCCGATGGTGTTTCCATTCCATCCCATATTGAGATTGGCGGATTGATTGGGACAATCCCAAATGATATCATAAAAATTCTGATTCCCATTGGAGGGCGCACTTCCCCTCACACTATCGATCACGCATACGGAAGAAGGCTTCCAGGATGCCGTTGGAATCGAACCGCCATCCTGCTCATGTTCATATCGCCCATTATTGGAAAAGGTCAGAGTCGCCGGAGAGTCGCTTTCAATTTTGCCGAAATTTCTCACGGTGCCGGTGACCATCAGGTCGGTTCCGATTCCATCCTTTAGCTCAAATGTAACATCCTTATTGATCACCAGGGTACCGCCGGCGGCGACCGTTACCTGATCAGCCGAAATGTCCTCGGTGACGGTGACAACGTGTCCATCACGTATGGTGATATTTCCATCCGCCGGAGAAGGAACGTTCGGTGCCGGATAAACCCATGCGGACCCATCATACTGTTCCCAGGTAATAATATTATTCCAGTTCCCTGAATTTGAAGAACGGAATTCACCGACTGGACGGTAGGCATCTGTCCCGCTATCAAAAGCCTGAACACGAAAATAATATTCAACACCATGATTCAAACTGTGCATTGCTAGGCTGTCGGCTCCGTACACCATATAATTATTATATAATTTATCAGGTGAGATGCCGTAATGGACAATATAACCATCCGCATTTTCTACGGGCGACCAACGAATGACGGCATCACGGCCATCCGCCGGATTCCTTTCAACGGTAAAACCATTCACATCTGTGAAAACAGCTTGTTCTGTGTTTCCAAAAATTCTCAAGTCGCGGACAGCAAAATTTCCTCCGCCCGGAGTAAACACATTGGATAGTTTGATATAGCGCGTTGTTACAGGTTGTTGCAATTCGATATAATCATGCGGTACATCCTGCATATTTTGACTTTTATCCACGAGCATTTCCCAATTCATGCCGTCCGTGGATTTTTGAATGGTATACTGTTCGTACAAAACTTTGTCGCGTCCACGTACCTGTGCGGGAACGGTATTATGCTCGCCAAAATTCACCTGAATGGCCTGAACGCTGCATTCCTTACCCAAATCAAGAATCAGCCATTCATCGCTATCGCCGCTCGAAGCGGTCCAATAGGTCCGGGCATCTTCATCAACCGTTAATTCAACGCCATAGCCGTCGAGAGATGAAGACGCCATGGCGTATTTTTTATATGAAAGCAGCATCATCCCGGTGTAATTTTCATCAATATGATTCTCTTTTACTCCCGGGAAATATTGCGGATAGTCAGCAAAAGCCGTGTTGCAGCGAATCACGCCGTCGTCATCAAAGGCAACCGGGTACAATCCCAGGCGGCGCTCAAACATGTGTTTGATTGAGATGGTCATGGTCACAATACGCCAATATCGTCCGTCTTTATCCTTGAAGGTACTGCCGTGACCGGCACCGGAAATAAATCCGGTCGGTTTAAAGGAAAAAGGACTGTAAGTTGCATACTCATAAGGCCCCATGGGAGAATCGGCGACATAGATACCGTCGGCATAGGTTTTCCATTCAGTGCCGGGACCTGAATAATGATAATAGTATTTATTGTTATCCTTGATCATCCATGTGCCTTCGATCCAGGGTTGTTCATCCAACAGATTATCATCTCCCCGCCGTTCCCAGCCGTGTATCGAAGCCTGTGCATAAACAATATTGACTCTGGAGCCTTTTTCCTTGAAGGTCATGGGATCGAGTTCTACGATACTGGTCGGATTAACGTTCGAGAGGCCAAAGCACATGTACAACCGACCGTCATCGTCGAGAAAAAATGCCGGATCGCCGTAGGGATTAGCTCTCGGTCCCTCCTGCCATACGCCTGATTTGGGATCACCGGTTTTGTATATTTGCCCATTAGCGGAAGGGATATAAAATAAAGAATCACGCATGGCGATGACGCCCGGAGCATAAGTTTCCACGTCCAATCCGGTTGGCACGATCAGCTCCCAGTTACGAAGATCCGGTGAAGTCCAGTAACCGCCGGAACGTGAGGCAAACAAATAATAATCGCCCTTGAATAAAACCATCACGGGATCGGCCGCTTCCCGGGCATCGACGGCATCGACCATAAACCTGTAATTGAGATTAAGCGGATTACAAAAAGTTTTGGGATTTTGCGCCGGCTGCGAAAAAACCATTGAGCACAGCAGCATCCCAAGAACCAGAGGCTGAAATTTTGGAATTGTCTGCATTATGAAATCTCCTTTTATTGACAGAAAATTTTCAATTCTTACCTAATGATAAACATTTTTTTTGTTTGCGTCAATTTATTTGCTCTTAATGTATAGAAATATATTCCACTGGCCAAATGTGAAGCATCGAATAATACGGAATGTTTGCCTGAAAGAAACTCTTTTCCTGCCAGTTCGGCGATCTCTTCACCGAGAATGTTATAAACTTTCAAAGACACAAATGCTCTGACAGGGATTTTAAAACTGATCCGTGTCGAAGGATTGAACGGATTGGGGTAATTTTGTCCCAATCCAAAACCGTACCTTCCGACAGGTTCAGATTCTTTTATACCGGATGCGGTAGTATCTCCTTCTGCGGTAAAATACAACGTGTAAAGCTGAAAAAGCTTGTCGGTTCCGGTACCGGTAAATTTTAAATAAATATCGTGTTGTCCGGTGACGGGTTTGACTTCCGCGGAAAATGTCTGAAATGTCGTCAAGCTGCCCGTATTGTCGATGGCACAGTCGGCGATCTTTTCACCGGTATCCAGAGAATCCAGCCATACCTGAAC
>JAFGEC010000316.1 GCA_016931775.1 Candidatus Zhuqueibacterota bacterium | reverse complement strand
GCAGAAATCGCACCCTGGGAACCGGCGGTATTTAACAATATGGGCGTCGCATTCTATCATATGGAAGAGTATGATTCCGCTATTGTCGCCTTTAACACGGCCATAAGACGCCAGCCGACTTATGCGCACGCATTTGGGAATCTTGCCCAAACTTATATTGCAATACAAAACTACCGTCGTGCCCTTGCCGCTGCCAATCAGGCAATTAAACTGGATGCCGATTATGGCGATGCCTATTTACTCAAAGCGCTGGCATTGGAAAAAAACGGCCAACGGGACGAAGCTTTTTTATTTTATGAAGCCGCTGTGAAAAGACTCCCAGGAAATGCAGGATTACGCATTAACCTCGGCAGTTATTATTACGACAAGGGGCTTGTGGACGATGCCCTTTTTCAGTATAGCAAAGCTCTGGAACTTGAACCCGGCAATGCAAAGGTTCATTTTAATCTTGGAAATTGCTATACGCGCAAATGCCTGCTGGAAGAAGCTTCGATTGAATATGAGACGGCCATAAATTTAGATACGACAATGATTTCAGCTTTAAATAATTATGGTCTTATTCTGATGAATCAAGATCGACAACAGGCAGCTCTGCAGGTATTTCTTCGTGCCTATCACCTATCCCAGGAAAAGCCTGTAATTGCCTTCAATATCTCGATTGTACTGGAAGGAATTGGAAAATTGGAGCAGGCTTTGGAGTATTGTCAACGTGCCATTTCAACGGACAGCAGCATTGCCGTTTTTTATTTGCAAAAGGGCAATATCTTACATCAAATGGATAAAAACCAATCTGCTCTTGCCGCCTATAAAAAGGCTATCGTCCTTGAACCCAATATGGCCATGAGTTACAACAATATGGGAAATCTTCTCATTGAAACACAAAACGTACAACAAGCACAGGATGCATACCGGAAAGCGGCAGAATTATTCCCACAGAATATCGAAAATTTATATTTTTCAGGAGCAGAACGGTTTGCTGATGGTATGAACAATCTTTTTGGTGATTGTGTAGACGATGTCAAAATAAAACGGCAATTTTCATTTATTTATAATAATCTCGGTACGGCGTATCGTATGTTGGGTGAAGATCAAAATGCACTTGCGGCTTTTGAACAGGCCGGCCGAACATGTCCCGACCTGGTGGAGCCCTTTGAAAATCTGGGTTTTATTTACCAGGAAATAGGAAAAAACACGGTGGCAAAACATTTTTTTGCCAAAGCGTTTCTCAATCGATCTAAAATAATGCTCGCATCTGATTCCTTGCAAGCAGCAAAGATGCTCGTCTTAAAAGCGGTCGAATATAAACCTGACTTTGCCGAGGCATATGCACAGCTCGGACTTGTAGATGCCCGGCATGGCGATACAAAAAATTCACAAAAGGCCTTTCAAACCGCGCTTGAATATGGCCGCAATAATTCCGATGTTTTATATACCTATGGCGATTATCTTGAACGGAAAGGCAATTTGAATGAAGCTGCCGGATATTATGAGCGTGTGGTTCAAATAGACGCAACTTATCTGGAAGCGCGAAAAAAACTTGCTCATGTACTTTTACAATTGGGCAAAATTTCAGAAGCACAGAAACAGACGGCTGCCACACATTTCTTGAAAGGCCGACAGTTGGAATACGCCGGACAATGGGATATGGCATTCGAAGAATACGAATCCGCCCATCACTTGGATAGTTTGAATGCGGATTATATTTGTGCTCAGGGACTTGTGAATGCGAAAAAACATCTCAATGAACGGGCAAAATATTATTTTGATAAAGCGCTTGCAATTAATCCCCGGCATGCAGCGGCATTGTACGGACTGGGGATTGTCTATGGAGATAAAAAGCACCATCAAGAAGCAATCGATGTTTTGTCGAAATCCATCTCACTACAGCCGGAAAATGCCGATGCGCATTATGCCCTGGCCGTGAATTATTATTTTTTAGGTAATCTGGATAAATCCCGCGAACACGTTAAAAAAGCACAAAACTTAGGCAAAATCGTTCGTCAGGATTTGTTATCCGAATTGAATTTAAATAACATCAATAAAAACTGACAGGTTGATTATGCGTTTTTACAATATTTTTCTGTTATTCTTGATTTTATTGGCCGCCTGTTCATCGCCAAAGGCACCCCTTTTGCTCATTTCACTCGAAAACAAATGTACCATAATGCTGGATATCGGTTCCTTTGAGAATGTTGATCAGGCCGTGGCTGCCGCCGCGCAAATTGACTGGTTCGACGAAAATCCTCAACCGGATGTTTTTTCAACGACCGCGCTCGCTGCACGAGAATTGGCATTTTACCTTGAAAAAATCTGTGATGTGCCGGTGCCTATTGTCGATGATACCAATACAGTCGACGGGACGGTCATTTTTTTAGGCTATCCGGGTGAAAATACCGCTTACCCACAAATCAGGAAAAGACTGGATAGACAATTTAAAAAATTAAACAGCACATCCAAACAAGGATATTTTTATGAACCGATCCGTGCTGATGAACAATCATTTTTACTTTTGTGCGGACAACATCATTACGGAACCTTATACGCCGTCTACCATTTTTTACAAAATTTAGGAATTCACTGGTTCGAATCGGGTAAAAACGGAGAGTATGTAACAAAAACCAAGGTGCTCGAGGTACAGGGCGAAGCTGAGTATTTTGAACCACTTTTACAGCAGAGAGGTTACTTTTTCAACCGAAATAAGACCCAGATCATAGACAAAAAGCTCGTCGAGTGGCTGGGACACAATTTTATCAACTATTTTCCATATGATTCAACATTGTTGCACCTGTATAAACAGCGGGGGATATCGACATATGGCGGCAGTAATGACCAGTTACCGGCCCCATTAAATCCGGAGCAGGAGTTTCACTACAATCATTCCGTCTTTGTTGGAGATGAAAAAAAGCCGGATTGTCCATATCCTGTTTCCGCCACTTATTCGGGTGATAAAAACAATGACGGGGTATTAGCATGGCAGGAGGCGTATCCGGATTGGTACGGTGAAACATCCGAACCGGCAGCTTTCAAATCATTTTGCATTACACGACAACATGTCCTTGAGGAACTTGCAAATAATATTGTAAAACAGATAAAAGCGACCGGTAAAAATATCGATATTTGGAATTTATTTTTTCCGGATCAATTAGAATGGTGCACTTGTAACGATTGCCGCGCTATCGGAGAAGGTATGAAAAAAGCGCTGTTTTTGCATCGATTTCTTTGTGATGCCGTAAACGGCAAGCTAGACCGAAACATACAAATCTACTCGCATTTTTCTTGGCGGCATATGGATATGGCAATCGCTGAATCGCAAAAAACCGTCGTATCGGAGAATATCCCGGGGGCCATTGTCATAAAAATAAACGAGCGTTGCTATACCCATACTATCTCAGACACAAACTGTACAGAGGTGAACCAGGCGATCTATCGTCAACTTGAAGAAATCCCCCGCCGTATCGATCCGGTTTACGTTGAAGAAGTTTATAATGATCCGGGGATCAACGACCTGCCTGTTGTATTTTCACGAATTATCAGTAAGGATATCCCCCAATATGCAGAACTGGGATTTAAGGGAATGTACTATTCGCATGCCAAAATTTTTCAACCGGGCGTTTATAATCTACTTAATTTTCAACTGGCAGCCGGAACATGGGAACCAACCCGGTTGGACTCCTTAACACAGGAATATTTCGACCATTATTACCTTAATGTTGCCAAGTACATGCAGACCTTTTATTCACAAATGGAACAATGCCTTTCAAATATCATGGCATGGAAAATCGAACTCGCCGAAAGAATAAACAACCACATCCTAAACGGATCGCCTCAAGCTGTTTATCCGCTGGTTACATTTAAAAATCATTTTGATATTGAAGAGACCTTTCATGAAAAAAACGATGGTGTCGATTGGGAAAAGACAAATCAGCTCATCTATGAAGCACATTTCTCCTTGGCCGATGCCATGAGCGAACCGATACCCGAACGCCTGCGGCAGCGAATAATCGAATTGGAACACCAACGTCAGTACGCAGAACTCACTATTCAACTCTACGACAACGTCTTAAGAATACTGACCTTGGAAGAAAGCGAACCGGAAATGAAGGAGGAGGCCCAACTCAGACTGGGAGAGCTGGTTCGCAGTTTGAGACAATTTAAAGTAACTACCTCTATGCTGGGACAAACCGACGGTTTGACGGTTTCGGGTATCGCACAGGCTGTGGAACACCTGGTACGTTATCCGAGGTGATCGATATGCCTAAAAAACTAAAAATCATTCATTTATTTCTATTTTCAAGTATGATATTAAGCTGTGGATTGTATCAGATTTTATCAATTCCCCGGATTAACAATATACATTACGGCATCCCTCCGGGCGCCGAATTAAAAAATAAGTACAGAGCATCTGATGGTACCACGTGGTCGCTGATCTCTTCAGATTATTTCGGTTTTCCGGAATTATGGCTGACTCACTCCAAGGACGGGAAACGCTGGTCCTGGCCTATTTATACTGCGATACCCGTACAAAACGGTTCCTACGCCTGGGAAATTGAGGACAGCACGCTTGTTATCGTCCTCAAAGGTTATTCAACCATATTGGAAATTTATCACTATAGCCGTGAAAATATGGACACATGCGGTGATACATGCTTTATCAGCCTTCATGACTTGTTGTCGGATATTGACAACGATGGCTTAACCGATTTGGCTGAATGGGCGTTACAGACAGATCCGCTGAGGCAGGATACGGACGGAGACAGCATGCTCGATGCCCGGGACAAGAATCCTTTGGCGCCACTCAATCGACATCTTTTGCCTGAGGAAAAACTGCATAAATTTATCATCGATGCCACTATAGAACAATTTGACTCTGATAAAATTATACTGGTGGAACAGTATAATAAAAAATCGATTGAATATACACGGAAGCGCGGATTTGTGCTGAACTTATCGCCGGAAGCTATAAAAACATTTGTGGATAGTTTCGGGTATGGAGTGCCCATTTTACGGGCTCAGGTGACCCAAATTGATGAGGATTATCGAGTCGAATTCGAATTTTTCATTTCTCCCCAAGATGCCTGGGGTTATACTGCTGTTTATATATGGAGTGAATCCCTGGAGGAATGGATTCACAAGGAAACAGTTGAATCATGGGAGAGCTGACACATCTTTGCATGGCACGGAATTATTTTACTTCTTCCCTGTTAAATGCCGGTCAGCAAAATCCATAAAGCGTTCCCAGTCATAGGCGGTGACATCGTGCTTACCCGGCCGGATGTGATATCCGATGGTGCTTCGCACCGGCATATCCAGACACGGCCAAGTAGTCACAGCCAGACCATCCGTATCCAGCAACCTGTAGACGGGATCCGCATACAGGGCAGAGAGAAATTCACCGTGGGGATCGGCCCATTTATCGTCCTCGGCGCTGGCCACATATACGGGTCTCGGTGCGATGAGCGCAATAAGCATATGCTGGTCCACCGGCAGCGCATTCACATTGTCATTATATGTATTAAAATTATCACAAAACCAGTGCGGGAAAACAGTATTGATCCTTTTCACGGTTTCACCAAATTCCCTGCGGGATAATGCCGCACCGCCGCAACCTGAGTTATTGGAAATAACCAGGGCAAATCTCTCATCCACGGCACCTGCCCACAGTGCGGTCTTGCCCAGCCGGGAATGTCCTAATACAATGACCCGTTTTTTATCGATATCCCGGTCGCGCTCCAAATAATCCATAGCGCGGCTTAATCCCCAGGCCCAGGCACTGATAGTGCCCCACTCGTCTTTTCCAGGAGGCAGGCCATCTTGATGATACAAAGCATGCACACCGTTTTTAAAACCGTCGTCGTAATCCGGATCGATATCACCACAATAAACTGTGGCAAGCGCGTAACCCCGCTGTAGAATCCGTTCCACCGGCCACCGGCCGGCGCTCTCACCCCGTGAAAACTCGGGAGCTTTATGATCCGTGATGCCCAGACTTTCGTTATTTCGCATCCAATTGGAATTGAGGGTAATATCCGGATCGGTGTGAATGCTATGATTACCGTTAAAATTCAAGCCTAAAAAACAGGGCACGGGCGTGTCGGCATTATTGGGCAGATATAAAAGGATACTCATATTGATGTGCTTTTGGGTTCGATCGAAATATAAAGTTATTTCTTTCCGTGTAGCCAATCCTCCCAAAGCGTCCGCCGCAGTTGATGTGACTTCGAATGTGCTTTTTTTGGGTTTACCGGGCATCCGTCCGTAGACAAAAGTCTCAAACATACGGAGGATTTCCGGACGTCGTTTTTTAAGCCAAATTTTTTTATTCACCACCGGCGTGGCATCGGCACATTCGAGCGGATCAGGCAGGGTGTATTCCGGGATTAAAGATTCATCATAATTTGCCTGATCCTGGGAAAAAACGGATGCAACCGAAATAAAAACAATGAAAAAAATCTCTATCTTGTAAATCATAATCCGATCCCCGAATCAAAAAGTGGATACATAAAAAATAAAATGCCACATTCACGATACCTCGCAAATGTGGCTCATTTTTTGGTAAGAAAAATTCTAATACGGCAGGTCCTTCATCATTGAGGCGTTAGTGATGCCCATAACAACCGCCGCAACCGACCAAACAATCATTACGATGGTCAAATTTTGCTTTTTGTGATTCAACCATCCCCAGATGAAGGTATAAAGGCCGCAAATGATCCCGAGAATCCCCAACCCGACACCCTCTTTCTTAAAAAGCTTAATCAACACCATAATCCAACATACGATACTCACCGCACTGATGAGATAAACTAATGGTGACATGGCTTTCCTCCTTTTTGATTAAAAGATGTTAAAAGCGAGTCTCACGAACCAATAAATCACAAGGAACATCAAGATGACAACAACAATTCCGGTCTTTTTTTCAAAATCATATATTGCCTTAACAGCCTTAATACGCTGCGGTGCAGGTAAAATCACCATCACACTCATGACCAAAAAACCAGCCACAAAAATGGGTGCGAAAACATGATACTGCACAGACCTTTGCACATGCCCTTTCAACAACTCAATAATGGCTGTTCCCAATCCACATCCGGGGCAGGGATAGCCGGTTGCCATTTTTAAAGGACATCTCCATGCCAACACACCAAATTGCGAAAGAACAAAATGAAATATGACAACCATCAAAATAACAAAACATACTACACGTTCTTCAACCAAATGGGTAAAAACCGGCTTTTGAAAATATTGCTGCCATTTTCTCGAGTTTTTTTCTACCGGTTTCTCCTCATCAACCTTATTAATTAGACCAATCCAGTTATCAAAGTTGTCCCCCCACTTATACCTTTAATATAGCAAAAAAAAAACATAAGGCAAGTAATTCGTATTAATTTTAAAAAAAATATCTTGCGTTTATTTATCCATTTTTGTATCGTGAGGACGAACATTTTATCAGGAGGAACAGATGATTCAATTAAAGGATAAAGAAACCGGTACACTTTTAGGTTCAATTTCACAACAGCAATTGCAATTTCTCATTGACAATCTCGAAGAGGAATATAAGGAGGACATGGATTATTACCTCAACGCGGCAACCCTTGACATGCTTGAATCAAGGGGTGCGGACCAGGGTCTGCTAAAATTACTCAGGCAAGCTTTGGGAGACCGTGAGGGCGTTGAGATCGTTTGGTTAAAGAAATAATTGACAAGTAAAGATCACCTTTTCGTTACACCCCACCTTTCAAAGGCAACCGGTAAAACAATTAAATTGAGAAATGTCGACGTCATCAGTCCACCTAGAACGACAATTGATAACGGTGCCTGAATTTCGTTGCCAGGTTTGTCGGCGCCCAGTGCAAGAGGCAACAGCGCCAGACCGGTTGTCAGAGCAGTCATAAGAATGGGATTGAGCCTGTCCAGAGAACCCAGCACGACGGCCTCCTGAATCGTTTTACCTTCAATTTTCAAAAGATGATTGTAATGAGAAACCAGTAAAATACCATTGCGAACAGCCACCCCAAAAAGCGTAACAAAACCGATAAGCGAAGCAACACTCATAATACCATCGGTAAAAAACAATGCCAGCACACCACCGATCAGCGCCAAGGGCAGATTTACAAGTACAAGAAATACCTGCTGAAGCTGGTGAAATTCCATATATAATGCCAAAATCAATAGCAGTAACGACAAAATGCTCAGAAGCGTAATGGTTTTAGTTGCACGCGCCTCGCTTTCAAATTGCCCGCCGTATTCGATATAATAGCCTTTGGGGAGAACAACTTTTGATTTTACTGCACGGCGGATATCATTGACGACACTGCGTACGTCTCGTTCTGCTGCATTGGCCTGCAAAACGGTCTTGCGCTGTACATTTTCTCTGCTGATATAATTGGGTCCAAAATTGATTTGCACATCAGCCACCATATCAAGCGGAATCCGCGCGCCGGAAGGTGTATCAACCAGACTTTTTTTAATAGCCTCCAGATCGTAACGATATTTCTCATCATACCGTACGAGCAGATCGAACCTGTTCTGACCTTCATATACATCGGAGGCAATGGTTCCTAAAAAAGCAGTATCAACCAGCCGGTCAATGTCTGCAACAGTCAAACCGTATAACGCCATCTTATCCCTATCAGGCCGGATTTGTACCTGTGGCACGTCCGTCTGCAGGTCCGTGTTTAAATCCGTTACACCGGGGACCTGACTCATAACATCCTGAACCTGCTTCGACAGTTGTCTCAATGTATACAGGTCCGGACCAAAAATTTTCACGGCAATACTTGCGCGTGCACCCGACAGCATATGATCGATGCGATGAGTTATTGGCTGGCTGAGAGTAAACGCACTGCCGGGAATTTGAGAAAGTAAAATACGCAATTCCGAAAGCAACTGTTGCCTGGATTTGTATTGACTATCGATTTTTACCTCAAATTCATGAGCATGTGATCCCAGTGCATGGTCATCCGCTTCTGCACGTCCGGTCCGGCGGGCTACGGACATAACGGCGGGATGGTCCAGCAAAAGTTCTTCGGTCAAAAGTCCGATCCGAGACGACTCCTGAATGGATGTACCGGGGACGGTTGCCAGGGCGACATTCAGCGTTCCCTCATTAAAATCAGGTAAAAATGTCCGTCCCAAAAACGGCAGGGTACCTATTGCGGCAAGTGTCAATAACAGAGCAGCGGACAGAACGAATCGGCGGCGGCGTAAACTCCACTGAAGCAAAGGCCGGTAGACCGATTTTAACTTTCGTACCAATATACTATCTTCGGAGGGTGATTTCGGCACATGTTTAAGCATATAACCACACAAAGCCGGTGTTACTGTGAAAGCAACCCATAAGGATGCAACAACGGATACAAGGAACGCAATACCCAAGGGTTTGAGCATTCGTCCCTCCAGTCCACTCAAAAAAAACAGAGGTAAAAAAACAATAACCACAATAAAGTTACCCATAACAACCGGCTGACGGATTTCAGCGGATGCCCGTGAGATAACGTCGTTAAACGGAATTTTGATTCCGGATTTTAGCCGCCGATACACGTTATCCACATACACGATCGCGTCGTCTATCAATACACCGATCGCGATGGCCATCCCACCCAGCGTCATTGTATTTATAGAAAAGCCAAATATTCTCAGCACCACTATGGTAATGCCCAGCGAAAGCGGAATGGCCGTAGAGGAAATAAACGTGGTTCGAAAGCTCCATAAAAATACAAGCAAAATTAAAACAACGAGAACTGCACCGTCCCGCAAGGCGTGAAACACGTTTTGAATCGCGACCTTTATAAAATCAGCCTGATTGAATATATCGGTATGAATTTTAACGTCGGCCGGTAATGACTGAGAATACTCTTGCAAAACTGATTTAATGTTTTTCGTCAGCTTTATCGTATTGACATCCATCTGTTTGCTGATCACCAGCATCACACACGGATTCCTGTTGAATGATGCATCGCCAACTTTAACAGCCGGACCGATCGTCACACGTGCGATGTCCTGCAAAACGACAGGAACTCCCGCAATCGTCGTAACGACAGATTTTTCCAGTTCATCAATGCCTTGAAGACGGCCGATGCCGCGAATGAGAAATTCTTGTCCACCTTGTACATAAAATCCACCGGCTGCATTCAGGTTACTTGCAGCGACGGCATCTAAAACCCGATTCAAACTCACTTTATATTTTTGTAACTTGTATGGGTCCAGGAAAACCTGATACTGGCGGATTTCACCACCGTAAACCTTAACCTGAGCAACACCAGGAATACCTAAAAAACGCCGTCCTAATGAGTATCTGGCGAGGGTATTCAGTTCCATCGCGGTGGTGGTATCTGCGGTCAGAGCGACGATCATAATCTCACCCAATAACGAGGTTATGGGTGCCAAAACGGGTTTTTCAACTCCCTGCGGCAACTCTGCAAGCACGCTAGCCAGCTTTTCATTGACAATCTGCCGGGCCAGGTAGATATCCATACCCCAGTCAAACTCAACCCAAACTGTTGAAAAACCCTGCATGGAAAACGATCGAACGCGGCGGATACCGGTGGCACCGTTTACCGAACTTTCAATAGGAAATGTAACCATCATTTCAACTTCTTCCGGTGCCATACCATGTGCTTCGGTGAGGACCGTTACAGTGGGTGCGGTTAAATCCGGAAAGACATCTACCGACAAGTTCATTGCAAAAAAAACACCGATAACCAAGAGTATAACGGCTGCAACAATAACGACGAGTTTGTTTTCCAAGCTGTAGCTGACTAATTTTTCAAACATAATAACCTCTTTTCACCGGTTTAATGAGCATGACCATGACCGATTTCCACCTGTGTCGACGATAGTTTGAGCAGATAACCACCCTGAGTGACGATCCGTTCTCCGGCTGCAATTCCTTCGTCTATACAAATCCATTGCAGATAGCGGCTGCCGGTTTTAACCTTCCGTTTTTCAAACAATTCACCGTCTGTTTGGACATAAACGATCTGCTGAGTACCATCATTAAATACCGCGTCCCGCGGAACACACAGAGCATTCATCTCATCACTTACATATAAATCAAGACTGACAACCTGACCAATTTTAAGAATCCGTTTTTCATTCACAACCCGAAGAAGGACCGGGATCGTACGGCTATCGGTGTCCATAACATCGCCTGTGTTTATAATTTGTATGTCTTTTTTCTCCAGGATCAGAGGATCACGTCCTGCCAGAAAGACTGTTGCGCCGAATATCTGACGATCCAATTTATAATAATCCCGCTC
>JAFGEC010000315.1 GCA_016931775.1 Candidatus Zhuqueibacterota bacterium | reverse complement strand
GCATGATATTTAGCTTATATTTTGAATATCTAACCCACCCAAAACGGAGATGCGTCGCACCGTCCCCCCAAGAGTGACATATTACATCCTGACGCTAATTTCCCTTGACTTTTGCCGTTCTCATGATTACATTCCGTAGTAAATTTTCACAAATTCGTTTCAATGGGGTTATGGGTCGTTCTTGCTACTGAAAATGACGCTGCAAGAGTAAATTATAAAATTTACAAATTCTGTTCTGCTTTTTTGGGCTGGATAAAAAAAACTTTTATTCCTCTTCCTTCAGAAAATTTACATTTCCTCGAGGGAGATTTTACACGGAAATTTGCATGCCTCACAAAATCGAGTTTTCTTTTTAGATAAGTTGCTATAAAACATTAACTTTTATCAGAAAGGAGCACAAGATGAAAAAGAGGTGTGGTTTCGTTTTTTTCATTTTCGCAGTTTTGTCTCTCATCAGTTGTCAAAAGTATCTGCCGACGGCACCGCAGTCCGGTCCGGGCGACGGCAATGTACCATTGACCCGTACCGAGCAGATCGCTCTCGATCTTATAAACCGGGCGGACTGGCCACTAGACGAATCCATGCCGTTGTACAATAGTACACCGGCATCCCTGGCCAAATTTTCAGGCAACCGGATCATGAGTTTTATCCGGCAGCCTATCACCGGTAACATCGTACATTACGCATTTCAGATTCCCGTGGGGCCCGGACCGTTTGATGTCATCGGTATCCACCGCGTGGTCAAAGAAAAATCCCCCACTCAACCCATGAACACACGACAGATTCTGTTCCTGCAGCATGGGGATGCCAAGGATTTCGTCGGAATGTTCGTGCCCGGACTGTACGGCACCAGTTTTGACATGGATTTCGGATTTGCCGTATACATGGCCAAGAAAAACGTGGATGTATGGGGCATCGATCAGGCATGGACGCTGGTGCCGGGCGGTCAACCTGACTGCAGCTTTATGGCGGACTGGGGGATCCAGAAGCAGGTGGATGATCTCAATCTGGCCATTTCGGTGGCCAGGGCGGTGCGTAAGTTTATGGGTATGGGATACCACAAGGTTTTACTGAGCGGTTACAGCAGCGGCGTGTTAACCGGCTATGCGCTGTTGAATCAGGAAACTCAATTGCCCGAGGCATCACGCCAGGTGGCCGGCTATATCCCGGTCGATTGCCCGTTTAAAAGCGACGATCCGGATATCCTCCAGGTATTTGGCAATGAGTGCCAAATGATGGAGTCACTCATTGCCGGTGGTCAGTATCATTTGGACAGTCCCTTTCCTGTTTTGGGACCTCTTGCGCGGCAGGATCCGGATGGTCCGTCACCCATTTTTCCGGGGTTTACCAATATGCAGGCTGCCCTGTTTTTCGGTGCCGGACAAATTTTTGGCGACAATGTCGCTATCCATTATCTCAGCGGTATTTTTCAGAATGGTTTTCCTGTCGACCTCCGTTACTGCACAATCCCTCAATGGCTGGACTTTATGGCATCGGGCCCGGCGTATATGTCGGTACAGTTTATAGTGGATTACGAAACGATTATGACCGATGTTGGCGACTCTCCTTTTGATGATTATCTTTCTCAAATAGAAATTCCGATCCTGAATGTTGCAGCGGTTGGAGGCCTGGGTCAGTCGTCGGTCTATACCAATAGTCTTCTGGGAAGCACCGACATCACCAACCTCATCGTGAGTACAGGTACACCGACTCTGGTTGAAGAGATCGGGCACATCGATATTTTCATCTCCGGGAATGCTGAAAAATTGTTCTGGCGTCCCATTTACGATTGGGTAAAAGCTCATACCTCCATAAATTATACAAACAGTGATAAATTTGTTGCAGATGCAGAATAACCAATTGTCAAGCGGCGCATGGTTAAAACGTGCGTCGCTTGTTTTCTTTGTTTTTGTAATTCTTGAAATAAAATCGGTCAAAACTTGAAAGACAGTATTCCGGTCTGAAAATATCATCTTTAAAATTGTACCGTTCATCTCATCCACTTAAAAACAGGGACATCCCACCGAAAAACCTTGTAAAAGTTATAAAAAAAGCGTAATGTAACAATCGGTCATCGTTCAATTTTATCAACGGCTGATTATATACACCACAACTCATTTCAGCTGTTGACAATCTATAAAATAACCATTTAAGAACACCGAGGCGATTCTTCGCCCTGATCCAGCTTTGAAACGCTCATTCATTTTGGCATCATTAAAATATAGAGGTACTTTTTCATGCTTTCACTGCTCAGCTTCCTTTTGATTTTCTCCGCAGCCAACGACACACTTACGGTCAACGAAACGAATTTAACTTATGAATTCATCAAACAGGACACGACACTGATATTTTCCAGCAGCTTTTTTGCCCAGTGCGACAGCAGCACGTTGATATCCATTCTTTATGACTTTGATCACTTGCAAAAATTCATACCAAAAGATTTTAATATCGAGTTGTATGAAAAAGGCGACGGGTGGTATATCGTACGGTATCATTTCAGCATACTTATTTTTCACCTTCAGTCGGATTATAAAAGAATCCTGCGGGGCAACCAGGTCGATTTTGAAATGGTTTCGGTGAGCAAAGTAGCACCCTCGGTACCCACCATTTTATCCTCAAATGGATATTACAGAATGAAAAAGTTTAACGACGGCTATATGATTGAATACTATCAGCTATCCACAACCAATAAAACCGCCTTTAACAGAATACTGGAAAAAAAAGTTGAAAAACGGGCCATTTCTTTTGTTAAAAATTTAAAAGAGTACGTGCTTTTCACATGCCACTGAAAAGGCAATTGCGAGTTTTCTATCAACAATCTGTTCATAAACTGATTCCATCAAACCTGGTCCCAAGCTTCTTTGAACTTTTTTTCCAGCTGATGACTCAATCATTCTCGTGATTTTTGCAGTTGAATTATTCCCCAAAATTCAAGTTATCAATTCTATTATGAATGATTCTTCTAAAAATTGAAAATCTTTAGTGAACCGCAAAACGCAAAGAACCGTCGAGCGAAAAATTATTTGCATGAAAGTAATCGGTCTTTACTATTTGTGAAATCTGCAATAATGGTCCGGACAATTCATCCAGGGAATGCATGAGGGATATTCAATTTCAATAGGCATTTCAGTTTTTTAGAATAACATGTTATCGAAATTAATCTCTGTGCCCTCGTGGTTAGAAAATAGAATTACAGAGAGCACAGAGTTCACAGAGCGGAACACAAAATATTTCCGGAAATAAAACATGCCGTTAAAAGAATACATATAATGTAATTATTATAAAGCCTCTTCAGAACAATCAAATTCCGGCTCATTCAGCCTGCAAAAACCGCTTTTTTTCCAACAGCCAGCCAACACCAATACTCATGACCGGCATGGCAAGATAACGGATTCCGATGCCGACAAAGTATTCACCCAAAGGCGTTTTTAAAAATCCCACCAGAACGATTAAATCCAGTAGAATGTTGACGATAAACCAGACAATACCGACGATAATACCCAGTTTAAAAAAATCGCCCTCAAGTTTTTTGAAATAAACCATCAGCATCAACATGCCGGCCAGTACACCCACCACAACCATAATGGATTTAAACAGCAGGAAATTTGACTCGTGCAGGGGATAGACGATAACTCCGGCGACAAAACCGATCAACCAAACCCAGAAAGCATAAAGTATAATTTTGAATAAATTTTTCATTTTGTTCTACCTCCTTTCACATTATAGTTGCGCCCACGCCGGCATGGCAGAGAGATACAGGTCGGCCCGCTGCATGTAGTCGATGGCCGGATCCTGGGGACCGAACTGTTTCAGCCACTCGGCAACTCCCTTTTGCACGACTTGGCGGGGGTAAAGGTTACCGGATTCATCCGTACAGTACAAACAATAATCACCACGACGGTCTTTACCGTCTTCGCCGCTGATGGGCATTCCGCAGGATAAACAATGCGAGTTCATTTCAAACCTCCTTTTTTCGTGTAAAACATGCTTTTATAATTTCCCGTGACGGTTATTGCGTCACATCCGGGAACAATATACAACAAGCCTGTGACACCATTATGTCAGGTTTGAAAATTTGTCACGATTTTTTTTACTTTTTGCAGGATTTTTTCACAAATATGTGCGGGTTCGAGCACCTGAATATGCTCGCCGTAACTCAGTATCATCGAATAGACCCATTCGTCCTCCGGCCACTGCACACGGACAATTGTCCCGCCGTTTTCCAGAATTTCGATATCCTCCGGATCGAAAAAATCTTCCACCCGGAAGCGGACTTCGGGACTGAATTTAAACACCAGAGACACCGGCTTTTGATTTTTCTGGTCGGTTTCAAACTCGTTATAGGATTTGTCCCGCCGCTGAAAGTCGATTTGTGAGCTATCCGGATTTGAAATCCTGGACAGGCGGAAAAACCGGTAGTCATTCCTCAACTGACAAAAGCCGAATAAATACCACGCGTATCCTTTGAACAGTAACGTCATCGGCTCAACGGCGCGCCGGGTTTCTTCGCCTTTGGAATTGCGGTAAGTAAATTCCAGCAGTTTTTTATTCACAATGGCGTTGTGCACAATCTGGATCAGTTCACGCTGCTTCTGCCTTGCACCCCATGGTAAAACGTCGATGATGAATTGCTCCAGGGAGAGATCCAGCTCGCCGGACTTTTCCCTGGGCACCAGGTTGCGAATTTTCTCAATAACGTTGTCCAGTTCACTGTCTTCGAGGGTTTTGTTCAATCCGTTCAGGGCTGAAATGACGGAAATCATATCACGAAAGGTAAACAATTGACGGTCCAGCTTGAAGGTGTCTACAATCCCGAAACCGCCGTCATTGCCGGGATAGGAGACGACAGGAATACCGGCCGAATTGAGGGCATCGATATCCCGGTAAATTGTGCGCACCGAAACCTCGAATTTGTCCGCCAGCGCCCGTGCGGAAATGCGTTTCCGGTTGAGCAAAATGACGGTTATCGCCAGCATGCGGTCAATGCGCATGAACAAACCTCCCTAGCGGCCGATCTGAAAGGCCTGTACGGTGTCGCCATGCCGTACATATAACCGCCCCTTGTCTATGGACGGATGGGCCCAGTGCGGCCCCTTGCCCTGGCGGTTGCGGAAAGAACAAATCACCTGAAACGTATCGGGTGTTGCTTTAACCAATGCCACATTGCCCCTCTTTTCATCATATACGATCAAATTGCCGTCCGCAGCTATAATCGGGCCTTTGGTTTCCCACTCCTGTTCGTATTTAACCTCACCACTGTTCCAGTCCACACACGCCCAGTTGCCCTTGTTGTTATCGATCCAGGTGGAGCCGTAAAGATACTCGTCCACTAGAACCACACCCCCATGGTGAGTATCCAGAACCGGCTGGTGCCAGACAGGTTCGACAGCGGATGCATCCGGTGAAATTTGGAGCTTGACGGCGACGTGGTTATAACCACTCGTAACAAAAAGAAATCCGTCATGATAGATAGGACTGTTACAATTGATAAAAGGTGCTTCGGGGTGCCAGGTAGGCTTGTAATAATCCGCATAATCAAAACTGAACAAAATAGCGCCATCCGCCGGCCATTGTTGAAGCAGGTTCTTGTCAGGATAGGAACCCGTTCTTTCCGGTCCGCGCCACTGCGCAATATCCTGTGCCACAGTCAAAGTGGCAAAAAATATAAAAACGGATACAAATTTCATTTTCCGGCCGTCCTTTCTTTCGTTCTTGACCAATCTATACAATCTGAATGAATAATTTATAGAATATATTTGTTTTTTGCAAGAAACGTTTAAACTGGGTGTCTCCAAAATTTTGTTTATATAAATCAAAATACTCTCACAATTCGTCTGATTCCAAGCTTCAGTATCCTCCTTTTTAATCTCGCGCCGAACCGCGGGGGCGCAGAGGGTTACACCGTACTGTATATTATACTGTGTCGGTTATTCCTATTATGCTTTTAAAATTAGGATTAAAAACGAGCGAATTAACAAAACTCTTAACATATGACTCCCTCTGTTTTCTCCTCTGTATCGCACTGCCTCTGTGTGATTGATCGCACAGAAGCTCGGAGACGCAGAAGGATAGAAAAGCCTAAAATTTTTGAAACCCGAAGGACAGAATGCAGGATTGATTGTTTGCAGCAAAATTTTATGATTTTGATGCAGGATCATACTTT
>JAFGEC010000314.1 GCA_016931775.1 Candidatus Zhuqueibacterota bacterium | reverse complement strand
CATTGACGTGTTGTTATTGTTGATAATATTGCTCCGAAATTGTTAACCTATTATTATCCTCATATCATCAGGCGCTATTTTCCAAAGATGCTATGATCCCATTCAAGTGTTTAGGAACGGATCGTGTCAATATTGATTTTTTGAAATCCCTTGAGTATTTCTATAACCAACGCCAAACCCCCAATCCCCCAAAATCCATGAATACAAAAAAACAGTCCGACTTTAGAAACCCGGACGACAAATTCCTTTTAATTTTTTAAATTTAATCAAAATTTTAATTTTCATAAACGAACATAAAATCCTAAAACCTGGAGGTCTTTATGCTGAGGCTGTTGAATTTTACCGGTGTTTTAATCATATGGTGCTCGCTTTGCCATGGCCCGGTTGAAGGCAAGATTATTGAGGTACCGGACAACGCGCCGACCATTCAGGCGGGTATCGACCGGGCGGCTGCGGGCGATACTGTTCTCGTCGCACCGGGTATGTATTTTGAAAATGTCCGGTTCCGCGGCAGGGGAGTGGTAGTGACAAGTGAATATTTTCTGGAGGGCGATTTGAGCAAGATCGAAAACACTGCTATATGCAATGCTACTTCTTCTTCCAGCTCGGATACTGCCAGCTGCGTTATATTTTGCCATGGGGAGGATTCCAGCGCCGTTTTGCAGGGATTTACCCTCAGTTTCGGCCAGGGGACCAAATGGGTCGATCCGGATCTTCCCGATTATATCTGGCGGGGTGGAGGCGGTGTGTTTTGCTTCCGGGCATCACCGGTCATTAAAGACAATATTATCAGGGACAACTCTGTTACCGACAAAACCGGTGTTGACGGCGCGCAGGCGGGAGGTATACTATGTTATGGCGGCAATCCCCGTATTGAAAATAATATTATCACGGCCAATTATGCCGATTATGGTGCGGGCCTGGATATTAATTATTCGGGTTGTTATGCCGTCCGGAATGTGTTCTCTTTTAATTCCGGTGGCCAAGCGTATGGGGGGGCCGGTATATGGATCATCGGCAGCAGCGACGATCCGATTCGTCTTGACAACAACACGATTGTGGAAAACAGCTCATTGGGCGGCGGTACATATGGCGGGAAGGGCGGCGCGATTTTTGTCTGGCGCGGTGAGGCATTTGGAAACAATAACATCATCTGGGGAAATTCCCAGACATCCGGTGGCCCTGTAGCCGAAATTGGCGGCGGGAAAATCCATCTTACCTATAGTACGGTTGAATACGGATTTCCGGGAACAGGCAACCTGGATTCGGATCCGTTGTTTGCCAATGAGCAGTACGATTTAACCGATCTTTCCCCGTGTATCGATTCAGGCGATCCGGTGAGTCCTCTGGACGGCGATGGAACACCTGCCGATATGGGTGCACGTTTTTTCTATCATCTGGATGCCCCTTTTATTCGAATTTCCGGTTTTGAAATAGATGATAGTGAGGGGAATAACAATGGGATCGTAGAAGCAGGTGAGACGGTTCAACTGGTTGTGGCGCTGCTCAATACGAGTCTGGATGGCTCCGGTGTATCCGCGACGCTGACCAGTGAGGATCCCGATGTGGAAATTCTGCAGGACAGGGCCGAATACGGCGGCATCGACAGACATGCCGTTGCGGATAACGTTTCCCAGCCTTTTCAGGTACGGATAAATGCCGAAACGGTTCCCCATGAAACACTTTTCAGACTTTTGATCGATGCAGATCAAAATTACAGCACGGCCGACAGTTTTCGGATTTCCATACAGCTCAACAGCGGCGTAAATTGTTTTCAAAACTGTAATATCCCGGAATTCAAACTGGCACAAAATTATCCCAATCCTTTTAATGCAGAGACGACCATTTCCTACGATTTGCCGGTATTGTCCACCGTGAAAATGACGGTTTATGATGTTTTGGGCCGCAAAGTGAGAACGCTGGTTGACGGTAAGCAAAAAGCCTCGGAACATACGGCCAAATGGGATGGACGGGATGACCATGGACGCGCTGTGAGCAGTGGATTTTATTTTTGCCGGATGCGTGCAGCAGGAGTGAATCAAAAATCTGTAAATTATAAAAGGACGGTCAAGCTGCTCCTGTTGAAATAAACCTGAAAGTACCGAAGCTTGTTTGAATAATCCAAATGATTTGAGCTCAAGGCGTTTCATTCAGTGGGAAAAAGTGTTTGACCGCGGTTTCAAATCCCTGCTCTTCATACCCTCTAACCTGTATCAATATCTCAAAGTAATCGGCGGGTTCACGGTTAATACCGTGAATCTCCTTCATGATCTGCGGCAACAACTCTTCATCGGTGAGCATTTTAATCGTCTCAAGACGTCCCAGAGGTAAAAACGAAACAATAAATAAAAAAACATTGGAAGTGGGTCCAGGCACCTTGGTGACCAATGCGTAATCTTCGTTCGAACCGGATTTCTGATCGTAATAGTAGGTAAATTGATAGGTGGTATCGAGCTGCTGTGTTTTAACGCGCAGGTAACGTTCCGGGTGTTTTTGGTAGGGCTTATAACGGGTTACCTGGCGGAAACGGTCGCCGGGTAGGTATTTTTCGAGATGTTTAAGGTTATGGAAATTACCGACATAAATGATGTTTTTTTCACGGATGTCCTCCAGAGTGACCTGGGAAGTAATTTTGATTTCCAGGTCCTCTTTAACCGTCCAAAGAACGTCATAAATCCCCAGAATGTTTATGGCCGCCGACTTGGGGACAATATCCCACCCCGGTAAATAGATGTCCGCAGGATTGACGTGATAGTTTGCGAGAAATGCCTGTAACTCCTCATACGAATTTATCTGATCGTCACGTACCAGCCATTCATGACCGATATCCGGTTTATTCAGATAAAATGTATACAACTCTCCGATGACGATCAGGGTTTTGCGCTCATTTTCGAGAAATTCTTTCCAGAAAACACTTCGACCGGCGGAATTATGCTGAGCGGCCGGGTTGTTTTCAAGCGCCAGATAGATGACGGCAAATGTCAACAACAACGCCGGAATGTATGGTAAGATTTTTTTAATGTTGATATTTTTTTTGAACCAGACGACAAACGAAGGCTGTGTGTAAAATTCAATACAGTGATGACCTTTGGGTATGGTTATCCGAACCGGATCATGCTTCCCCGGCCCGTTATAGTATTCAGCGAGTTTTTTACGTAACCGGTAAAAATAAACCCGAACAACCGTGTCTTCGGCGGGATCAAAATCTTTTTTTTTGCCGAATACATTGATGGCAAAATCAATTTCCGTCGGAAGACGGTCTTTTTGATGGCAGTCAAACAGATAGAGTAAAAGATCCTGATAGTAGTCCCCGCTGCAGAAAATCGGATTCTCAACCAGTCTTTTTATGATCGACTTTTTATCCCTGTTGTGCATCTTTATAGTTTATCCAGTTATTGATGAAAAATAAATTGAAATTTATTTAAAAGCAAGCAAAAGATGTAACAAAATATTTCAAATCCGGCAAGTGTGAACAATTATAAGGCGGATAAGACGACGTGACAGCCTGGTATGTAACAGGTGACATAACAGTGACGTAACTTGATTATTGTCTTCAAGAGTTTAAATTATATTTGTTAAAACTTTGAGATGGGAATTTGTGTGTGAAATATTGGTTAGGCTGTATAAACTTAAATTTAACAACAGGAGGACTTGTGAAAAATTTGTCAGCAATGTTGTTTTTGGTTTTGTTCATCATTCTATTGCTGTCCGGGACGACTAACGGCCAGAACGTTGTACTCAACAGCAGCTTTGAGGATGATTCCGTGTGGGAATATTATAATGGCGGCACACCTGACGATGTCGAGTTCGTTTTTCCCTATTCGGACGATATGCCGACTTTTGGCAGCGGTAGTGCCTGCTGTTACGTTTATGGATATCTCACAACAGGTGAGTGGATCAATGGCCTGATCTGGCAGGAGGTAGAATTGCAGGGTGGAACGACTTATGTACTGGATGCGGCCTGGCTGCATTTGGGCGGTCCTATCGACGCTGGAACATGGTTCCAGATTTATGTGAGTGAAGAAGAACCGGTAGACGGCGCTGACTGGGCCCCAGCAGAGGGTACACATTCAGCCCGCATGTTCAGTTTTAATTCTTGGTCCGGCTGCTCCGGAATAGACCTGGATGTCACTTTTGTGGACTATGCCTGTGAGGACAACCATACCGCCTTGATTCGGGCGCCTGCCGAAGCCGGGCAGACGGTACCAGTCTTTATCGGTTTCAAGGCAGGTGCAGGATGGGGTGGTACCGAATTCGAGCTTGCTGTTGATGATATTACCCTCCGGCCGAATCTTATCGTTAATGGTGATTTTGAGGATGAATCGGGCTGGACCGTGTGGGGCCAGGGTGCACCGAATGATCTTGAAGTGGTCCTTTCAGACGATTCCGGCAACAATCCAAATTTGGGGCACAATAAATGCCTGTACTTGAAGGGAAACGCCAACGGTGAAAGCTGTAACGGACTGGTCTGGCAGCAGATAGAACTTGCAGGCGGAAAATCCTATGGATTTAACGCCGGTTTCCGGCATTTGAGCGGAAATCTCGGCGACGGATCCTGGGTTCAGGCTTACATCAGTGAAGAAGCACCTGTGGAAGGTGTGGACTGGACGCCGGCAGGCGGCAGTAATTCCGAGGTCCTGATCGGATTTAATTCGTGGTCGGGGTGCAGTGGCGACACTATCGACGGCACCTTTCGCAGATATGGTTGCGACGGTAAAAATACGACCATCTATACGGCACCGGGTACTCCGGGAGAGCCGGTGACGCTGTACTTTGGTATCAAGGCCGGTTGCGGATGGGGTGGTGAAACCCTGGAGGTGACCATAGATGATGTAAGTTTGGTGGAATTGGCCGATTCGGGCACCAGAGTGGAAAACGAGTCGTCTGGCACTCCGTATGAATTTGTACTTTGTCAGAATTATCCGAATCCATTTAATCCCTCTACAATCATCACGTATACCATTGCAAAAAGCGGAAACGTGCGCCTCACGGTTTATGATGTACTGGGCCGTGAAATCGAATCACTGGTGAACCGGATCCAGCAACCGGGACAATACACCGTACAGTGGAGTCCGGAGGGCCTGGCGAACGGTGTTTACGTTTATAAACTGGAATCCGGCGGATTTGTGGATGTGAAAAAGTTATTGTATATAAAATGAGTCGCCGGTAGGATTTGGTCGAGTGTTTTTAGTGGAAAGAAATTGACAACAGGTTGAACAGGATCAGGACACTACAGGTTGCACTGAATCAACAAAATTGGATATACGTTTTTTAGTTACTGAAATAATATGGTTAAAAATGAAATATCCTGATCCTGTCAATTTTTGATATCGGGGTCGGTCCTTGATTTTAGATTGTTTTTATTAAATATAAGTCAATTTTTTTTAAAAAAACAGGGCCTAAGCATCCCTTTTTTGCACTAAAAATGGCTCAAGTAGATCATTAAATCCTTAAAAATGGAAAAAGAAAGCTGTATGAAAAAGATTAATAACAAAACATCCAGTAAAAAGGGAAAACTGGTGCAACTTTACCATCCCACATATTGAGGCGGTTTGATCCCTTTTAACCGCAGATAAATCACCATTTGGCCGCGGTGATGGGTAATATGAGTGAACATGGATGTGATAATTTGAGACTTGGCCAATTTGAATTCGCCAAACATCGGTACAATTTCTCCGGCTTCCGCATCACTGACACTTTCGATTGCTTTTTGGCCAAATTCAAATGATTTGTCCACATGTTCAATAATTTCGGCCTTGCTTTTACCTTCTGCTTTGAACTCACCTGCCGGCCCTTCTTCACCCCCGATTTTCGATCCGAACCAAAACGTACCGCCGGCGATGTGCACGAGCTGTTCCCCAAACGACATGATCTCGGGCGTGGGCTTGAATGAATAGTGATCTTCAGGCATGCTTTCCGCAAATTTTATCAAATACGCCTGTGATCGTTGCCAGGCTTGCACCAGTTCATCTGCCATGGTTTGATCCGTATCCTGTGCCAGTGTGGTATGAACGGGGATCGACGCCGGCTTGCAGTGTCAGAACAGCTGTCATTGCCCTCTCATCACCCTCACACTTTAATTCTATTCCCGGCCATACTGTTTGATACTGCGTTCGTGCGCCGCCTATAATTTTTTTATGCCATTTCAAAATATTAATGACAATGAAAGCTACTTTTTCCATTCCTCCGTTATTTACATATTATATTTCTAAATTGAAATATTTTGTTGTCAAGAAATAATGTCTTTATTTATTTTTATTTTTTACTTATTTTAAAAAATTCCGTCCCGTGTATCATTAGCATCGAGCTATTATTTTGAAAGGTCCGTGCATATGAACAGTTCTAACGAAAAATCCAATGGAAATATCATCACCCTGAAAATATCAAGGGCGAAAACCATCACTGTAATACTCTTGTTTTTACTTTTTGCCGTACTTGCTTCATTACTCTGGAACCAGCAACAGATTGATGCGGACATTGTGCTAAAACATAATCGGATATATGAAAATGAATTATTGCACGAGGGCTTTGCTTTGATATCCCGTTACGGGATGGGGCTGATGTCTCTGATGTTGGGTCTGCTGGCTTTGTTATCTCTGAAGAGCGAAAACCTGAAATCGAACCGGCAGTTGTTTTTATGGATCGTTTTCAGCTTTGCGGTTGCCAGTATCGGCGGTGATATTTTAAAGGAACTTATCGGCCGGACCAGGCCGGTGGAACAACTGGCCGGTCAGATCGCGCATGATATCCGGTCCGCAACATCCTCCTTCCCGTCGGGACACGCTGCAAAAAGCATGGGACTGGTCTTGGTCTTTTTATTTATGGCATCAAATAAAACAGGCATCAATATTTTTTTTAAAGTGGCATTTTGGATACTATCCGTTCTGGTATGCTATTCACGAATCGCCTTACAAAAACACTTTCCAAGTGATATAATGGCCGGGATCTCAATCGCAATGTTGTCCGTCGTTTTCGGCGTTTGGATGACGAACTTTGTTTACCGGAAGCGGGGCATCGGCCCGGACCGATTGGCCGGTTTGACCAAAAGGCTTGGTTTTGTGTTTTTAGGCTTGGCCGTATTGCTTTCTATGATTTAGTAAACCGGCTTTGCAAAATACTGAGGCTGCACGAACTTTTTGCACCCTCGGTCTATTTTATCAGCAGCATCTTGGCTGATTTACTCTGATCTCCGGCTGTCAAGCGGTACAAATACATACCACTGGATAAATGTTGTCCGTCATAATGAATAGAATGCTCACCGGCCGGCATTTCACCATCTTGCAAAATATCGATTACCCGTCCCGATACATCGACAATTTCGATTTTCACACGCTGCCGTTCGTTGAGTGAAATGGGAAAAACCGTCGATGCGTTTAAAGGATTAGGGTAATTCTGGCCCAGTTTAAAACGGCCGGGAGAAACGAGCGGATTATTTTTTGCGCCTATACCTAACGGCAGAGGATCCATGGAATCACCAATTTCGTCCTCGGTGAGAATACCGCTGTATAACCGGATATCATCCAGCATGCCGTGCCAGTACCAGGACGGACCGGCCATGGCACCGATATAGAGCGAGCGGTTTGTTTGAAATCCGGTAACCGTCATGTTGTTTTCCGTTACCTTTTCGCCGTTGTAATAAATATCGATCATTCCCAACGCCCGGTCCACTGTGATGGCGACATGGTTCCAGACGGCCTCTTCAAATGTGCCTTCGGGTGCGTTGACATCTATACGGTCGACACCGTCGGACGGCTCCACGATAAGCCGTAAGTTTGCCGTCTCCCAATTATTGACGAACAGTTTAAAACCATCGACTGTGCTGCCGCCCTCGCAATTTCCGATGATGGTCTGGATGTTGGTCTGGTCGTTTTC
The DNA here is from genome assembly GCA_016931775.1 of Candidatus Zhuqueibacterota bacterium. Classification (GTDB taxonomy): domain Bacteria; phylum Zhuqueibacterota; class Zhuqueibacteria; order Residuimicrobiales; family JAFGEC01; genus JAFGEC01. The sequence goes on along the minus strand of JAFGEC010000314.1, from coordinate 7,886 downwards.
CAAAAAGGCCCATCCGGTTATACTGAATTGATCGCCTAAATCAAATGCCTCGACCACGGCATAATTGGAACCGGTAAGGATGAGTGAATGGTTGCCCTCAATGGCATCAATTTCGTCGCAATACTGTGCTCCGTTTCGAAAGACCGCCGTGTGGCCGTTGCCACTGGCGTCTTCGCCGTCTTGTTCGAAACTCCACCGCGCCATAATTTCCGGTTGCGATATCAATGCGGATACGAAACCCAACATAATGAAGAAAAATGCTGTAAATTTCATTTTAAATTCCTTTCGGCAAGTTTAATCTATTAAATTAAGTAAAATTTTTGAACAATTGCAAAATGTTTTAACTGGTAAAATTCAGTTTTTGATGAAAAATGTCAATTTGTAATGATTCTGTTCTGTGCATCCTCCGTGTCTGCGTTATTTAAATACTATAATGACCGCATACTGGTATCAGCAATCCCAAATTGGCCCTTATTGATATAGCATTTCCGATACCTCTTTTGAATTGTCACACCGGGATTTAAGGATTAGCAAATTATTGTTGACTTGGGTGCCCAAAAAGTTATATTTATTAAAGAACCTTTCAATAAAATTAATTGGCACGGTGAATAAAAAAATTTTTGCACGATTGAATGTGCGCGTCATACGATTCAAAGAAATAATAAATGTTTCAGAGTGTTTTGGATTGCAGTAATTTAATCAAGAACCGTTATATCTTTTTTCAAGAGGAGATTATGAGAGTCCTTTTACTCTTTTTGTTTTTTATCCTGCAAATGTTTTCGGTGAGTGTGCAGGGAAAAGAATACTATATCGATTCAGTCGCCGGAAAGGAAACCAATGACGGACGGTCTCCTCAAACAGCCTGGCGATCACTGGCAAAAGCAAATTTTTATCATTATGCCGGCGCCGATACCTGGGATGCCAATATCGTCCGATATAACATCAGTTATAACGACGGAGAAAAAAACGGTCAATGCGGAATATTTATGTGGTGCGATCCGGCGGCCGTTCAAATGAAGAACCTGCATGCCTATAACAATACGGTGGTCAACAATTTCGGATATGGCGTGAATTTCCTTCCGGGACGTTACGAAAATTTCATATTTGAAAATAATATTTTTCTGATCACCGGTCAAACGGATGAATTCACCGGCGGGAATTTTACCGGAGCCGAATTCAATAACAACCTGTACTGGAATTTTGCACATGCCCAATCGGGTATAACTCAACCCGACTTGCGCTTTGAAACCGCGCCGGTTTTTGCGGACCCGTTGCTGTTATTGCCTCAGGAGGGACAGATGGATAATCTTCAACCCCGGATGATAAATGCCATCCCTTTTTTTAAGCCGTCTGCCGGTTCCCCGGCTGTACGGGCCGGAAAAATATTGTTAATTCCTGCCGAAAAAGATTATTGGGGTCATGCAATTTCAGCATCTGAACGGCCGAATATCGGTGCATGTGGAAAATGATGAAAAGAGCAACATACATAAAATGGCAGGATAACGTCGACCAAACCCACAAATCCATCGTGGGAGCCAAGTTTGCTAACCTTGGGGAATTGGTGAGTCTGGGGATGAATGTGCCGTCCGGATTCTGTATTAACACGGTGGCTTTTTTTGAATTTACCCGGCAATCCAATCTAATGGACTATATTTCAAAGACGCTGGAAAGCGTTAACTATAATGACCGAAAAGTGGTAAAGCGTAATGTTGAAAAGATAACGGCTTCTATTCTAAAGCAGGAAATCAATAGCCATATAAAAAAAGCCATAACAAGGGCATACAACAGACTGCGGAAGAATACAAAAGCGAGTCATTTTGCAGTTCGATCTTCCGGTGTTTATGAAGATCTGCCGGACAGCTCTTTTGCGGGACAATATGATACGTATCTCGGTGTTAGTGGTATTGAGGATTTACTTTTCTCTGTCAAAAAATGTTGGGCCTCCGTATGGAATGAACGGATTTTATACTACCGGCGGAGTAAGAATCTGGATCACTCCAAAGTTTCCATGGCCGTGATTGTACAACCCGTGATCGCATGCCTGCAGTCCGGTGTTATGTTTACAGTAAATCCGGTATCAAATAAAATAGATGAGATTGTTATCAATGCGGGCTGGGGTTTGGGCGAAGTTATTGTATCACAAGAGGTCTCTGCAGATGAGTACATTGTGTGTAAATCCAGCAAGAATATAAAAAAAAAGAGGATAGGCGACAAGAATACGGAATCCGTGCTGCACCAAAACCGTTGAGTTGGGAAGTGATCAGACTTGGATTGTCCAAAGAGGGCAGTTTTGGCGTTTATAAAAAACTCGGGCTGGGAAAGATTGCTCCGGATGGTCTCATCGAACTGATAGCGGGTAAGCCTTATTATGATTTGAACAAATTTATTGATTGTTTTTCTTTTATCGGCCTCCCCATCAAACCATTTGATTATGAAAAGGTTAAAAATAATCCTTCTCTGGCAAATGATTTTCACCCTCAATTGGATTACGGCAAGTATGGAATTAAACTGTTGCTATTTATCTTAAAATTTGTGTTATTACTGCCTTATTTTATGTATAAAATGACGCTACTGGCGTATACAATATATAAACTGATAAAACATTGTCATATTACGTTTTATAAACAGGTGTTGCCTGCCTATTTCGATTATATTGAGGAAACAAACAGCAGGGAATTACACAATTTCTCAGAAAAAGAGCTGGTCGACCAAATAGAGCGAATTATGCAAAATTGGGCTTGTGTGACCTTAAAGGATCATATATACTCTGAAATATGCCTCGAGCCTGTTTGCAAACTGCTTTCGATCCTGGTTGGTAACCAAAAAACATCAATTCTTCTGAGCGGCATTGATGGAAACAAAGTAACTGAAAGTAATCTTCAATTGTGGAAACTTGCCGTTCAGGCGTGTCCTCGAGTCATCGATGTGATTTTAAATCATCCACCGGAGCAAATCGCAGCAAAACTTCAGGGATCGGAAAACGGCCGGAACTATTTGGAAATATTTCAGCAATTTTTGCTAAAATACGGGCACCGGACATCGGATGAATTTGAGTTATCGACTCCGCGGTGGCTCGAGGAGCCTGCGAGGGTATTTGAGCTGATTCAGCATTTTCTTTTATCAAAAAAATCCAATCCCCTCGAACATTTTGAAAAACAAAAAAGAACGCGAATCGAGCTTGAGGAGGAACAATTAAAAGAATATTCTGCCGGAATATATAAGCTGATTCCCATGGAAAGAAAAGTGTATACATTTGCCTTAAAATATTCACAAATATATTCCGCTTTGAGAGAAACGACAAAATTTTATCATCTTATGGAATACGCCCAGTTGAGACGGTATCTGGTTGAACTTGGCAAGCGTCTTTCACAAAGAGAAAACAGTGGTGTCGAGGAGAAGGATGATATCTTTTATTTATTGTTCAAAGAGATTCGGTCCATCGTCCGGAACAGGTTGAGCGATGTTCGGATAAGCCAGGTCATTTCGAAACGAAAAAGAGATTATAAAACAAATTTGTCGATTCAATTACCGCCGGTCATTTTTTATGATTCTTTGGACAAACTTGAGGCACCTGTTGATATAATCGTCTCAGACGCCTTAACCGGGACACCGGTTTCAGGGGGGAGAGTAAAGGGAAAGGTGAGAATTATTTCGAATCCCTCTGAATTCGGGAAATTCCGGGAAGGAGAAATTCTTGTTGCATCCCGAACGGATGTCGGCTGGACACCTCTGTTTTTCACCGCAACAGCTTTGGTTATGGATACCGGCAATGTATTGTCTCACGGAGCCGTCATTGCCAGAGAGTACGGCCTACCGGCAGTCGTAAATGTCAAAGATGCCTGCAAAATACTCAAGAATGGACAGGAGGTCGTTGTTGACGGGGAAGAAGGTAAAGTTTACACAAGCTAAACGGTATACTAGTATTATTCGGTTCCCATCAACAGCCGGTCCTTGATTAAATAGCTGACATACACTCGTCATTTGAACATTACAATTTTTTCCCTGTCTTGTAAATCTCCACCGCATTATTATGCATAAAAGCTGTCGCCGTTTCCAAAATCCCATCACCGTTTAGCCCAAGCTTGTGGTGACTGTTCTCAAGTTCTTCCAGTAATATTTTTTTGCTGATACTCGACGCACCAACGGCCATCTCGATAGAAGTACTGTCGTTGCTCATAGTAATTTTTGACAGAGGAACGTAACATAGCCACTGTTGCAGCGTCTCCCTGAGAAAATCTGGATTTAAGATGGCTTGCCAGCAGGTATCCAGATATACATTCTTGTAATTTTTTGCCAGATATCCGCTCTCCCTGGTATAAGGCCAGCAATGCAGCAAAACCATTTTTTGATTGGGATAATTTTGTGCCATACCGGCAAGTGGCAAAGGATTTGATTTTGATAGATTATGTGTGCCCACGTGAATTTGATGCGGCCAGTTTAATTCGTTTGTCAGTTTGCAGCACTCGTTGACGATCCAGTCTCCAAATACGATCTGTTCTTTTTTACTCAAATTCCCCTTAAATTTCACCTGCATATCGGAATGCATACGGAAATCAAGGTTTCGCATATATGCCTGCAACTGCTTGATACCCAACGCACCACTGTTTTGCGCAATGCTGAACAGTTTTTGTAAAAACTGACGCCATGAGGCGGCGTCAACGGGTTCGATGCCGACGGCTTGCGACAGTTTTGATTTCCGGTCCGAAGGTCGCCAGAACTCCAACAACGGATCGATGCGTAAAACCGTGTGAGTAAAAGCGAGCTCCTGCCGGGCGGATGCCGAGTTTTTGTCAGCGGTGTAAAATTCAGGATGAACCGGACGAATTAATTCGGTAAAGTTGAACTTTTGCATGATTTCCCGGTACCAGCTGAAAAGCCGCTGGTAATGAGCCGATATTAACGTGTTTATGTCTTGGGTATTCTCTCTGGAAGAATCCATAATATCATAACCATAACACAGCAAGATTCCCATCCTGATACATAAAAAAGTGCCCGTCAGGCTGTGATTTCCCAAAGCCGGTTTTATCACTTCCAGGGCATGAAACGGATCGGCTTTGGCCATTTGGAAAATATTGATTATTTGAGAGTTGTTAACCCGGAAATTCCACGGATCATCCCCGGTATTTTTGAGATTCCCGGCCATATATGGATCGATAAGCAGATGTATGAGTGTGGTTTTTTCAACCGGTAGTGCGCCGGGCACCACATCCGCCCGAAAACCACCGGGTGCATCGCCCATGGAAAAAATGCTGCCCCAATGTTCATGGGCGCAAAAGTTCGGGATACCACCGGCCGGTTTCAGCACGTCGACCGGTTGTTTTTTATTATCCGGTGCCGGTTTCGGACGAGTATGTTTAAACGGATAAATAGCCGGCAGGGTAGCGAGGAAATGTCGTCGATTCATGTTATCCTTTTTGATTCAATATAATATCTCGGATTTGCATTTCAAAAGTTTTTTTGAATTAGAAAACAACAGGATTCTGAATTTTGGAATGTGAGCAACATTGCGTCTCCACCTAACTATGGAATACCCTGATCAAATACCACTTGATATTATATTAGGATTTATGTAATATTAATCGAACCTTCGGCAAAAGGTGAAAGGATTTTTCGCTGGTACTGTAAAATTTTAAAGGTGATACTATTTAAAAGGAGGGGAATTATCTATAACATGCCGGATATAGGATAACTCTGCATATTTTAAGGGGAGTCCTTATGAAACGTCGCACCGTCATTGCAGTGGCCTTGATTATTATCCTGATTACCGTCGTCTCTTATTACGGTTACAGAATTTCAAAAAAACCGTTCTCGTCCGACCCTGCAGCAATGAGTAAATCGATACCCTCGATGGTCCGTCAAATCGAAAAACAACAGTGGCGGCCGTTACCGCTGTTCCGCCGCATCGATCCGTGGTTTTTATCTTTCCGGCAGAAGGGATTGTATCCCAGCTACGTCCAGATCAGCCATTTTTTTCTCGAAGATTATATCGACCGCCCTGGCATCCGAAGGTTAAAAGACCGGTTGATGCTTAAAGACAACAATATGTTTACCACAGCTATTGTCTTAGAAGCGTTATTAGAGATGGAAAGACTCGGTGTCGTTCAACTTTGTCCGAAAAAAGTTGAGGCCAGCGTAAACGCTCTTTTGAAACACCGGGATAAAAATGCTTCTTCAGGACTTCCGTTGTACTGTTTTTATTGCCAGCGGCCGGTCGATGACGGGTGGAAACAATGTCCCAATAACATCAAAATGTTGACAAATTATGTCACCACACTGATGCCGCCGGTGTACCGTTTTCTGTCCTGGCTGGATGTCGATCCGTTCAAAGCAACCTGGAAACAGGCTCCCGATATTCGCGAGATGATTGCAGAAGGGGAAAATCGTGGATTCCTTAATCGTTTCAATATGCCGCCTGATATCGATGATACGGGATTGGCCATGTCTTTGTCATGCCTTTTGGAGCAAAATGATAAATATGCCGGTCCGGCGGCACGTTGGCAAAAGAACAATTTTGATGTGAAGGGATTGCTGAATATTTTGAAAAAATATGCCTACAGGCCTTTTTCAGGCGATTCCTGTGAAAATATAATCGATCCACGGACCTATTACTGGATGCGGAACTATATCCGTTCACAGCGGGAAAAAGAACGTGATTTAATACTGTTCACAACCTGGGTGCAGCATGTTTACGAAGGGGAGCAGTTCGGAAACCGGGTCACAAAAATGCCTTTAAATATGAACAATGTGGATCCCACTGTCTGCGCGCATTTACTTCTTGGATTGAATAAACAGATTTTAAACGACACGGACAAATTGGCGTTGTTAGATGAAACTATTCAAGACGGCTATTTGCAGACCGTTGATTTAATGACATGGCTGCTTGAAAGCAATTGGTCCGAATTAAATTGGAATATCATTCTCTTGTATTATCCGACAGTCTATCATTTTTTTTGGAGTGTTTCCAGAAACTTGGCAGTTTTGGAGAAAATAAACCAAAAGTCAGTGGTACCGGCGGCTTTTCAAGCGGAAGCTTTAGAAAAGTTGGGCCGTGTTATGCGCGGTCATGTCTCTGGCCGGTTGTTGTCAGCGGCACGGCAGGATAAAGATAATGGCGGGAATTACTGGCGCAGCGACTTTAACACCGTCGATGACCGGGTGTATTGTACCGCTCTGGTTTTAAACACTTTGCTGGAAACATGGACGCTGGAAAAAGATGGTGAAAATATCGAATTACACTGGCTAAAGGACACACCTGATTCCGTTAAAATTGTGGTCCACGCCGGTATAAGATGGCTACATCAGGCACTAAAGTTGAAAAAATTGCCGCTGGAAAATATCTGTTTTTCAGGATCGGTTAAAGGATTTAATACGGTACCTTTTTTATTTCCCACCAACGTCGAGGAGCAATATCAGGATCTGACCATTTTGGGGATTCGAGGTGATATGCCGGAAACGGAATATCTTGCCGAACTGGCGGGAAAAAAACGCATGCTGAAATCAGGTGAGCTGGGCGAGCGTTCGAAATATTTTACATTTTGGACGTCGCCGGTACTGGCCCAGGCTGTTGCGGTTTTAGCGTTGGCCAAATATTGTAAACTAGAGCCGGATTAACCCAGTTTCCCTTTCACCCGTTGAAGTTCATTTTCAATCTGACTGACAAAGGTATCCATAATTTCCTGCACGGGCATTTCCCGGCCGATCAATCCCACTGACTGTCCCGCCATGAGCGAGCCCCGGCTGATATCACCATCGATAACGGCGCGGCGCAATGCGCCCATCCAGTATTCTTCCACTTTTTCCTGCGCTTTGATACGGTGAATTTTACCCTCATCCAGTTGTTTGATCAAGTCCAGTTGCAGACGTCCGAAATCTTCCAGACCTTTGTT